>CAYNXM010000130.1:0-13894 GCA_964401105.1 uncultured Lyngbya sp. | reverse complement strand
ACTGAACGATTTGGTTTTAATGGTGGTTTTGAGCGAAATCAATTTGGTCGTCCCGAAGAAGCTTTTATCCGAAATGGGGATGACTATTTTGGCTATCTTGATAAAAACACTTTTGTTGACGGTGCTGGAAAGATAACATATACGGTGATTTTAAAATAAGCCAACTACCCACACGGTACCAAAAGTCAATGTAGGCTTGTAAAATCCCTAGTTTACTAGGTTCACAGTATGCAACGTAACCCGGATTTCTCAGGGGTTTAACGTATTTGTTGAGAATTGTAAGTTTTAGCTAAATAGGGCTTGCTGAAAAACTCACCCTATCGAATTTAGAACCAGTATACGTCGAAAAATAGCAGGTTTGTGTCTGAGTTTCTTAATTTCCCCAAAACTGGGCGAGCTTTGTTTTGGGGGTTTGAAGCTCTCATAGGCCATAGCCTTGCATCAGTTTGACTAAAAAAAGCGCGTGCTACCCGTAGTTTCACTGCGGGTAGCACGCGAAGCAAGCGGGAAAACCCAGAGTATCTAACACTAAATGCCGTAAAATTGCCGTTAGTGGCTTTGTAAAAACAAAAACCCTTGGATTCTACACTGGCATTACAAGTATTTTTTACAGCCTGGGAGTCGATAATGATTAAAGTTGTCCCGAAGCGCTTTTTTTAACCTGTTGAGGTTTAGTTCTTTTCTTTTGAGGCAACAGAGGTTCAATGATTTTCCACTCCCTCAAAGAACTGTTGAGTAGATATAACTATTGCGTTCAAAGAACTGTTGAGTAGATATAACTATTGCGTTCAAAGAACTGTTGAGTAGATATAACTATTGCGTTCAGAGAACTGTTGAGTAGATATAACTATTGCGTTCAAAGAACTGTTGAGTAGATATAACTATTGCGTTCAGAGAACTATTGAGTAGATATAACTAATTGTCGCGACCTGCAATTATCTGTCGCTCGACCCGCAATCATCGGCGCGCATGAGACCACAATAATTGCAACTATAAATCCGCCTCAGACCACAATAAATGCAACTGAGACTGCAATCATAAATCCTACGGCTAACGCCACGCTTCGCGAACGACCAACAATAATTGCAACACTAGAGTATGATCCAAGGGTATAGCCTTTGGGACTGATGTCTCACATTCTGAGCCAAGAGTAAGGTTAATGCGACAAGCTTAAAGAAAGTACAAATTACATATCTTTTGGAACTTGAGAAATATGTATAAGCGTCATGACTATCAAATATTATATTTTTAGTCATGCCAGTGGGGAGTGAAGAATTGACTACATGATTCCGAATCAGGAAAAATAGTAATAGTTGTCACCGATGCAATCACTATGTTGTCTACCAAGAAACACAGCAAAGTCTTTCCACAAATTAAGTCTTCTAATGTTCGTAATAGGTTATCAATTTTACCCAAAACTCAAAAACAGACTGTTCTAGAGACTATATCAAACAAATGGAACTTGAGCAGTAAAGACCAAGGTTTCACACTGATTGAATTACTGGTGGCGATTATTATCATTGGAATTTTGTCTGCCATTGCACTGCCTGCATTTTTAAAACAAGTAAATAAAGCCAAAGAAGTTGAAGCTTTTACTAGAATCCGCTCAATCTTAGATCGTCAGCTTGAGCACTACATGACTCACAATCAATTTGCTAATTCGTTAGAAGACTTACCATTTTCACTGTCTTCTGAAACGGAAAATTATCAATACAGTGTGTTGTCTGCTGAACCCTATTTAAGTGGAACAATTTCACTAGGTTTATCCAAAAAATCCGATTTAAAATCTTATGCTGGAGTAGTCTTTGTAAAAGATGGACAGACTAATACCTGTCCTCAAATACCTTTAGAGATTAACACTGACAATTTTGAGCAGGTGATTCTTCCACTCATTGGTGATATTATTGCCAATCCTAAAGAATATTGTTTATGATTCTTTGAGAAGTTTTCTTAAACTCAAAATACCCATAGACAGGATAATGATCTGAAAGATCCTGTCTGAAATTTACTGCTGTTTTTTTCCATTCTTGATCGGCACGGATGAGGCGAACCTCATTGAATGCTTCTGCTGGACGTAAATGATTATTTGAATAAAAAACATAATCGAGATAAATGCGGGTATCTCTTCCCTTTAAATCATTAATTTTGCCATCAGAAGTGTACCGTAAACCTTTTGAAGATGGACGGGTGACATCTAAAATAGTAATCATTGATTCATAAGTGCTTTGACTAAATCGATTAACATTGAAGTCACCCCCAACAATAACAGGTTCATCTTTAGGGATTTGTTTTGAATCAATCAATGACTTGATTATATGAAATTGCTGTTCACGGATAGTTCTTTTATTTCTTCCGGATTGAATATGTGTTCCAAATAGATGATAAATCTGACCTTGTTTGTTGATTTTAGCATAGAGGACACCTTTATCTGCTAGACAGTCTTCAGCAGCACATACATTACCAAACAATTGTTGGTCTTGTGCTTTAATCGGCCATTTGCTGACCATAATAACGCCACCATCCTGCCTAATTCCTTTATCACTACCTAAAATTTTAGTTTGATAGGGATATTCATTATGCAGATAATTCAGCAAATTACTTCGCACATGATCATCAAAAGCTTCTTGAAAGATAATAACATCATATCCTTGAATTTTATTTGGGAGTAAACTGGCTCGAATCTCCTGACCATCGAAAAACAAAAACCTCGGACGCATATAGATATTGTAGGATAAAACTTCGATAGTTTGAGGTGGACTGGCTGCAATTGGATGAGTTATTAACAGTCCCAATCCTAATAGAATTAAGGTTAGTAAAGATTTCATTAAATTTATGACAGTGTAATAGTTAGTGATGGGTTCGAGAATACATTTGAGCAAAATGTTCTTGTAATATTCGGTGAATGAAAATATAACCTCCCCCAACTTTTCGGAGAAAAACACGTTCTGTTGCATAGTCAAGGAAACGGGCGTAGTTCCAGGGAATATAGCCTTGCAACCAGAAAATGAGACGTAAAGTGAAGTGTTGAATTAAAACCACTCCGGCAAATACAGGCCCTTTTCCACCTGCCATTGCAGCAATTAATCCAACTGCTAATCCGATAGTAATGGCCTCATAAAAAACTCCATCAGCGTAATTTAAATAATTTAAGCTACATAGCATTCCTATAGGGAAAAATATACTGAAGAAGATAGCAGCATTTTGAGCGGATTTCCATATACCTTGGTTCGGAATTATAGTTTGTGTTAAGTTATCTCCTTTGTCTAATAAACCCAGGAGTCCAGGAAGGGTTGTAAAGATGAGTAACTCAACAAAAATGTCAAATATATGTTCTGGGTCACTGAAATCATACCGAGTTGTAAACAGCAGACGTATCAGTATATAAATTAGGCAACCTATCAATCCAAACTTTGAATATCTTACGGCTTTTTCTCTGGATATAGCAATAGTATCAATTAGACCTATTTCTGTCTCTATCAAGCTTAAAAAAATGCTGAAAGCAACACTATCAATGAATAAAGGAGATAAAGCAACACTCAATGATTCATCTTCTAGGTTCTCTACAATAATTGGATAGCTCATGAAAGCGGCAATTGTAAAATAGAGCAACCCAGATATAATGCCAGGAATAAACCTAGAGATATTTTGAGGGATAAAGTTTGATAAAATAGGAAAACTTAGACAAGATATTATACCTGCTATTGCTAAAGGAATGAACAAGGATATCAGCTCTCCTAAATCATCTGTACTCAAGCTGCCTAAGTGTAATACTGTAATTAATCCAACAATAATGCCAAGAAAAAATCTAAAACCAAAGCTGTATATTCCTCGTTCAATAGCTGTTAATAACCAATCAGATTGTATCTGCTCAATTAATAATTCTTGTCGCTCTCCATACGTGATTTTTTGAGCCATCCAACTCAACCAATACCGTGATTGTTTTTCTGAATATTGGAGTTTGCTTTTTTCTAAAAAAATAGATCCATAATTAGACAATTGCTCTGCTTCAAATCTCCGTTTAATATAAGTATCAAGCTGGTGACTTTGACGGTTTTCAAACGGCTCTATATCTAATAGCTCATCTTTTGATTTATCTTTATAAGCAACCGCAATAAAATTGAGAGTCAGGGGACTTTTTACTAATTCTTGTATTGCTTCCTCTTCCTCTTTCAATTCCTTCACGCCTGACAATGCCTCTCCAGCATCATCAAAATAGCGTTGAATTTGCTGGTCTGTTAGTTGTTTATAGAAAACAGCCGTTTGACATCGAAGCTTTTCTGAAATACTATTATAATCTTGAATTCGACAGCAAACAACGACTTCAGTTTTTTGATAATCTTGAATAAATTGATTAATAGCGACAATGCAATCTCTTCTTTTACTTTTAATGACTTCATCTAAACCATCTAAAAGCAGGAGTAAATGCTGTTTTTTCACCCAATTATTACACTGCTTTTCAGAAAACTGATAGATTCTATGAAGCTCATTAACCAGCCATTTATTTAAGGGTTTGGGTTCCTTATCTGCTGCCCAACTGGAAAGATTAAGAACAATAGGTATTGGTAGAGTTGTGTTGTTTCTAGCATCATTGATTAATTCACGGGCAATTTCAAGCAATGCTGTAGTTTTACCTGACCCTGGCTTACCCAGAATTAGCATTGTTCTTGTGTTTTCAAGTTCCCCAAATACATCAATTGCTCTTGTTCCTTCTGGCAGATTTTTATTTTGCTGATTAGAATTTTTATCGGATATTTTTGAGGGAAATACCACTGCATTATAATATTCACTTAGACCCAATTCAATGGTTTCTTCAATATGTAGCGCTTTTTCTAAAACACCCTTAATCCAAAATTTTTCTACCCGATTTAGTAGGCTTTCACGGGGACTCTCTGTCTTCCTGCTGATATCAATATTGATGAATTGAAAGAGATATCTCAAAAGAGTCAGGAGAGTAGGAGGTGGAGGGATAGTGTTTTTGTCTGAAAGTCCTCGTAAATGTTTCCAGGTAATACTTTGCTTGTTAATATTATGATGAATAACGGGTAACCAACTAACTTTTGGTAGGCGTTCATTTCTTTCTGGACTGTCTATATATTCTTGGACTTCAAGCCTTGCTTTTTGCACAGAACGATATAAAGATAGACCTTCAGTACTACTATGGTATACTTTTACCTGTAAGTTTTGTCCTGTAAAAAACTTTAGAAAAGATTTGAGAAACGCTTGTGCAACTTCATCAGGAACAGGTTCTCGCCAAACAATAATTTGAGCAATGTCTAAGTCTGCCAGTTGACGTGCTAATCCTAAACCATCACAGGAATTAAAAATCGCTAATTTCATTCCTTGGTATTGATTAATAGCTGTTTTAATTGTTTCTCTAATTTCTTGAATATCCAGTGTATCCTCTGGATTCAGATACAATAACCCAGTGTTACTGCCTGCATCTGTTTTACTATGTCCAGAAAAGAAGAGAATATCCCAGCGTTCTTGTTGCATGAATTCGAGGAATTCAGAACGTGTTGGTTGCCTGAGAAAGACACAATATGCACCGGGTATTTTTCGTAGTAATCGTCTATCTGCCTCGACATCAATTTTGTTTTTATTTTGTTCTTCTCCAGGGTCTCCTAGAATACATAAAATTTTAACTCTTTTGAGTCTAGATAGTGTTTTAGGTTGAGATAATAAGGATTCTGCTTCAGAAACTATAAAGTTAAATGTCTCTGAGTTGATCAATGATAAAGCAACATCAGTGAAATGATCTTGGTTCAAGAAATCCCACCAATGCCAAGGCATTTTTTGGGTTAATTCATCGCAAATATTTCGGATCTGAATCACAACCTCAACTTCATCTTCAGGAGAGAGTTTAAGTGCTTTCTCTAATTCTCTCTTGACGCTATTCAGCCAATTATTCAAACTCTCTCGTAAAACATAAGCATTTTGATTACATTCATATATTGTAGGAATACTAATATTAGTGACTTGTTGCTTTTTGAAGCCTGTTCGAGTTCTAGAAAAATTAATTAGAGTATCATAGTTATTTTGCCAGGTATAATAAGCATTATGAATAGCGGAAGATGGAGGCATTTTAAATTCTAATTTCGTCACATTATCTTGAGAATTTTTAATGATTTCTTTAATTTTAATTGTTACGCTACTAAATCCATTCTCAAAATTACCTTCTCCTAAATTAATGAGAATTTGCTTTTTTATTTTCATTATACTGACTCATCAACTAAACAATAAACTTCTCAGTAATAGACTCATGATCTAAAGATACCTTAACTGTGAATTGTTTCCCAGGGAGTTCAGAAAATTCTAACTGAATTAAATTATCAGCATCTCTGGCAATAACTTCCGCTTCATCTGATTCGAGGGTAACTGTGAGTTTTAAACCGGGAGGTAAGTTTCGTTGTTCTCCTATAGGAGAAACTTGAATCAAAACACCTTTTTCTTGATTTTCTTCTGTCCAAATGCTGACTAATAAAGCGAGTTGTTGACCATTAACTAATAGTCCCAAATTAATGGGTTTCCCCCGTCCAACTTGATCTGCTTGACCCGATTTTCTAAAGCCTTTAACTGGGATTTTAGGGGTGAGTAGTGCTTCAATGGGTAACCAAACCTCATCAAAAACTTTCTCAAACCAAGCAGATAAATTGACAGGCTGGGGTGAGAGTTCAGTAATTAATTCATCAATTGGATGCAACTGACTGACTTCAATAACTCCTAGCATCGCCTTTTTTATAAACCCTAAAACCTGGACTTTATTTAAGCGTTCGCTAAACTGAATAGCCAGATAACCCATTCGGTCCTCTGTTAATTCTGAAGGTAAGGATATAATTTTTTCTTCAGGTAAAATAGGACGACATTCTAATCTGCCAATATTAGGAATTACTAAGTCAGCAACATTCCATTGATGTCTTAAAATTGGGTTCCAACAATCACTTTGGTTTAAATCAGTATCAATGCCAAGATATTTGAGATATCTGTGAGCGGCATAAACTGCTAATGTATTCAAATAAACCTGTTTCCCTTTTTCAGTTGTAGCTTGTTCGGCTGCAAATTGACTGGCTAAACGATGCGCTTCAATACCGAGGGTAATTTCTAAGTGGTGCATTTCTTGAGTTTTCATAATTCTTCGTCTCCTGAGTATCCGAGTTCCTTCAATTTGTTTTGCAGGAGGGGTAGGCATTTTCTTTGCCAATGGGATCTAAGGGTATCGTATTTAATGTCCAACTGCCTACTAATGTGGGTCAATTTCTCTGGTGGATTTTTGAATAGTAACCTTTGGCAAAGCAGTTGACAGTTACAATAGGGATACTGGCGAGGATGACAATTCTGAAAGAGTTGGTCTGGATCTTCCTCCACGTAACGTTCTAATTGTGTAAAAGCTTCCTGAACTTTCTGATTTCTAAGCCTCTCAATATAGCCATCAATTCCACTGAGAGTCGGGGTTTCAAAATCATTATCTGACATTTGCTCTAGTAAGGTTGAGGAATTTTCGGAATTATCATTGATAGGAATATCTAAACTAAACTCATTGCGATGTTGGCTTATTTGCTTAAGATATAAATCTCTAATTCGCCAGGTTAAATAACCATTGATCCATCTCAATAAGCTCATCTGAATGGACAATTCAGGTTGCGGTTTAAAAGTACAGATGTTGTTACTAATCCATTCTAAAGTTTTATCTACAGCTTCTAAATAAAGGGGATGAGAAGATTTTTGGAGTCCGGGTAACCGTTGACATTCAATTAAGAACCGATGAATATCTCGTCGTCGTTCTTGGCTTTGAATCTCCTGATTCCTGCAAATCTTGTCAATCAGTGCTAACAATTGTTCATCTGTCATCGTCATCTTTTTTTGATAACTGGTGTAGATTGCTTTTTAATCCCTGAAATTTTAATGAATCAGAATATTTAAACGGAACTCAGAATAATTCCTTTGGTCATCATCATAATCCTCCTAGACACCTTGAGTTTGAAGTGGCGTTAAATGCACTACCTATTTATTACTCAAGGACTGAAGGAAAAATTGTGCAAACTTGAAACTGAAGTTGGCAGTTTTTCTCAACCTGAGTGACTTTCAAAGTCTTACCCGCTATGACTTTCTCCAGATCTCAGTTTTCGCTGATAAGTACATTTGCCCAGGGACATAAAAAATGGTTGCGATTGAAATACTTATACTGCTGAGGGACATCAACCGGGTATGGTTCTCATTGATAATAATTTGTTACAAAGGACGCAATTCTCCCGTGAATCTGCTGGTTGTGTGACCTATCAGGACTCGTATTGCAATTTTTTAGAGCAGATTTTGCACGATTTTTTTCTCTAGGGCTGAGTGTTAGATATGGGGTGCGTTCGATGTCACCTCAACACTTAAAGAGTACGCCAGGAAATTAATTTCTCATTCATACTACACATGAGGATTTGTGATGGACATTATTGAAGAATTCTCAACCACTGAGAACACCTTAATAGATCTCGAAAATAGCTTGGATAGTTCCGATACTTCTATTCAATTCAGCAGTGAAGATCCAGAAATTAACTTAGAAGAATCACTCCCGGCCGATAGTACTAGCCCAGATGAAATCATAATTACTGAAAATTCAGATTTAGAAACAATTTCTGAAGAATCTGAAACCAGTGAGGATGGAAGTGATTCAGTGACTGGAGAAAATCCAGATGATTCTGAAACATTAGATGACAGTGAAGTTGCATCCTCTGAATTTGATTCAGGTGTTTTTACGGTTGGAGAAGACGGAGAAATTGAAATCGATTTCTTATTTGATGGCGGTAAATACAAGGGAGAATTAGCCCTCTTTAGTTTAGAAGGTTTGGATGAAGAACCGGGTTCAGAAGCCTTTATTCAAGAAGCTGCTGCTCGCGCTTTGAGTAGTTCAGAACTCGGTCATATCGTGATTTCTGACTCCGCAGAAGGGGCGCGATTTACGGGGATTTTAGAGGGGTATGAAGACGAAGATTGGAACAAAGGAGAATATCTTGGAATTAAAGGGTTTGAAATGACTCCAGGGGATGAATTTGGATTCATGTTCATTCCCAATGGCACAGTTGAGGAGGTGTTAGAAAATCCAGACGTTGAAGGATCTAAACGTCCATTGTTCTCAATGACAGCGGTTGACTCAGAAGATATTTATGGTCTGGGAACCATGATAGATGTAACAGGCGATCGCAATAGTTTTGGATTTGACGATCAATGGGGCGATCCCGATGGCGATTATAATGATCTTGTATTCCAGGTAGATGGAGCAACTGGAACTGTAGAGGCACTTACTAGTCTAATTGAACCAGAAAACGATTGGCGTAATGCAGAACCTGGACAAGAGTTAATTCAATCTGTGGTTGATCCATTAGACTTAGCTGGAAATACACCTGATGAAGCGCGTCAATCTTTGCCTTCAACCAATGGTGTAACCTATCGTGGTTGGGTGGGGAGTGCCGATACTGATGATTATTATTCCTTCAGTTTAGGCATGAGCAATGAATTTAATCTATCTCTTGACGGTCTATGGACAGATGCCAATGTAGAAGTGCTTGATTTTGAGGGTAATGTTGTTCTCAGTTCCGCTAATTCTGGTATAACGGCAGAATCAATTAGTGGAACTTTAGAACATGGTGCTTATCGAATTCGAGTCACCAATATTGGGGATGTTGGTACACCTTACGATTTAAATCTATCAGTTATACCTACGATTGAAGGAATTACCACGACAGGTTCAGATGCACCCGTTTTCATCACAACAGATGTTTCTAATACTCTGATTAACCTAGATGACTTTAAAAGTGGCGATCCTTTGAAAGATTCACGTCCTGAGTTTGCCGGAATTGATGGTAGTGGCTTTAGTACAGTCATTATTGATAGTGGAATCGATCTAGATCATCCTTTTTTTGGAGTAGATAGCAACGATGATAATGATGATGTTGCTGATCGCATCTCCTATAATTATGATTTCGCGGACACTAATGAACTTACTGCGGAAGATATTCCTAATAATATTCCCAGGGGTGGACATGGAACTCATGTCTCTAGTATTGTAGCCTCTCAAGATAATGTATTTCCGGGAATAGCTCCTGGAGCTGATATCATTGCTCTCAAAGTCTTTAGAGTAGGTACCGATCAAAATGGACAACCCGCAATGGATGGAAATTTTGGATGGACAGAACAGGCATTGCAATGGGTATTAGATAATGCAGAGACTTATAATATTGCTAGTGTCAATATGTCTTTAGGTGATGTAGTTGGTGACGTGGATAGTGACGGTAACAATGATTATGGAAACTACAATACACCTCAAGCACTATATGCTATCGATGATGAGCTAGCTGCGTTAGCTGCGAAGGGAGTTATTGTTGTTTCTGCTTCTGGCAATTCTTTTAACACTTATAGTACACAAGGTGTAGCCTATCCCGCAGCAGATCCTAATTCACTTTCAGTTGGTTCAGTTGGGGATGGCAGTAATGGTACTACTGCCGATCAAATTTCTGGCTTTTCTCAGCGTGATGCCAATTTAACAGATATATTTGCTCCAGGACAATGGATTACTGCTGCTAACGTCGGCGGCGGAACAACTGAAAAACAGGGTACTAGCATGGCAGCCCCCCATATTGCAGGGATGGCAGTCTTAGCGCAACAGTTAGCACAACAAGAACTCGGTCGTTTACTGAGTCCTTCTGAGTTTCGTCAACTGCTTTACGACACAGGTGAACCGATCAATGACCCAGTAACTGGAGTGACAAGCTTCCGCCGTGCTGATATGCTGGCATTAGCGAATGAAATCGCGCCTCCCCCTCCAGATGATGGCACGATAACAGTTGAAGTCAGTATCCCTGGTATCATCGGGTTTCAACCTCCCAACACACGAGGAGATAAGGAGTTCGCTGGTAATGGCCCACTAATTAATATTCAAGCCGAGGCGGTTCCGCAGGGTACTACTCTACAAGTTTTTGGGAATGCCTCTTTCACAGAAACAGAACCAGACTTCACCACTTTTGGGGGATCTTTCTCAAGTAGTATTGTCGATATCAACAGTCTTTATCCAGGCTTCGTCATCGACTCAATTGTTCGAGGGGGTGGGCTAGATATTCTAAATACAACTGATGTCGGTTTGCATGACACACAAGTCATATTCCAAGATGGCAACGATCTGGTTGCAAGGTATGACATTCAGGGAGATACCAGACAAAGAGGATTATTCAATCGTGGCAGTGATGAGCCTTTCGTTTCGATTTCCTTCAATCCTGTGAAAGCGAGATTGCGCTCATTAACAACAGGAGAACTGATAGAAGATACCTTCTTTTTACCAGCTACTACATTTGAACCGCCAAGAGTTGATGGAGATGATGAGTTCGATGGTAATGGTCCACGAATTGAAGTCTTAACTGAAGTTATTGCAGATGGTTCTCTGCTAAAACCAATTGTTAGTGCGGTTTTTGAAGAATGGGAAAATGGAGCACCAAAAATTGATTACACAACATTTGCAGGGGTACAGGAAGGGGCTGTAGTTGATGTGGGTCAACGTTACCCCGGTTATGTCATTGATGAAATTCTCAGCGATCGCCGAGATGTCCTAGAAACTGTAGATGTTCGTTTGGTTGATCCTCAGACTATTTCTCTAGATAATGATGAGCTGGTGCGAGAATATCAAATTGAAGGAGATAGCGATGGAGATGATCAACCCTTTGTCAATATCTTCTTTAATCCTGTAGTGTTAAAATTAAGACCCGCCTAAATTCTGCTGACGGGTTAAATATTCACTCCCAAAACATCTTCTACGTTTTCTTTTAATGTGGAAGGTGTTTTTACAAAAATTATGCCTTCCCACAAAAATCTAGAAAGATGTGTGACTCGGATTCAAAACTACCTCATTTCTACCTAATATTCCCCAACATTTTCAACTTCAAAGGGGGAATTCAAGTCTACTCTACTTTCCTCCTCCAAGCCTTACAAACTCTCTATCCAGAGGCTCAATACGATATTTTCCTCAAATACGATAAATCTTCTCAACCTAACGCTCAATTTCTACCTCAAACTCAATATCATTGCTTTGGTCAATTTGCCCGTTTTTTACAAAATATTCTCCTAACTCTCAAAATCATTGTAATGGGAATTTGGCAACGACCTACTCTTGTCATTACCACCCACATTAACTACAGCATTCCGTGCTATTGGCTTAAACAAATCACAGGAATTCCCTACTGGATTGTCGCTCATGGTAATGAAGTTTGGAACCTCAAACATCCTCTGCGCCAAAAAGCATTACGTCATGCTAACAAAATTATTGCTGTGAGTCATTATACACGAGATCGCCTTCTCGATGAACAAAATCTCAACCCTGCTCAGATTTCTATTCTACCCAATACTTTTGATAGTCAGCGATTTCAAATTGCTCCTAAACCGCCTCATCTACTAAAAAAATATCAACTTTCTCCCCAACAATCAATCATTTTAACGGTTTCACGCTTAGGAAAAACGGCAGCTTTTGATAAAGGCTATTTGCAAATTATTCAGGCTTTACCTCAAATTCGCTGTCAAATTCCAGAAGTTCATTATATTCTGGTGGGAAAGGGAGATGCTCAACCTCAAATTGAAGCTTTAGTTCACCAACTGGGTTTAGAAGACTGTGTGACTTTAGCTGGATTTGTACCCGATAATGAGTTATGTAATTACTATAATCTTTGTGACGTTTTTGCGTTACCCAGTTCAATTGAAGGTTTTGGTATTGTTTATTTAGAAGCCCTCGCTTGTGGTAAACCTGTATTAGCTGGAAACCAAGATGGCGCTGTAGAACCATTAGAAAATGGTAAACTTGGATGTTTGGTAAAGCCACAAAATGTGAATGCAGTTGCCCAAAATCTGATTTCAATTCTTCAAGGTTCCTATTTAAACCCAGTAATCTACCAGCCTGGACAACTCCGACAGAAAACAATTGAAAAGTTTGAATTTTCTCAGTTTCAAAAGACTCTGGCATATCTTATAGAGAAGTCTCTCTATTCCCGATTTCAGTATAAATTTTCATCTTTAAAAAAGACTGTACCATCTACAGGTTCTCTCAAAAATAATAGAACATTGATGGGACTTGAGTTCCATTAACTTACTCAATAATCATTAAAGATCTAATTCCCATCACAAAGGAATCCCAACTTTCAGCATTTTCTCCTTCAAATCCTGAGTCTGTATGGGTGTCAATTGACCCTGTAAAAAAGAGCGGATAGTCTTCTGCCGAGTATTCAATAAATCAGCCAATACTTTTGTATTATACCCCTGCCGAATTAGTTGCGGTTCTAAATCATCCAAACTTCCTGCTAAAATCGTCTGAATCAATTCCGCTGTCACAATTCTTTGCCCGACTTCATGGGATTTTTCAAACACTAAGGTTAGATAATGTTTAATCTGCAATGGCGTGACTAATTTATCGGCTAATAACTCTATGGCATCCTCTGTAATAAATGTATTCAACTCCACTTCATGATCAGTTAATTCCATCAATAGCCATTCAATATAATCTTTTTGATTCTGATAGAATCCTTCTAAGGTAAATACCCCACTAACTCTGGCTCCAATTTCTTCGAGTCTCGGTTGTTGTAAGTCATTCTTTAACTTGGGATGACCTGCTAAAACAATTGAGAGAATGGCATTACCACCCTCAACTAATTCAATTAACCGTTTTAATCCTACTAAAGTTTGATGATACAGCCCATGAGCATCATCGACAAATAAAACCACGGGTTTTCGCTGCTTTTTCATTACCTCTAATATCTGTCTAGCCCGTTTTTCAGGATTAGTTAGCAGCTTGCCATCTTTCTCTGTGGCTAAATCACAGTACAATGCTTCTATCAATGTGGTGAGCTTGACCTTATCTTTATCTATGGCACAGGATTGG
>CAYNXM010000129.1:0-3123 GCA_964401105.1 uncultured Lyngbya sp. | reverse complement strand
AGTAGAATTAATCTCTGAGCGTCAAGGATTAATAGCAGAAGCACAGTTAATTGAAGAGAGTAAAAATATTACTCTTAAACCTGGAATGTGGTTACAAGAATCCAGTCGAATAATTCCTGCTAATTTAAAATTGTATCTTGGACTAGATGCTTCTTTAAAAGCAGACCTCAATCTAGCTCAACAGCAGCTTTCTAGCATCAATCGGGTGGAAGTTGTACCCCAACAATCAGGAAACAATCTCTATCCTGGAGGAGTACAATATATCTTCAGCAAAATGACAGAAGAATACCAACAAAAATTACAACCCCAAGCAGAAGTAAATTTTCCAGCAGTAGGTAGTTTAGGTTTATTTACATCAGGATTAGAACGGATTCCTAAATCTTTTGCTGAAGCAGGGGAAACAATCAACGCAGCAATTAAGCGTTTAGAACCTAAACTTAAATCTCTGTTAGCGACTCGTATTATCAAGAAAACATTAAATGCTAGTTCTTCAGAATTAGATGTGGAAGTATCAATGCAATTAGTTGAACAACCGAATCAAATTATAGCAAAAACGGCAACTAAAAAAGCGAGAAATAATCGAGGTCAATCTCAACAAACTTATTCCCATCAACTTCCTTTAAATCAACTATTTCAGTTTCAGGTAACAAACCACGAGAATAGTCCTCTTTATCTCACAACTTTATTAATTGATTCTACAGGAGGATTAATTGTGATTTTTCCTTATTACTGGCCGGCAACAGAAGCTTCAATGCGATTAGAACCGAATCAAACCTTGTCTATTGGTGACCCAGAGGAATTGAAGTTAAAAGCTATCGAAAAAGGAACAGGAGAAGCCCTGATTATTGTCAGTCGTTCGCCCTTAAAAAAAGCCGTTAAAACATTAGTCTCTCTAGCAGCAGAACTAAATCGTTCTCAGGGAGCAATAGCACTGAAAGAACCTGTTGAAGTGATCGGCGATTTATTAGATGATTTAAGTGGCGACCGCAGTCCTGGAGGTTTTGTCGTTAGACCAATTAGCGTTTCTGAGATGGCGACTTTATCGATTACTTTTGAAGTATGTTAAAGTAGCAACAGACCCAGTATAGAACCGCTAAGCGGATCTCTGTTGAAATGTTTATTGGGCTACGCCCAAACATTTCTGAATTTTCCTGAATATGCATAGAATCAACTACTTGTCAAGTCAACCCCACAAAGCTTGATTGAGGATCGGGTAAAATTCATTCATTTGCAGGATGAGATAGAGATTAAAATTTCAGGAGATTCTACGATTTTTCTAGGCTTGAGGACTATAGAATTTGATGTAGCCATACACCCCCGTGGATTATCAGAATATCATAAAGTCTGAAACAATGCAATCTCGTTGCTTATTGCAAATAATTCTCAGTCTAAAATTCTCGAAATTTGAGGCATTGATATAAATTTTAAATTTTTTTAAAAAATATCATAATTTTAGATTATTTAAATCCCATGAGTCTGGCATTTTTGACTTATTATACCTTCTAATACGATTCTTTAATCTAGCTGTTGGGATTTGTACAAACTCCTGATTGTTTTTTTTGCCAATATTAATTTGATCTTTGTTAAATTTATTCCATTTAGACGGACAATGATTTATGTGACGACGGGATAAATCCCGCGTTAGGAAAATGCGCGCGCGAAGCGCCAACCCGTCGATCGGAAAATGCGCCCGCGATACGGGCAAGCCCACGCTGCGCGACCGCGCCAACTTTCCGTATTCTACCAGGGGATGAATCCACCTGGCTAACTTTCTCCCGCATTATTTCAGGTTTTTAATCGTATCAACTGAGAGAATTAATTTTGCATAAGTTCCCAATCCTGAAAAATATGTAATGACATCAACTTGCCATCGGCACTCTGTAACTCTTAACCAAAGAGCCAATGCACTACTATTTCCAGCTTACTGCTACTGCACTACTGCTTTCTATCGCATCTCCGGTCTTAATAGATTGCCTAAACCCTATCTCTATACAGGCACAGACAATTCAACAAACAAATACACAGACAGATTCTTTGCTAATAAAAGGCATTGAACAGTTTCACAACGGTCAATTACAACAAGCTTTAGCAACATTTGAACAACTGCTAATTCAAAGTCGAGAACAAAGTAATCAACTCAATGAAGCCGCAGCATTAGTCAGAATGGCTGAAACCTATACTTGGTTGAGTCGTTCGACTGAAGCCTTAGAAACAGCACAGCAAGCCTTCGCAATTTACCGAGAGTTAGGGGATCAATCCGGTCAGGCAGAAGCTTTATACCATATCAGTAACAGCTATTTGGCTCTCAGTCAGTTTGTTCCAGCCTTAGAAAACATCCAGCAGTCACTTGCTATTTATCGGGAAGTTGGAGATTCTCAGGGAGAAGGGCGAATACTAGGGCTTCTGGGAGTTGCTCAGGTGAAGCAAAAACAGATAGCAGAAGCGCTGCAAACGTTACAACAGTCAGTGGCAATTTTAAGTAAGTCTGTCAACACTCCAATAGAACAATTACAGCAGCAATTCTATCAAGGACTATTCCTGGCGTGGCTAGGATATGCTCAATTGCGCTTAGAGCAACTGGAACAAGCCTCTGAGACATTGCAACAAGCTTTAAGGTTTAGCAATCCTTCCGGGGAAAGAGTAACTCAACATTTCTTAGGCTTGCTATATGATAAACAGAAGCAACCAGAGGCAGCTTTAGAAGCCTATCAGCGATCGCTACTACTAGCTCAACAGACGGGTAATCGCCCTTCACAAGGTAGTATTCTGAACACAATTGGACGGATTTATTATGATCAACAGAAGTACGATCAAGCGCTTACTTTCTTCCAACAAGCGTTAGTAATTCATCGAGATATTGAGGACGATGAAGATATATTAACTAGCCTGAGTAATATTGCATCAGTTTATCGACAACAGGAGCAATATTCTGAAGCATTGAAATATTATCAGCAAGCACTCAATGTGGCTCAACAGATTAGTGATCGTCTACAAGAAGGTAATATTCTTAATCGAATGGGGGTGATTTACTACAGGCAGCAAGATTACGAATCTGCTCTTTCTTATTATCAGCAAGCTTTAACTATCTACCGAAAAATTGAAAATCAAAAATCTGAACTCACT
>CAYNXM010000128.1:0-38772 GCA_964401105.1 uncultured Lyngbya sp. | reverse complement strand
ACTACCCAGATCAAGAGATTGTCATCAAAACAGATAGACACACCTATACTTCCCGTTTTCTTGAGTTAGTCCGAGAATTCTATTTAAAGTATTAACGGGTCAACCCCTATAAAACCGTCTTAATATTGGCTTGAGCTTCCTGTTGCATCATTAAGGCAATTCTAAAAAATTCTTGACCTGTATGTAGATAAGAGTCTTCGTAATTTAGAGTAAAGAAGTTTAAATCTTCTAGTCCATCTTCTACATGATTTAAGGAGTAATAAAGATGCGCTGCTACCCCAGCCACATTAGCCGGATTAGGAATTGAACGAAATAAACTTTGTGCTTTTTCTAAGCCGGCTTTACTGGCTTCAACATAACCTTGAAAAGCTTCCATCAGTTCATCATCAAATGGATCGGCTGAGAGTTCATCTACTTCCCCCTGAAAAGCTTCTAAAATCTGATTCAGAATAGAGTTAACCGGCTGATAAACCTGAGATAACCATTGATGGAATTCCCCATCTATATGACTGCCATTTTTACGAGGTTTACGGGGTTTAGTAGAGGTATTTCGACCATAAATTCGACCGCTTTGAGTATTAATATAAAGTTGCCGATCATAAGACTGTCGTTGCTGTGGATCCCTCAGAATTTCATAAGCGGCATTAATCCCAATAATTTTCTCATGATTGGCACTATGTTGTTGACTATCGGGATGAAATCTCTTAGCTAAACGGCGATAAGCTTGTTTAATATCTGCCTGAGTTGCAGTTTGCTCAATTTGTAAAGTGTGATAGTGATTGGACATGATTGATTCAGTCAAAGGATTGAAATTACTATTGTAATCCAAAATTCAAGTCTAGCAATTTCTGCTCTAAACTGTAACTTTTTCGTAACATAATAATTGGCAGGATTGACATTATACAATCTCAATCCCAATCCCTCATAATAAGTTTTATTATAGCTTATAAAATAAATTTACTTAGCTTGATTCAGGTATATTTTCTGGTGAAATCAGCAAGGGTGAATTAACGGGTTCTGCTTGAAATACTGCTTGCAGTGCTTCTTGTAAACTCGGTCGCATTACAATTTTATTTTCATAGGAAACAATGACACGTGCTAAAGTCGGTAAGCTATTTTCAGTTGCTTCTAAATAAATGGGTTCAACATATAATAGAGATTGTTCTATCGGAATCACTAATAAGTTTCCTTGAATAACACTCGATCCTTGACGATTCCATAAAGAAATTTGTTCTGAAATTTCCGGTTTTTGATTAATTAATGCTTCCACTTGTTCCGGACCAAAAACTAGCCGTTCTTTGGGAAATTGATAGAGTAAAAGCTTGCCATACTGTTGACCATCAGAACGAGCAGCTAACCAAGCAATTAAGTTAATTCGACTCGCGGGTGTAAACGGTTGCAATAAAATAAATTCTTCAGATTCTTCCCCCGGTAAACGCATCGTAATATAGTAAGGTTCAACCGGTTGTTGTTTGCTACCATAAATTTCAGTGGGAACTCGCCATTGATCTTCTCGGTTATAAAATACTCGAGGATCGTCCATGTGATAAGTGAGTAATCGTTCAGACTGAACTGTGAATAAATCTACGGGATAACGAATATGAACATATAAAGAAGGCGGCATTTTTTCAATGGGTTTAAATAGCTGGGGAAATACTTTTTGCCAACTGGTAATAATTGGATCTTTAAGCTCATCTAAATAGTAGAAATTAATCGAGCCATTATAAGCATCAATAACCACTTTGACAGAGTTGCGAATATAATTAAATTCACCCCCTTCTGGATCAGAATAAGGATAACGGCTACTGGTTGTATAGGCATCTAAAATCCAGTATAAGTAATTCGGATCTGAGGGAGATTGATTGGGATCAAATGATTTAGTATTTCCTTTCCCCACCACCAGATAAGGATCGCTATCATACTGTAAAAACGGTGCAATGGCTTTAACTCTTTGGATGATATTACGGCGAAATAATAGTTTTGTATCCGGCATAAAGTTCCGTGTAAATATCATTTGCCAATTTCTTAAATAATTCGCAAAAATCAGCCGCCGCCATCCTGAACCCAGAGCAATTCCACCTTGACCATTATATGTATTGTAAACATTCTCATCTCCTAAGGGATAATCTAATTCATCCACCGTTGCTGAAGTCATAATCTCTGTGTTGGTTAATTCTCCATAATAAATACGGGGATTTCCAATGGGGATACTATCTCGAACTCGAGGTGCAACTTCTAAGGTACTCTCTGGATTTAACTGTGGCGCAGCACCAATATTCTTCACAAAGTATTTGGGAAGTCCACCTTCTCCGACTTGGTTAACGGGAGACAAAGTAAAACCATAACCATGAGTATAAACCAGGTGTTTATTGACCCATGTTTGGGCTTTATCAGGAACAGATTGATAATTAAGTTCTCGAGCGGCAATCAAAACTTGTTGCTTTTCAGTGCGACTATCGACGGTTTGTTCTTGTGGTTCTTTGAGCAAAGTATAGCGATCAATATCCGCTTCGTTAAACTCATAATACGGTCGAATTTGTTGCAGTTGTCGGTTGGTTTTTAATAGAGGACGTTCATCCCATAACCGAATATTTTTAATCGTTAAATTGTTATTCGCAATATCGTTATAAGTTAATTCCCCTTGAGGAGCAAACGTTTCGACCGTCATATTATCTAAACCAAAAGCCTCACGAGTAAACCGAATACTGCGCTCAATATAGGGAATTTCTCGAGCGATTTCATTGGGTTGAACCACTAAACGCTGAACAATGCTTGGCAGAACCCAACCGGCAACAAAAACAATTGCTAAATACCAGCTTAAAATGGCTCGTAAAGAATAACTATCTGCAAACAGTTTTGCTTTAGGACGAGTGAGGCGCTTTTTGCGGCGGAATCGTAAAGTTCTTAAACTAATTTCAATATAAGGACGAATCGCTTTAACGGAAAAGAAAGCTTGCAAAATCAGAAAGATTGCAATCCAAATAGTCAGAAAAAATAAGAGTAAATAAACAGGAGATTGTACGGTAACATCAGTGTAGCTGGCTCCGAAAACCACCCCTTGTTCGGAGTAGAGAAGTTCATAGCGGTCTATCAGGTGTTTCAATGCTAAACTCAACATGAGTAACCCAGCTAAACCATGCAAATGACGTTGCTGAGGCTGTGAAAAACCAGGAAAACGCCCTTTGCTAAAACTATTTCCGGATAATAAATAGACTAGACTACAACCAATTAAACAGGAAGTAAAAACACCAATTAGCCAAAATTCTAATAACTGTCCAACAGGCAAGAGAAAAATATAAAAACTTAAATCTTGATTAAATACATCTTCAACTTGATTAAAAGCTGTAGGATTAAATGAGAGTAACACATCTCCCCAATGACTTGATATGACTAAACCAAAACCAAAACTGAGAAATATTGTGGTCAAGAGTTGTGAGAGTTGAGGATTAATAATTGTTCCAACAACAATAAAAATGATGAGTCCGATTAAGGCGTAAGATGTAGATAGGTTTTTTAATAAATTAAAAACAGATTCAACCTGAAACGGCTCAGGAAGAGAAGGAGAAATTAACGCTTGGGTTAGATCGGGTTGCCAATAGTCTAAAAATATTTTGCCATAATAAACTAAAATTAATCCTAATAATAGACTGAGTCCAATAATAAAAAAAATTAAAAAATTAAAAGATAAAGCAGTCGGCTTTTGGGGGGGGATAGGAGTAAAATAAGGTAGCTTGTCCTGTTGTGAATCTGTGATTTCAGGAGAATATTTATATCGGTTAGCAACGATCCAGTTTCCGCCTAAAACTAGTGCAGTTAACCCCAAACCTAACAGCCATAAAATAGCTTGAGTGAGTAATCGTCGTCCAAAAACAGATGAATAGTCTACCTCCTCAAACCATAACCACTCTGCCATCAATTTTGTTCCTAAGTCGAGCAGTAAAAGGCTAGGAATTAATAATAATAAAGTTCGGGTAATCCAGGTTTTATTAACCATTCGTTTAATTTGAAACGCACTACAATGCATGGAATGCTGACTCCCTATTTTAGCGTGAGACACTCGAGGAGTGCATACAGCCGATAAACTTAAATTTTTGTAAATCTTTGCAATCAATTCGATCCGGATTATGCTTCAATTTATATTGATTGATGGGAAATTTGTCACTTTAAATTTTACAATATAGATATAGATTAAGTGAATTGGAGCAGGAGATTGATGAGTCATTCTGGATGGGTTACATGGCTGATTGAGCGAACTGCCCTCAATGTACTGAATGTAACGATCTTAGAGGCGATCGCTCAACATCTCCAAAGTCGTACTGTACCACCGCAGCACACTTTAGTTCAAGAGGAAACACCCCCGGATGGAGTTTATATTTTATATTCGGGCCATCTCGAAAGTGTAGGTGACGGTTGGCGTTCTATGAGTTTGCTTCCCGGTTCAGCGATTAATCTTCAGGAATTATTACTGAATCAACCCGTTCAACAAACATTAGTGACGCTAAACGAATGTGAATTTGCGTTTATTTCGGCTGATAATTTTCAGGCATTAGTTCAACAGTATCCAGAAATTAATCAAGCATTTGCTCAAGAACTCGCAGAAAAAGTTGAGTCTTTATCCGCTCAGTTATCCTATGAGCAGGAACGAATGACCTTGCTCCAACCTTACTTAATTCCAAAGGTAAAACGAGGAGTTGTAGGAAAAAGTCGATATGCTGTAAAACTGCGATCGCAAATTATTAATGCAGCAAAAGATCGAGAACCTGTCTTGATTTTTGGTGAGCCAGGGTTAGAAAAAGATAATCTCGCTGCTTTAATACATTTTAGTTCTTCTGACCGCAGAAAGCCACTGATTCAAGTCGATTGTCGTCAGCTTCAAACCAAAGCAACAGAGTTATGGGGTCGTTTGGGGGGGAAGCCAGGATTATTAGAGGCGTTAGAAGATGGCACGCTAATTTTAAATAATATTGAAGAACTGTCTGAGCAGTTAATGCCTCAAATTTTAAATTTAGTTGAAAATCAAAGTTATTATCCTGTAAACCGCTCAGAAGATAATAAGATCAAACCGCGAGTTACATCTGCTCGCATTATCATGATTTCTGAAAAGGCGATTTCTCCGCTTGACCGGATAGTCAATCACTCAATAAAAGTTCCTCCTCTGCGAGTTCGTAAAGCCGATATTGAGGATTACGTTAAATATTATATCAGCTTAATCTGTCGAAATCAATGTATTCAGAAACCGCAAATTACACTAGAAGCTTTAAGACGTTTACAAGCTTATGATTTTCCCAATAATCTACGAGAACTCAAAAATTTAATTGAGCGAGCATTAATTCAATTACAAGGCTGTTCTGAAATCACAGAAGAGATTATATGGCCGTCTCAAACTAAGAAAAAACAGTTTCGTTGGAACTTACTCAATGCTTATCCTCAGTTACGTCAATTTCTGCGGAGTCCTTGGTGGCCGGATTGGATTAATTATGGTTTTGTTTTAACTGCATTTGCAATTGTTGTGATTACTTTATTTATTGGCCCCCAAACCCGTTCAGAGAACTTTGCCCTGAATTTATTCTGGGCTTGGTGGTGGCCAATTATCTTAATTATTTTTCCATTTTTAGGACGAATTTGGTGTGCTGTTTGTCCCTTTATGATTTATGGAGAAGTCACACAAAAGCTTTCTTTATGGCTGTTTCCCCGAAGTTTAAAACGTTGGCCAAGACAAACCGCAGAACAATGGGGAGGATGGTTTTTATGGGGATTATTTACGCTAATTTTATTGTGGGAAGAACTTTGGGATTTACCCAATACAGCCTATCTTTCTGCTTACTTACTATTATTAATTACAGCAGGAGCTATGATTTGTTCTGCTATTTTTGAACGGCGTTTTTGGTGTCGTTATCTTTGTCCCATTGGCGGAATGAATGGGATGTTTGCAAAGTTATCTATCACTGAACTTCGGGCACAACAAGGGACTTGTTCGGCTGAATGTACCACCTATCAATGTTATAAAGGAGGGCCGCAAAAAGGAGAGGGTTTAGAAACAAATGGTTGTCCGCTTTATTCTCATCCGGCTCAACTGAATGATAACCGAGATTGTGTACTGTGTATGACCTGTTTAAAAGCCTGTCCTCATCGCTCTGTTGAAGTGAATTTACGTCCTCCTGCGATTGAATTATGGACAACTCATGTGCCTCGAACTTATGAAGTAGCACTTTTATTTCTATTACTTAATTTAGTGTTTCTTCACCGTCTGCCCAACTTACTTTCTCAACTTCATCTCAACTTTAACCTTGCGGATTTCTGGACTCATTCTTTATTAGCATTTATTACTTTAATTTTCCCGACAGTTATTCCAGTAATTGCCTATGGAATCATTCGGTTAATTTACCAATTAAAATCTCGTTTTAAGCCTCGTTCTTTTGTTGAATTAGCTTATGGATATCTGCCATTAGTTTTGGCAGGAAATTTAGCTCATTATTTAAACTTAGGGTTAGGAGAAGCCGGAAAAATACTGCCTGTCACTTGGGCAACATTTGGGTTATCGGGAGTTGGATTACCCACTTTAATTGCTCATCCTGCTGTGATTGAATTTTTGCAAGGCAGCACATTGATTGTCGGTCTTTTAGCAGCCATTATTGTGACTCAAAAAATTTCTCGTCAGTCATTTGATCTTCTTTTGCCTCAGCATCTGAGTATGATTTTAATTACATTCTGCTGGTGGAAAATTATAATATTTTCTTAAAATAAAATAACCCATTGTTTAAAAAATATTGAGTTATAAAATATATCTAATTTTAGAGCGTTTGTAAATAATAACAGAACGTTTTTTAAAGATTGTGTAAAATCTTTTGATATTATTCCTAATTTTCACTATACTCAAATAAAATTTTGCTACACTAGAGACTGATTTTTATCATTTAAAATTCTGACCTAATTACTCTAACTTTTAATTAATCAAATAATAGAGTTATGATTGACTTTACAGTAATGATCTGTACTTATAATGGCATGACTCGCCTTCCTCAGTTACTTGACCAATTGATCTCTCAATCTATTCCCGATTATTTATCTTGGGAAATATTAATCGTTGATAATAACAGTACAGATCAAACAGCATCTATTGTACACCAGTATCGGTCTCAATATCATCATATTGTTCCTATTCATTATGCTTTTGAAATACAGCAAGGAATTGCATTTGCTCGTAAACGAGGTATACAGTCTGCAAAAGGTGAACTCATTGGTTTTTTAGATGATGATAATTTTCCGGCTCAAGATTGGGTAATGAATGCTTATCATTTTGCTCAATCTTATCCTAATGCTGGTGCTTATGGCAGTCAGATTGAGGGGAAATATGAAGTCAGTCCACCCCCAAATTTTGAACAAATTGCTTGTTTTTTAGCCATTATTAATAGAGGTGAAAAAGCTTTTCGGTATGATATATTAGAACGGTGGTTAATGCCACCTGGTGCTGGATTAGTTGCTCGTAAAAAAGCTTGGTTAGCTGCTGTACCATCGAGGCTTAGTTGTACTGGAGTGCAAGCAAAATCTCTGGCAAATAAGGGAGAAGATATTGAGGCATTATCCTATATTAGACAACAAGGTTGGGAAATTTGGCATAATCCAATGATGAAAATTCATCATCAAATACCTTATGAACGTTTACAAAAGCCATATTTAATCAAGTTAACCCGTAGTGTGGGTTTAAGTCGTTATCCCACTCGAATGTTACAGTATTCAGTCTGGCAAAAACCTGCTTTTATATTAGCTCATTTTTGTTATGATCTCTATCAATTGATTGCTCATTATTTTCAATATAATATACTCAGTTCCAATGACCTGGTAGCTCAGTGTAAATTAGAGTTTTTAATCTATAGTTTTTTAAGTCCTTTTTATCATTGGAAAAAACAACTGAGTAGAGTAATTGAGCAAAAATTTAATCGTGCTATCAAACTATTTTCGGCTCAAAATAATTAAGGGTTTAAAAGGTGCTAGATATGCTCTTAGTTCCCATTTATTTTTATATTCATCCTCAACACTTTCCTGTTGATATTCCTCACACAGTTGAAGAAAATTGGTCAGGATTTGGTTTGGGGATTTATGCTTGGACTATACAAACTTATCTCAGGCTAAAACTCAATGGGTTTCCCTGTTTTTTGGTCAATAGGATTCCAGATGAAGGAATTGTCTTTATTCATCGAAATATTTTAACTCGTTATCATTCTCATTTTAAACCCGGTCAAAAATTATTATTAATTTGTCTTCAAGGGGAATTACTTCCCTTTCCTTATGCTCAAATTCAGGTCGTTCAAAATCCCACAGCAATTCAACAACCATCTAACAGCTATTACCTACCGCACTGGACACAGCCAGGACTGATTCCCCGAGATAAAAATAGAGAGATGAAATTTGAGAATATTGCGTTTTTTGGTCATCAAAATAATCTGACACCTGAACTTCTTTCTCCGAGTTGGCAACAGCATCTTCATCAACTCAATTTAAATTGGTTACCTGTAATTAATACGAATTCATGGGCATTTTATCAACATCTTAATAATCAGTGGAATGACTACCGTCAAATTGATGCAATTGTTGCCATTCGGGGTTTTGGTAAAAACAATATTTATCCTGATAAACCGGCGACAAAACTGTATAATGCTTGGTTAGCTGGAGTACCTGCTATTTTGGGTTATGAGTCAGCTTATCGCGCAGAAGGAAACCCGAATCAGGATTACTTAGAAGTGACCTCTATGACTGAACTTTTATCTGCTTTAATTCAGCTCAAACAGAATCCTGAACTACGACAAGCTTTAGTTCAAAAAGGGAATCAACAAGCTAAACAATTTAATCCTGATGTTTTCACTCAACGATGGTGTAACTTTATAGAAACTATTGCCATTCCAGCTTATGAAAATTGGTGTCAAACTCCACAATGGTTACAGCAAATAATTTTAAAAAAAAGTTATGTTAATAGTTTGATTAATCGAGGCAAGCTAAAACTTAAAACTCAATTTTATTTTTAACAAACATGAAACTTTTTTATTATCAACGTCCAGATGGATTACCTAACTTTGGCGATCAACTTAATGACTGGTTATGGAAGCAGCTTTTACCCAACTTCTTTGATGCAGATGAAACAACTATATTTGTTGGGATTGGAACTTTAATCAATCATTTACTCCCCCAGCGCCTTTCAAGTGCTAAAAAAGTGATTATTTTTAGTACAGGAGTGGGTTATGAAAAACCTTTAACAGCAATTCCAAGCCATTGGAATGTTTACTGTGTACGGGGAAAAATATCTGCCAATAGTTTAGGATTATCAACAGATTTAGCAATTATCGATGCAGGTATTTTAGTGCCTCGGTTGTTTCAATCAAATCTACCTAAAATTTATGAATATGCTTATATGCCACATATTCATCATGCTAAGTTTTCGGCCCTATCTATACAAAAAGCTTGTGAAGCAATCGGTTGGAAATATATCGATCCCCGCAACCCTATTGAGCAAATTTTAAGTACAATGAGTCAAACTAAAGTATTACTGGCTGAAGCGATGCATGGTGCTATTGTTGCAGATGCTTTACGAGTGCCTTGGATTCCTATTATTACCAGTCCAAGAATTCTAAAATTAAAGTGGCTTGACTGGTGTTCTTCAATTAATATCCCTTATCAGCCTTATCATTTATACCCTCTCATTCCAGATTCTCCTCAATATGCAAAAGGAATTCGATCTTCCATTGCAGCTTGTTCTCATTGGAGTCAAAGTTTACTACAATTTCCTCCTATAAATTCATATAGTTTTGAACAACAACTGCTTAAAGTTTCTAAATCTGCAAAGCCGATGTTGAGTTCAGAAACCCGAATTCAACAATTAACGGCTCAGTTAGAACAAAAACTAGAACAGCTTAAACAAGATATTCAACACTAAAAAATATATTTTGCTAGAATATCTTGATATTAACTATCAATACACTTTGACTTCAGATGAATTTAAATTAGCTTTGATTTCTTCTAAGTCTAGATTAAAGTATTCAATAATAGCATTGATAATCTGATGTTCTTGTGGTGTTGTTTCTTCTCCAGATTCTGCAATGCGATAACATTGAACGAGCAAAGCGGGTGCAAAATCAGGATGCAACTTTTCTAGCAATTGCTCTAAAGGCTGAGGATCTTTTAAATGAGTTGATATTGTTTCAATAGATTGAGGATTTAGCCTAGCTTTTTGGAGTTCTAAAATAATGTCTGTCCAGGATTTATCAGGATAAGTTGCCAGAATCGCATGAGCTAAAACTTGATCCATAATTTGCTCTTGTTCTAACGCTTTCTTAATTTCTTCTTGAGTATTAGAAGTAGAGATAGCAGGCATTAACTGTTTTAAATCTTGCCGATCTTTTGCATCATAAAACTGACGAGCAGCATACCCTAAACCATACAATAAAACGGCATTTGATGAAGCCCCAATAATGGCTCCAAAACCGGGAATAATTTCTATGATACCGAGTCCTGCTTTTAAAATACTTGAACCCCCAAAAGATAATCCAAAAATTGCTAAGGCTTCTCCTCGACGCGCTGGGGAGGTTAAATCAAGTTCATAAGCAGCAGCAATTTGATAAATCATTTCAACTTGTATCTTTGTTGTTGCAGCTAAATCAATGGCAAATAATGCGGCTGCAATAGGAGGAATAATATTAGTGGCAAAACCTACTCCTGCGGCTTCAACTGACTTTTGTAGCATGATGCGGTGAGCCAATTCCGAAGCTGTTTCTTGAGGGTACTTTTGCTTTAATTTTAGTACATGATTTTGAGCTGCTTGTACATCTACCTCTCCTAACATTGCCAGTAGCCAATTTGCACCAAATAGCTTTGTTCCTGACTTAATAATTGGATTTTCTGCAATTGAAGCTAATACACTTCCTGTACCGTGCATGGCTTCATCAAACCATTGCTGTGCTTGAGTCATTGTTGCATCAGCCATTTGATTAGCGGCTTCTATGGCATTTTGTAATTCTGCTGCTGTTTTCGTGGTGAAGGCTTCAAATGCTTTTTGAGGGGTAAAATCTGTTTCTGAGGAAGGATTCGTCATAATCATCAGTTAAGCAGTCAAATTAGCCTAATTTTATCTATTATTTATCAATATAATTCAATAATGTAAAATCAATAGTGATTTGAGGCCATCCCTCTGAAGGTATAGATTATTCTGAGTTGAAAGACTTACTTTCTTTGGGACAGGATTGAACTCTCTATCAATCCCTACCAAAAAAAGCAAACTTAAGTTTTAAAGTCAATGATATCTCTACCTCAAGATAGATACAAACTGAGTTATTTATATTTTATACTAACCATAAGTTAAAAATAAACATATATAAGTCGTAATGAGTAAGGATAACAAAGAAGAACAAAAACAATTTTCTACTATTAATGCAGGCGATCGCGTATCTGATGAGCCGCAAAGCGTAGAAGAAAAGTCCGAACAGGTGGCTGTAGACGCTGTAGACTTTACGGTTGATCGTAGGGTTGTCCCAACTTATGTTGTAGCTGAAGGTGAAGATGGTGAGAAAGAAGCGCTACATCACGTTAAAGATGCAGAAGAAATCTCAGATGTCATTCGTCAAGCTAGAACAGACGAAAATGGCGATCGCAAATGGTCGTAAATTTTCATAACTAAATTGTTAGTTACACGCAAAAGAGTAAGGGGGATCGCGATCGGTTTTCTTACTCCTTTTTACTTTCTTTAACCTTTTTGCAATTGTTGATTCATCAGAGAGTGTCAGAATTTGACTCGCTTGTACGACTCGATTTCGTCCGGATGCTTTAGCTTGATAGAGAGCTCGATCGGCTGCTTGAATTAAAGTTGTAGCGGATTGATAATAATCGGGAATTAAGCTGGATACACCACAAGAGAGGGTAACAAATTTACTAATCGAAGATCCCTGATGTTCAAGCTCTGTTTTTCTTAAATTCTGTTGAATTTTCTCCGCCACTTTCTTCGCTCCGGATAGGGGAGTATTGGGTAAAATGACAGCAAATTCCTCCCCACCATAACGAGCTACCAAATCACCTGGACGTTGCACATTATTACTAATTACTTCAGCAACTTTTTTTAGGCATTGATCTCCTTGAAGATGACCATAAGTATCATTATATTTTTTAAAAAAATCTACATCTAAAAGTAATAATGATAGGGGTTGAGATTCCCGCGCCATCCGTTTCCATTCTTGCTGAAGATATTCATCAAATCGATAGCGATTTGCTACGCCAGTTAAACCGTCATGGTTAGCAAGCTTTTGTAACTGTTGATTTGCTGCTTCAAGTTGATCGCGAAGTTCACCTTGTTGAATGGCAATCGCAATGGGATTGGTTAAAGATTTCAATAGGCTAATTTCTTCGGATAACCATTGGCGAGAATGACCACATTGATGAGCCACTAAAAAACCCCAAATATGAGATTGATGCTTTGTCTCAATAGAAGAATAGTTAGAGTCTGAACAACAGCGAGTCATTTTCTGATTACAAAAAATCGGGATAATAATTAAAGATTTAACCTGTTGCTGAGATAACCAAGCCTGAGTTGAGGCAGGTAATGTCTTTGTATCTGATATAGCAGAAATATCTACGATTTGACCTTGAATGGTTTCATGCAGTTTTTGAGTTAACCAACTGTCCTCAACTATCTGATCCTCCACAGAGGGCCATAGAGTTGATTTCTGTTCGGCGATCGCCTGATAACGATGGTCTCCCACAGGACGATACAATAATGTCCGATCAACCATCAATATTTGATGAAGTTGAGTGACGATTTCGTCTAGAATTTCAACTAAGGTGAAACGTTGATAAATTTGAAGCGTAATTGTGTTTAATATACGCTCTTGTTCAGCTTGTAACCACAGGATTTTCTCTGCTTCATGTCGTTCTGTAATATCTGTGGCAACTCCTAATACATAATAGCTGGTTTCATCTGGGGAAGGAATCGGAATTTTAGTGGTTTGAAACCAGTGAATTTCTCCATCACATCGTTGTACGGGTTCGGCTGAAATCTTTTTCTGTTCTCGGGTGAGCATCACTTGTCGATCGATATTGAGCAAGAATTCAGTTTGTTGTTGATTAGGATTAAAGTCTGCATCTGTTTTACCGATTAGCTGTTCGACAGTCGTACCATAAAACTTGGCTAAAGCTTGGTTACCTAGAATATATTCACCCTGCCAATTTTTCACAAAGATTACATTAGGGCTAGCATCAATCACTGTCCGTAACAATTGCTGCTGATAATCTAAACTAGATTCCACTTCTTGACGATGCTGAACTTCTTGAGTTAAACAAAGGCTGTGTTGTTTGAAGTGTTGTTCTACTTGTTGCAGCAATTGTGTGTGATTCAGTTCCGGATTTATAGTTTTCATTGAGCGCTCGGGAATATAACTCATCTGTTTTTCCTCTGATATCTTTAAAGTTATTACCATAGTAGAGACAGCTCAAAGATGGCTCGTTAAATAAAGTTCTGCAAGGTAGCAGTAATAATATATGATCTTAAATTAAAAAGATCATATATACCAACAAAAAAGTTTAAAGAAATATAAAAAATTAACCAAATTCAACAATAATATTACAGCTTTGATCGAGCTGCGAGAACGGACTCCATTAAAAGTATTTACAGTTATAAAAGTTATATAGCCAGACTATAACAACTTTTATTTAGTGTTTAAACAATAAGTAGCATTAAAATTAGATATTCAATATTCATACTCCTTTGTTAATTACAGATCTATCGCTAATACTGATTAATTAACCAACGAATATAACAGACAATTCATAAAAACCAATTAACAATCGCTTAATTTATATGAATTACACTGATTGCCTCTCCATATCAATAGTACTGATGTATCACTCTTTTTAACTCTTAAGCCTTTCTACTCTATCAATTTAACACATAACTTTAAAAGGTGTTTTTAATGGATCCTGCTGGTTCGCCTATCTAATTTTGGAAGAAAAGGGAAAATCAGCTACAATTGACTGATTTGTTCCCCGTTTTGCTGATTGCATAGTGATTATTTTCGCAATCTTTCCGTATTTTCAACTAGACTTTGAGCCAGTTGATCAAATCTTTTTGACAGCTTTTCATCTAGTAGTTTTCCTTCTGCATCAAATGCATTCCAGGCTTGACCAATGGCAATTTGTTCGGGAATGACCCAAGCATGAACCCATCTCAGAATGACTCTCATATCATTTAGGGCATTACTATTAGATTGGCCCCCTAATACACTAATTAACCCCGCGACTTTACCCGCTAAATGCTCAAAACTCATCAAGTCCAGGGCATTTTTCAATACACCGCTGAGACTGCCGTGATATTCCGGGGTAGCCAGCAATAAACCATCGGCCTGTTTTACCGTTTCTTGCAGCAATTCCACGTCAGGATAAGCGCCATAGTCATCTCCGCCGTCACAAAACGGTAACTGTAGCGATCGCAAATCTAAAAGTTGAACTTCAGCACCGATTGCTTCAACCCGTTGGGCTGCAAGCTCTAACGCCTGCTGACTATGAGATCCTTGCCGTAAACTACCATTAATTCCAACAATCTTAACCATGGTTAACTTAACCTCTTATCCAATAAAGCGTACTCATAACGACTACGTATAATTTAACATATTTATTCTGAGTTGCCCATTACCTGAACCTAAAGCCAGATTTCAGATCCTTCTCAGCTCATACTCAGAGAAACTGACTACGGTGAAGATAGGGATGGATGAACGATCAAACGATGACATGATGAAAAAAACCGTTCAAGGGATTCTTGCGATAACGACATTAACTATATTTCCCCTGACTGCCCTTGTTGTTCGAGCCGGAGGTTGGGATAATTTTAAACTACAATATTTTCATCTTACCCAATACTTTCATAATCAAGAACAAGAATTCCTTGACATCAGTCAACGTCAGATTGATGTTTCTCGCCATAGCCGTATCGATCTCAACGACTTACTCAACGGCGGGCCACCGAAAGATGGTATTCCGAGTATTGATAACCCCCAATTTGACACGGCTAGATCAACCCCTTTTTCTGCGGATGAAACGATTATCGGTGTTGCGATCGATGGCAAAGCGAAAGCCTATCCCTATGGTATTCTTAACTGGCATGAAATCGTTAATGATACCCTAGCAGAGACAAATATTACTGTTTCCTATTGTCCCCTGTGCGATACAATTGTTGTTTTTCAGCGAGGAAATAGTACCTACGGCGTATCGGGGAAACTGTATCAAAGCTGCCTGGTGATGTATGATCGAACAGATGATACTTTGTATGCTCAGCCTTGGGGGTTGGGAATTGTAGGAAAACAAGTTAATCAAGATTTAGAACGAATTCCTGCGGTGCAAACCACCTTAGAAGCCTGGTTAAAACGTTATCCAGACAGTCAGATTTTGTCAACAGATACGGGATATCAACGAGACTATCAACGTTATCCTTACGGTAGCTACAAGCAAGATCGGCCGTTAGTGTTTCCCGTCCGAGATCAACAACAACTGCAACATCATCCAAAAGCAAAAATTAGCTATATTTGGGAAAGCGACGGGCAAACCCCCCATAACCGCTTTTCTGGAGAAAGCCTTCAGTTTGTCCATGCAGAAATCAAACAACTGGGGGAGAAAGTAGTAAACTTTAATCAGAGACCAATTCGGGTGTTGTGGGATGACACCCTGGAAACCGTCAGAGTTGAGGAGCTAGATGGTCGCCCTATCCCAAGTTCAACAGCGTATGCATTTGTTTATCCAGCGTTTATGGGAGATTGAAGACTCGCAGTCCAGACAGAAGTTAACCGATTAAGAGACAGTTAAAATTATTGATGATCTCACTCCAAAAGTCGAATGGTTGCAAATATTTTACTGGTTGAAGATGAAGAGGCCCTAGCGAAATTCTTAAAGCAAGAATTGACCTATGAAGGTTATAACGTCAGTGTCGAACTCGATGGCATGGCGGGGTTAGTGGCAGCCCGAGAATTACATCCGGATTTACTAATTGTAGATTGGATGTTGCCTCGTTTATCTGGAATAGAAATTTGTCGTCGTCTGCGATCGAGTCATGATAAAGTCCCTATTATCCTGTTAACGGCTAAAGATGAAGTCAACGATCGCGTCACTGGATTAGATGCCGGGGCAGATGATTATATTATTAAACCCTTCAGTTTAGAAGAATTTTTAGCCCGAGTTCGTGCCCATATTCGACGAGTGCAGGAACCGGATCCTGATGCTTTACAATTTGAAAATTTAAAATTAGATCGCCGCACCCGAGAAGTTTATCGGGGCAACCGTAGTATTGAATTAACGGCTAAAGAATTTGATTTATTGGAATATTTAATTAGTCATCCCCGACAAGTATTAACCCGGGATCAAATCTTAGAAAAAGTCTGGGGTTATGACTTTATGGGAGACTCTAATATTATTGAAGTTTATATTCGTTACTTACGCCTTAAATTGGAAGCTGAAGGAGAATCTCGCTTGATTCAAACGGTTCGCAGTGTGGGATATGTTTTAAAAGAAGTTTGATTTATAATGGGTGATGGGTGATGAGTGATTAGAGAGCAACCTCAATACTTTTAGTTAACCTCGATCGACAATCACAGCCAGGAGAATTAAAGAACTCTAATGATTAATAAAGTTTTTTTAGGCAAAATGGCAACACAGAGAAAGTTTGCCGATATATATTGTGAGATATTGAACGAGGACAAAATTTGATGTTGAAATTAACAGATTTAGAATTCTCAGAAACTTTGGAACAGGATAATCGTGTCTACGGTGGTTTTGATATTGATTTCAATTTAGATATTGATAAAAGTTTAGATATTAGTCTTGATCTGAAAAATACAAGCTTGATCTCTGATTATGATATTGAAATTTCCTCGAGTCTTCCTGAGGTAACCACTGGTTTTACTATTCCCAGTGAATGTCTTGGGAAAGAAGTATGTTTTGTTAAACTCAGAGAGGATATCCCCACTGGTAGTCTTAATACTTTGTTTACTCTTATTCGCTAATTCTAATGTTTTAGACTGATAAAAATACTGATAAACTCTGATATTTTAGGATTGTTAAGCACAGCTAAAAGCCCTGCCAATTGGGTTAAGTCGGAATAGTTGAAAAACGGATTAATTGATTCTCATTCCATACAAAACTCAGTCAATATATCCTTTATTTTTAAATAACTTTTTTGACTTAACTCTCTATGTTATTTTTCTTCTCTTCTGGCACTTCTCGTGACTGCCGAGGGGAGCTGACCCAGACAACTATAGTACTGATAGTCGCTCCTAAAATGACAGCCAGAGGGAGAATCACACCACTTTCAGTCATAGAGACAAGGGGAATACAAATTGCCAACATCCCTGTAGAAAAACCCCAAATAATTGCGGTACTCCCAATTTTAAAACCCATACCTGCTGTTTGACTTTCCATCACTCTATCCCTGGAACTTTTTACAGAGTTTTCAAATTGCTCAACACTTAATTTTTTCATTAAGCGAGTCAAATTTCGAGATTCACTTTATTCTTTGGATTATTACATACTTTGAATGGCTTTAAAGTTTTTTTTCCGATTCGGGAAAGATGCTAGGAAACACAGATGTTAACAACATAATAATATTCATTGTATTATTAATAATTGAATCAGGATTTTACCAATATATCTTTCTATTTAATCAATCGGTGTTTACGGAATTGAAACATTGAAACGTACTAACTCAGTAAAGAAGACTGCAATTGAGGGGGTAGAGGTTGAGTAGAATCAATATAAACACCCGGATAGGGGGAGGTTGAGGCAGTTTTCCCTTGGCGCTCTAAAGCATCTCCCCAGAATACCCAACGACTGCCTGGGGGTAAAGTCGTTAAACTTACAGAATTTTGAGTTAGCCAAATCAGTGGTAAAAACGGGGGCACTTCTGCTGTGGAAGTCTCAGACAATTGCACCCCAGCTAAGGTGGATAAAACAACATGATGACCATGAACTAAACCCGTTTGTGCCGTCCACAGTTGAACATTCAGTTGACAACGACAACAGTAGAAATATATTGAAGCTGCAACCGTAACCGCTTGTTCAAAATCATCTGCTTGCCAAACCGCTGCACTATCTAAACATATAATAATTTCTTGTCCGCCAGTAGAACGTTCCAATTCCCGTACCCTTAATTCCCCATAACGGGCACTAGATCGCCAATGAATTAACCGGGTGGGATCGCCATAACGATAGGGTCTGAGAGTACGAGTCACTCCTTCTGTTGCCAGTTGAAACCGATGACGATCTTCAATTTGTGGGCTATATTCCTGCCCCATATTATCCACTAACGGACAAGTATTGAGAGGGAAAACCTGAGGATATACAACCGCTGTAGCATTGGCAGCGCGATCGCGACTACACCAAAATAATCCTAAGGGTGTACCGGTGCGGAGTCGCACCTGTTGCCAATGGTAAACCCCGCGTTTTTGTGTCGGTAGATGATACACCCAATGATGTACTCCTTGAGGGGGTAGGATTTCAATCACATCAGCCGCTTTTCCCAAGGCTGAAGGCAATTGATCCTGAACTTGAATTAAGCTTTTAGGTTGAGAGGCAGAATTATAGATATCTAACTCAACGCTAAGGTACTGCCCGACACTCACCGGTTGAATAGTCGATCGGCGAATTTTCAAACTCCTGAGCGATCGCATCGGTAAAATAGCCGCAATTGCCAGTAAGGCTAAACTAATCCCACTAATGACATATAGCCAACCTGCCATCGTATTCGTTGCCGCACCAAAGAAAAAGACCGCCAGAAAACAAAGCAGTCCTCCACCATAAGATGGAGCGACCCCTCGGGTTTCCAGCCAGTTTGTCATATTATTAAGAATCTTCATTGGGAAATCAATGTTAAAATTAACTAAATATAAAGTTGTCAACTGACTCAAACAGTCGGTATGGACTATCCGGTTGGCGATCGCCTATCATCCAGGCTAACCCAAAAGCAAACCTGGCACGCGCTCAACCCCCAGTATAAAATTTATAATTTATTGAACGAGTGATTGAGCTTGAGACTTACGCCAAACATTCAATTCACAGATCGCAGAAATATTGATAGGCTATGATTGAATCCTTGACTTTTAATTAATTCTGGGTTGAGAATCAACAGCCGACGTACCCAGAATAGCTCACCCGATCGCTGCGATCTCGAGTCCGTTAACAGGAGATATTAACTTTGGAGCAATCATGCCATGTCCTCATCCCCTGACCATCCCATTCCTAAAATGCCCCCCGCGCCCAAGCCTACTGAACGCTCCACTCTAAAAAAATCATTCTCAGATAGCACCATCAAGCAGATGGTTAAGGAAGCTTTCCAAATGAAAGCATCTGATATTCATATTCGGGTAGGACATACCCCAAGATTACGCATTCAAGGGGAAATGGTGCGGGCCAAAGATTGGGGAAAAGTCACCCCAGAACTTTATGAAAGGTATCTAGAAGAAATTTTAAACAGCAGTCAACGGGAGAAATTTGCACGGGAAAAAGAACTCGATACTGCTATTTTTTATCCGGGACTGGTTCGCTGTCGGGTGAACTGTTTTGATACCCTCAGTGGCGGGGCGATGGTATTGCGGTTAATCAGTTTGAAAATCCCGACGATTGATGAGTTAAACTTACCTCAAGTTCTCAAAAAGATTATCGGTTATCCCCAAGGATTAATTTTAGTCACAGGGCCAACGGGTTCGGGGAAATCAACCACCCTGGCGGCGATGATTAACCACCTGAATGAAATCGCTAAACGCCACGTGGTCACCATTGAAGATCCGATTGAATTTGTCCATCCCTCTAAACGCTGTTTAGTCTCTCAGCGGGAAGTAGGAATTCATACCTTAGAATTTCATAGCGCTTTGCGGTCGGTTTTACGGGAAGATCCTGATGTGATTTTAATCGGGGAAATGCGCGATCGCGTTACAGTCAATACAGCCTTACAAGCGGCTCAAACCGGTCACTTAGTCTTGGGAACATTGCACACCCGTAATGCCATTAACTCGGTTAACCGTCTATTAAACCTGTTTGATGTGGATGAACAACCTATGATGCGGGTACAGATTTGTGATTCTCTTGTGGCTGTGGTGGCGCAATTATTGATTCCGACTGTTGAAAATCGTCGAACCGCTGTGCATGATATTTTGATCAATACTCCTGCCATGAGTGATTACTTGATCAAAGGAGATGAAGAAAGTGCAATGCATTTGATGGAATCTGATACCTACGAAGGGATGCAGGTGATTAACCAGGCAATCTTTGAGAAAGTGTTAGAAGGTCGGATTAGCATGGAAGAAGCTGAAAAAGCCTCTCCAGAGGCGGCTGATTTGGAGCGACGATTCCGGATGTCTGGCATCGAGGCGGATGGTTCTGTTCGTCAATTTAAGCCCGCTAAGACCTTATTTTAATCAGTAAAGAATCATTGTGATAGCCATCTATCCCGGAAGCTTTGATCCTGTTACCTTCGGTCATCTGGACATTATTCAACGAGGGTGTAAACTATTTGAACAAGTGATCGTTGCTGTTTTACGCAATCCGAACAAAGTCCCTTTGTTCACGATGGAGAAACGTCTAGAGCAAATCCGGATCTCTACTGCTAATTTATCAAATCTAGAAGTAACTAGCTTTGAAGGTCTGACAGTGGAATATGCTAAGCAACGAAATGCAGAGGTTCTGTTGCGGGGCTTGCGGGTTCTTTCCGACTTTGAGATGGAACTCCAGATGGCTCACACCAATAAAACTCTATCTGATACAATCGAGACAGTTTTCTTAGCAACCTCTAACGAGTACAGCTTTTTATCAAGTAGCGTCGTTAAGGAAATTGCCAAATTTGGTGGCTCCGTTGATCATCTTGTTCCCAAACACGTTGCTAGAGATATCTATAGATGTTACGCCAAGAACCTACACCCAGAAGCGAATCTGAAGCCAACGGACTTAACCCAGTTCCCCAGCCCGCGACCGCAACCGGAGCCGCCGGGATAGATATCCAGCGCGAACTGAACCGACTGGAGGAAATGATTTTAGATAGTCCTCGAGTGCCGATGACGGGGCGGACTTTGATTGATGAAGAGCAATTGCTTGACCAACTTGACTTAATTCGTCTGAATTTACCCGGTGCATTTCAGGAAGCCGAAATTATTGCCCGTCATAAAGATGAAATTTTACAAGAAGCGGAAGGATACGCCCAAGAAATCATCGAGGCAGCCGAACAACAAGCTACTCAAATTTTAAATGAAATGGGGATTGTTCAGCAAGCCCAAATTGAAGCCGAACAACTCCGACAACAAACTCAAATGGACTGCGAGTCGCTTCAGCAACAAACTTTAGCTGAAGTCGATCAAATTCGTTATCAAGCACAGCAAGAACTTGATGAAATTCGCTCTCGCGCTTTAGCTGAATGTGAGGAAATTCAAAATGGTGCAGATGAATATGCTGACCATGTCTTGGGAACGATAGAACAACAGCTTGCAGAAATGTTACGTGTGATTCAAAATGGCCGTCAACAACTCCATGCTAATATTCCACCGGGACAAATTACAGGGTAGTTATTGGTTATTATGGGGAGATGGAATAAGTAGAGACGTTGTATGCAATGTCTGTACGGGAGTAACTCGTCCGACTCGTAAAGGTTTTTAATTCTAGTCAAAGGTTTATATTAGGATACGACGGATAACCCATCACTAGCAACTCATGTTATGACCAATGAAAAGTTTCGTCGTCAACTCCGTCAAGAAGCTAATCTTTGGCGAGAAGAAGAACTGATTAATAATTCATTATATCAACAGCTTTCTGAACGCTATCAGTTTAATAGTATTGAGAAAGCCGCCAGTAACCGTTTTGTTTTAATTCTGTTTAGTTTAGGTGGTATTTTACTCGGCTTGGGTATCATTACCTTCGTGGCTGCGAATTGGCAAGAATGGTCTAAAGCCGTTAAACTGACTCTACTTTTGAGTATCTTTTTAGCCGTTAATATTGCTGGGTTTTATCTGTGGCAGACAGAAACAGATACTTTTCCTGCTGTTGGGATTAAGCGCCGCTTTGGGGAAGGATTATTTATTTTTGGCGCACTGAGTTTGGGGGCGAATATCTCCCTAATGGCGCAAATGTTCCATATTAGCGGTTCTCCTTATGGACTGTTTCTTGTGTGGGGACTGGGTGTGTTAACCATGGCTTATGGCCTGGAATTAGTGTCTCTCGGATTCATTTCTATATTACTCTTCGGAATTGGCTATTGGCAAGGAATTGCTGAGGGGAGCGTCTTCAGTGCAGGTGAATATTCCTGGTTAGAATTCCTTTTAGAACATACCGCAATCATTGGTGGAATTTTGTTTATTCCGCTGGCATATTGGTGTCAATCTCGTGTTATTTTTATTTGCAGTTTGCTACTATTAATTCCGGCATTAGAAGTTAATATTGCAACAATCCTTAGCTTAAATTTACCCTTTGGATTTTGGAGTGCGATCGCGATTATCCTACCGATAGGGTTATTATGGGGCTATGATGATAGCCTTTTACCTAAAATTGAAACTCGCCGTTTTCAACCCCTTGCTCGCAGTTTAGCGGTATGGCTGTTAGGAATTTTATTTTTTAGTTTTTCCTTTCAAAATAGTTGGCAATCTCTTGAAATTACTAAAGCTGATGATACTATTTTTCGAGCAATATGGGGCTTAATTGATGTGGTATTATTCAGCTTTTTGATATTTTGGGAATGGTTTAATTTAGTTAAGCCAAGTACTATTAAATCCGTTAAAAAATGGGGTTTAGATCAAATTACCAGTGTTATTTCTGGATTTTTGATAATCAGTAGTGTAGTTGCTTTTTGGCACATTAGTATTAATCCTATTCCGGTGGTGGCAACACTGATATTTAATATTCAGATGTTTCTGTTAGGGGGAGGACTGGTGCGGATTGGTTTAGCCCAGGGAAACCGTCGCGCTTTTTGGGGTGGAATGGTGTTATTAACCTTACAAATTATTAGCCGGACATTGGAATACAATACAGAATTACTGTTTAAAGCCTTTGTGTTTACACTGTGTGGTATTGGAGTAATGATTGCTGGATTATGGTTTGAACGACATCTATCTCGTCAACATTAAATGTTTAAGTTTTGAGGATAAACAACCATGGCTGAATTAGAGTCTAAAAATTTACAAGATATTCAAGTTCTTGTTTCTCAAAAAAATACTAATACAAAAAAAATTCCTTTTTGGCGTTTAGGAATTCCGTTGTTATTTCAATTGGCTTTAATTTTATCAGTTCCGGCTCAAGCAGTGTATACTTATGTCACCGGAACAACAGTCATTCTACAAACTATGCCGGTCGATCCTTATGACTTTTTACGAGGATATTATCAAACCCTCAATTATAATATCTCAGATCGAGATAACTTAAAAAGTTTACCGGGATGGCAAGAAGTCGCCGGAGAAAATGAGCGAATCCCAGCAAATACAATTATTTATGTAACATTAGAAAAACCTGAAATAGCCTCAAAATCTGAAAATTTATTAGCCTGGAAACCAATAAAAATTAGTTTAGAAAAGCCGGAAGATTTACCAGAAAATCAGATTGCCATTCGCGGAGAATCTCAAGGCTGGAATATTAAATATGGTGTAGAACGGTATTATATGCCAGAAAATCAACGAGAAAAAATTAATCAAGAAATTAATGATACCCAGCAAACTCAACCAGAAGCTTTTGTAGTAGAAGTGAAAGTGAATCAGCAAGGAAAAGCAATTCCGATTAGTTTATGGGTGCGCGAGCACAAATATCAGTTTTAATTTAAAGTAGAGTAAGGGATTAAATCTTAGCTTTCCTATATTGATAGGATAACCGTCAGTTAATCCTGTTTCTCGTTTAGAAGTCTACAATTGCATTCAACTATGGCGAACATTCATGTCACTTTTAAAAATTGATCTCAATAATGGGTTAAACTCATGTTAGAACTTCATTGTCACACCACTTATTCTGATGGCTCACTCACTCCTGCTGAATTGGTTAATGCAGCCGCTATAGCAGGTATTAAGGCGATCGCGATTACGGACCATGATACGATAGGGGGATGGGAAGAAGCTCAAAAGGCGGCTCAACCTCATGATATAGAAATTATTCCGGGGGTTGAACTCTCGACCGTTTATCAAGGTCGATCTTTGCATATTTTGGGGTTTTACCCGAATAAAAATAAGTTCTTAGCCCCCCTAACTGAGCGTTTACAGGGCCGAAAACGACGGGCGAGTCAAATTTTGGCTAAACTGGCTGAATTAGGCTATTGCGTGCAACTTCCCCCCCGAGGTGAAGGCATGGCTCCAGCCCGTCCTCATATTGCAACGGCTCTGATGAAAGCAGGCTATGTGCAATCGACTCAAGAAGCCTTTCAGCGATGGTTGGGGGAAGACAAGCCCGCTTATGTGGCTTATGAAAAATTTTCTGCCGTTGCCGGCATTCAACTGTTACGAGACTGTGATGCAGTCCCAGTCTGGGCACACCCTTATCTCTTTAGAGGGGGCGGGGTTGAAACGGTCTTACCCATTTTAGTCGAAGCCGGACTGATGGGGATTGAAGTGTATCATCCCAGCCACAGCCCAACTCAAATTCAAGCGCTTGAACGCTTGTGTATGGAGTATGGTTTATTAAAAACCGGAGGCAGTGACTACCACGGCGGTAGGACATCACTCAATATGTTTGAGCTACCGTTGAGCTTACTGGATACTATTAAACAAGCAGCTCAGATCAAAACTGAGTTCGATCCCCCGTCTCGTTAGATTAACCAATGATGACGGGAGATCAAATTAATCTGGATTTGAGTCTGAGGAAGGATTCCGAATTTGCTCAGCTTCTGGACAATCCTCAGAAACTTGAAGCTCGAAATAGCCTTTGGGTACTGATGCTAGCTTCTGAGTCACTGCACCAATACTTTCGAGGCGAACCATCTCCTCCCATGAAGAGACCTCGTCATCTTCTTCAGTTTCATAGCGTAAGGTGACTAAATCTCCTTCTATATCCAGGATGTGAGCTTTATCGATCCAACGTTGCTGATCGCGCAGGAAGAGACATACTTCACGGCCGTCACAACAAAGTTGATAGATCTTGCGATGTAGCATTTTTAATTTATCCTGAGAAAATCGCTGGCTACTAGAATTTGCTAATTGACTCAGCTAGCAAGAACTGATAGCCTTGCATCATAGCTTACCTCAATTTTAACGGATTGACACTGATAAATTAACGAAGCGGACTAATTTTTATCATAGCTATATATTCTTCTATACTTTTTGCAGAAAATCAGCCTCAATTTCTGCTACCTTAGAACAGACGATACGACTCAATCACGCGAGGAGCGATCGCGGACTTCAGCACTGAATCTCTATGATGGGAGTGCTGATTGGATGTTAAACACGGAACAAAAAGATTGTCATTGTAATGGTGTGTTGGGAGAGTGCCTAGTATGGTCTACGCAGAAAATATATTACAGCCATCGCTGCTGGAGCTGGCTCGCCAGGGAGACTTTCGCGCCATTGCCCATATCATTGATAGCTATCTCAGACCCCAAGGAATTTTAGCCCGAGTCGGAGCCGATCAAAAAGGCTGCCTACAAATCTTAGTTGAATTTCAGACTGAACCGGTTGCCGAGCGCATCGTTAAATCTATTTGTCACCTGCTTTGGAAAATCAACTCCCCAACTGTCCAAGGGGTGAGGGTGATGGCTCGATTTATGGGGGAGCCAGAGATTCTCTGGAAACAATCCGTTCGCATTGTGACCCCGGCCAACCAAGTTCAGTCTCGCCCGAATCGTCGATCCCAGGAGCAACTGAAATTTCAAACCTTCCGAGCGCTGATGATGATGGGATCGACAATGGCCTCTTTTATTTTAGGCTGTTGGATCAGTTACTATGAAGTCATAGCCCTAGACACGGCTCGGCTGACTCCAATACAGGATGCTGTAGCGCTGAGAGAACCCCTGCCCCAGCGACCGGATACCATTCAAGCCGCCTTAGAAACCGTTCCGGTGATTCGCCATCAAGCCGTGGCACAGCCGAATGATCCAACTGTTACCTTAATGTTTGGGGGTGATGTCACCCTTTCTGATAATTTTCCAGCGGTGGTTGGGGATGATTATAAATGGGCTTTTGAGAAACTCAACGAATATCGAGAAGCCGATGTTGCCATGGTTAACTTAGAAAATCCCTTAACTCGTTCAACCCTCGCCCGTGTGGGCAAACAATTTAACTTTAAAGCCGATCCAGAAGCCGTGCAAGTGCTGACCCATGGAGGGGTTGATATTGTTAACCTCGCCAACAATCATACGATGGACTACGAAGAACCGGGGTTAGTGGAAACCTTAGAAACCCTAGAAAAAGCCGGAATTCACAGCGTGGGTGCGGGTCGAGATCTCACCGAAGCCCGTCGCCCAGAAATTCTGGAAGTCAAAGGTCAGCGGATTGCTTATTTGGGCTATTATGATGCCAATTTCCATGCCGCTGGTGCAGACATCGCCGGTACCAACCCCCTCCAGGAAGAACATCAACAACGAGTGGCTGAAGATATTCGCGCCATCCGGGATCAAGTAGACTGGGTGATTGTCAACTATCATTGGGGTATAGAACTGGCAGATTATCCCGCCCAATGGCAAACTGAGTTGGCTCATGCCACGATCGATCGGGGAGCTGACTTAGTGGTAGGACATCATCCCCATGTGCTGCAAGGGGCAGAAATTTATAAAGGCCGACCCATTATCTATTCTCTGGGTAATTTTATATTTGGGGGTAACAGTCGCACAGATTATGAGACAGCGGTATTAAAGGTTTCCTTAAAAGCAGATGGTCAGATGAAGGTCGAGTTTCTGCCCGTGGAAGTTCAACAATATCAGGCCCGGATTGTTCGCGGTCGCCAAGCAGATTATATCCTGTCTTCGATAGAGCGACTTTCACGAATTTTTGATCAACCGATGTACTCTCCTGTGGTGTTAAATCCGGCTCGTCAGCCTATTGAGTCTGTTGAGGCAACTCACCCATCGCCAACAGCGCTGAATTTACCAAAACTCTCCACCGCTGAAGTTCAATCTACACCCCATCAGCATAATATGACCCAACTTGATGAGGCTATGACGATTTTACCTCCGAAGCTGAAAGCTTTAACAGTGGCTGCTCCGGAGATTGAATTAGACTCTAAACAACCCTGGGTTCAAGATCCGTTAAGTTCTCTTAATCTGACGCAGCAGCCCTCTGAGGCTCCGTCTCAAACTGAGCCTCATTCCAGTGACTCAATTTCTTTTAGCCTGTCTACAACTCAACCTACAATCAAAACAGAGAATATTTCAAAGCAACCTCTAGTGAAAAAACCCTCTGCGCTCTCAATTGAGTTACCCTGGTTTTTATCACCCCCTCAAAAAACAGCTCACTCGGCTAGCTAATTGATATTTCCCTTCTTAACCTTTATATTCACTCTTAACGAACTGTGTTTGCAATTGAACTAGAACAAAAACAATACAAAACATATATCCTCTCAGACCAAACGGCTCAGTCGTGTTTAGAGGTTGTCCCAGAGCGAGGCGGAATTATTACTCGTTGGCAAGCTCAAGGAGAAGAAATTCTTTATCTCGACGAGCAACGCTTTGCCCAACCGGACTTAAGTATACGGGGAGGTATTCCCATTCTATTTCCTATCTGTGGAAATCTTCCCAATGATATCTACTCTTATCAAGGGCGGCAGTATCGTTTGAAACAACATGGCTTTGCTCGGAATTTACCCTGGACAGTGACTGAGCAAAATACAGAGGGAAAAGCAGCTATTACTTTAACGTTGAGTAGCAATGCCCAAACTCGGGAAATGTATCCATTTGATTTTGAGCTGGAGTTTACCTACACTCTCAAGGGAAATGATTTAGAAATTTTCCAACGGTTTAAGAACTTAAGCGGCACGACGGACTCAACCCCGGCTCGGGTGATGCCGTTTTCAACAGGACTACATCCTTATTTTCTCACCCGAGATAAAACTCAACTTCAGTTTGATATCCCTTCTATTCAATATGTCGATCAAGATACCCAGGAAATTCATGATTTCTCCGGTACGTTTGACCCAGAGGCTGATGAAATTGATGTAATTTTCGGTTCTTTAACCGGCTTGGCAGCCCTAGCCCACGATCATGACCGTCCTAGACGGATTGCTCTGAGTTATAGTGCGACTTATCCCCATCTGGTGTATTGGACTGTGAAAGGAAAAGATTATTATTGTTTAGAACCTTGGACCGCTCCCCGCAACGCCCTCAATACAGATCAACAACTGATTTACCTCAAGCCTGGAGAAAGTTGTGAGATGTTAGTGCATCTCAATGCAACATTTTTTGAATAAATCGCTTCCCTTTTAGAAAAAGCTGTGCTATACTTATAAACTGTTGCAGAAAAAAAACGGGTCGCTAACTCAATGGTAGAGTACTCGGCTTTTAACCGATTAGTTCTGGGTTCGAGTCCCAGGCGACCCATATTTTAATAATTAGTCACCATGGGACTTTTACCGAAAATTTAGGGTTTAAAGCCCCATGCTTCTAGCACGGCTTTTTTTAGTGATTTTTATATAGCGCTACGCCAGATGAGCTGTTGCAAGGGCGCGTAGCGCTATAAAAACGACATTAAAATTCTTATATCATAAAAGTTTAATTATATACTAATCTGAAGAGATAGAGATAGCGAGATTGCTAGATCTTGGATTCTATACAGATATAGCTTTATCACCTGAGATTTTACTCACTCTCAGTAGGCTAGTTCACATTATAGTTAATGAACACTCATATTATTGTCCCAGAAGGATTAGCTGCAACTGATTCTCATCCTGAAGAAACATTTTACTTATCGGATTATTTTGAAGCAGTACTTCAACAGGTTTTAAAGGCTGCTTCTCCGACAGATAGTATTATGATGACTCCCGGAAATTCCTTTGGTTATCCTAATTCTGAAGAAGAATATGCCACACTTTACCTTAAAAAAAGACAGCCAGAATTACAAATCGAAACAATATCAAAAATAAAAGATCATCCTTACTTAGATACCTTTGATAACGCCCGGTTGCTGCGACAATATTTACAACAACAGGATATTATAGCAACCGATGCTATTATTTTATACTGTAATGCGCCCCATTGCTTTCGTAGTTGGGCAATGTTTCGTTTATGTGGCTTCAATATTAAGCAAGTGATTGGATGTCGCCCCCAACAAATTCAGCGTCCAATTGTCCCGCGACTGTGGTTTTATAACTACTTTCCGATTCAATTACTTTACGAATGTGCCGCCTTCGTTTACGATTTGGGCAGATGGATTGTATGGAAGGGACGAGGAAGTTCATGAAACATCTTGTAACAGGCGGTTCTGGCTTCTTGGGTAATTTAATTGCAAGGCGACTACATGAAAGGGGTGAAGAAGTCAAAATTTTAGATATCTGGGAAGATAAAACCCGTCCGCAAGAAATTGAATTTATTCAATGCGATATTCGGGATACTGAAGGGGTTGAAACGGCGATGCAGGGAATTGATATTGTTCATCACAATGTCGCCTTAGTTCCTTTAACAAAATCCGGTAAAAAGTTTTGGCAAGTTAATGTAGAAGGGAGTAAAATTGCGGCAGAAGCGGCGGCGAAAGCCGGGGTTGAATCCTTTATTCACATGAGTTCTAGTGCTTTATTTGGAGATGCAATTTGTCCAATTACAAATCAGACTAAACCAAAACCTATTGAAATTTATGGTCGGGCAAAATATGCGGGAGAATTAGCTGTTCGAGAAGTGTGTGAACAAGAAAAGTTACCGTTAATTGTTATTCGCCCTCGTACTATTTTAGGAGAAGGACGACTCGGAATTTTTCAGATATTATTTGAATGGATTCAAGAAAGTAGAAATGTTTATGTAATTGGCAGTGGAAATATTCAATTTCAGTTTGTTCATGCTTTAGATTTAATGGATGCCTATTTGTTAGCATTAGATTTAGGTAAGCCAGGAATTTATAATGTGGGAACAGATCGATTTGGTACATTACGAGAAGGCTTAGAACACTTAATTAGCTACGCTGGAACTCAATCTCAAGTTAAAAGCCTACCTGAAAATCTCACAATTGGAACCCTGAGGCTTTTAGATTTAGTTGGCTTAAGTCCATTAGCACCCTGGCATTATTTGACTTATCATAAACCGTTTTATTTTGATGTAAAACCTTTACTCAAATTAGGTTGGAAACCAAAATATTCAAATGATGAAATGTTTCAAGAAAGCTATGATTGGTTCAACGAAAATTATCATCAATTAATTATAGAAAAAGCAGGTTCAGCTCATCGCCGCCCTGTTAAAGAAAAGCTACTTTGGTTATTAAAACAAATATCATAGTATAAGTTGAGTTTAAATCATGATGAGCTTAAATCGAGAAACACGGCATAACATTTTTATTTTAATAAGCTGTTTTTTACTAAGCTATTTCATTTATTTTAATATCATTAATTCTTTCTTTTTAGCAGATGACTTTAACTGGGTACATCAAATTAAAACCCGAGGTGCTTTTGGAGTATGGACAACTGCACCAGATGTGTTTTTCCGTCCGGTTGTTTCCCTCACTTTATTTGTAGATTATACAATTTGGGGATTAAATTCTATCGGATATCATTTAACAAATTTAAGCTTTCATGCAATTTGTGCATTCTTTATTTATCGAATTTCATCTCAGCTTTTAAATAGAGTTCAATTACCATCAAGGCAAGTTCAACTCACTGCTTTAATTGCAGCTTTATTGTTTATTATATTGCCCAGCCATGTAGAAGCAGTTACTTGGATTTCTGCACGGTCTGATTTAGTTGCAACCTGTTTTTGTTTAGCTTCTTTTTCTTTCTATTTATCCTATAAAATTTCCCACAATAAACGTAATCTTTTCTTGTCATATCTTTTGTTTTTATTCGCACTCCTTTCAAAAGAATCGGTTGTTATTTATCCTGGGATTATTTTTAGCTATGAAATTTATGATTATTTGACTGAATATGATTCTAATAAAAAATCAATCAAAAATATTCTTTTATTTCCCTTACTTTATACTAGCTTATTCCCCATTTACTTAATTCTGCGATATTTAGGACTCGGTCAATTAATTGGTGGCTATGGCACAGGCGTACATCTTCACTATAATTCAGGTATTATCTTAAGAGGACTCGGTTCAACTTTGAGGATATTAATTCCTCCTCTATCCAATTCTACAGATTTTGATTGGCAGCTATTGTTTATCTTGATCATTGCTACTTTACTGATTGTGATGTTAACTTATGCTTGGATAGGTGATTTTTACAAAAAAATATCAAAAATTTTACTATTTTTATTTATATCTTTTTTAATTTCTCTTATACCTATTATTAATTTAGTGGTTTCAGTTCAAGATCATCAAGGTGAAAGATTTCTTTATTTTCCATCAGTATTTGTAGTCATGATGTTCACAATCATAATATGTACAATTTTATGGCGATATCAATTTATTCTATTAGTGAGTCTGACTATCTTTGTATTATTGTTCAGTAATAATCTATATCATTCTAATAAAAACTGGCAAATTGCTAGTCAAATCTCTCAACAAATTCTAGAAGATATTAACTTAATTGCTCAAGATGAGAGTCTATTTATTATTAATATTCCTGATAACTTTAATGGAGCTTATGTTTATCGAAATGGTCTTTTTCCTGCAACTCAGCTTTTTTGTGAAGATAAAAACATTAAATATCTACCCCTTGTATTGTTCAACAATCTCATGAATATTGAAGATAAAGTTAAGGTAACTGCCATCAGTCAAAGCCAGTATAATGCTCAGTTAATGCAACCTGGAACTTATTTTATGAATCTTATGCTGCCTGTAGAACAAAGATTAGAAACCCCGAATTTTAAAATTTTAGATTTTGACTGGACAACCCGCCAGTCTTTTAGAGTTGAGGTGAAAGTTAAAGCGTTTAAGGATAACGTTGTTTATTATTCTGGAGGACATCTCATGAAAGTAACATCACCTCGCTAAACTGTGTCTAATTTATGCTTCAATATTAACTAGATCAATATGAATATAAATGCTTGGGGTTTTCTATTAATTGCTGCTTTGAATAATAGTATAGGAAGTTTACTCTTAAAAAAATCAAGACTGGTAGCATCTGACCCTAGTTTATTATCACTACTTTTTTCTCCGTGGTTTATCGCAGGGTTGTGTGTTTATGGTGTTAATGTTGTACTGTTTACAAAAGCACTAGAAAAATTGCCTGTATCCCAAGCTTATCCTGTCTTTTCCGGGTTAGGATTTGCTTTAATTGCTTTAGCCGGAAATTACTTTTTTGGAGAACGTTTTGCGTTTCAGCAATGGGTTGGTTTAGGTTTCATTTTATGTGGAATTATTATAATATCTCGGTGAAAGCGAATATGATTTTAAAATCAATTCATATTATATAAATTACTTAAAAATATATTAAATTAGTGTGAGGATTAATTAATGAAAGAAAGATACAAATCAACACAGAAAAAAAAATCTAAAACAATTGTACCAGATGCTGAAGTAACTGCTTCATTTTCCTTACAGCATCAATATAAAAGTAATCATTTTTTGGAACTCATTAAACTTATTCGTCCCCACCAATGGATTAAAAATGGCTTTTGCTTTGCTGGATTAATTTTTGGCGGTAGGCTATTAGAAACTGAGGCAATTTTACTGACATTTCTTACGTTTTTTATCTTTTCTATTGCCGCTTCAGCAGTTTATATTTTTAATGATATTCAGGATATTAAACGAGACCGCTGTCACCCTAAGAAGAAGTTTCGTCCTTTAGCCAGTGGAAATATTAATGTAAAAACGGCTAGCTTCATTACTGCATTTTTATCTGTAATTGCTATTATAATTGCGGCTCAAATTAATACAGCTACTTTAGCTTGTCTACTACTCTATCAATTCAATAATATTGCCTATTCTTTGAAGCTAAAAAATCTTCCTTTATTCGATGTTAGCTGTGTTGCATTAGGATTTGTGCTGCGGCTATTGGCAGGAATTTATACTTTAGGAGATATGCCCACTGCATGGATAACTCTTTGTACTTTTTTCCTAACATTATTTCTGGGATTTGCTAAGCGACGAGCCGAGTTATTAACATTATTGGCTCAACAGAATTCATCTGAATATTCCTTAGAAAAAGACACTGAAACGTCTTATCTTAAGTTATTTTATCAACGCGGAAAGGTGAATTTACAGCGTCCTGTTTTATCTCACTATACCCTTCCTTTTTTGGATTCATTATTAAATAATACTGCCACAATGACAATTATGTGTTATTCGCTATTCACAATTACATCAGATAAAAATCCATCTCTTGTAATTACAGTGCCTTTAGTTTATTATGCCGTTATGCACTACAAACGAATCGTAACTGTGTTAGAAACTGGAGAAGAACCTACACAAATTCTGTTAAGAGATAATACGATTCAAGTGAGCTTAATTATCTGGCTTATTTTGTATTTAGCTATCCTCTATTTTGATTTACAATTATTTGCTTAAATTACTTTAGTTGATTCACTCTCTGTATAATTTATCAAACTACGGATTTAGATGAGGACATCTGGTTAGATAAAGGGGTGATGTGTCAAACATAAGGTGAATCAATATTGTTGCAATGGATATAAATTTAACGCACTTTATTAAGGTATAAAATTTTATAGATGTATAGTAATCTTTCTGAAATGATTAATCCAGATATAGCTTTAGAAGATAAATTTAAAGCGTTAGAGATTGAAGAAGAATTGCAACAACTGAAAGCTGATATTAAAAATCATCCTCCACTTCAGCTTCAAAAAATTCAGTGTGAAATTGAAATACAGGGTTGGTATGATTGGCATCCTCACCTTCCAATTAATCCACAGGAGATTAAGGGAGAAATTATGAAATCTATTAAGATTCAGTTAACAGATTCAAATATTAGCTTATTAAACTGGAAGGCAGAAAAAGTATGGGTTAAACCATCGGATAAAAATTATTTAGGAAATCAATATTGTTCTGCTGACTTTTCCAAAATCGTTGATTTTCGATTGACTATTTTACTCACATTTTCTGGCTATGAAATTAAACCTGAAGAAATCAAATCAATAAATTATAAAAATTTAACTATTGAAGAAATTAGCAGTTTAATTCAACTCCAAGATTTTACTATTATTTATTAAGACAAAGTCATCTTAAAATTTTAAATAAAAGCTAAATTTGATTGAACTTGTTCTAAAGAAGTCTCACTGATAAATCCTAAAATTTGATTCGATAAATTGTTTCTAATAATGACACCCGTTTTCTCGTCTAAATTACCCAACTCTAAACCAATATTATCGAAAGCTAATTCAGACGTTATTCCAATGAAATCTGTAGAAGTAAAATCTAAGATTTGATCGGCTAAATTAATATCGTCAACAGCGGATTGATTGGATAAAATAAATAGATCGCTACCTTCATTTCCGGTTAAATAATCCTGTCCTTCATCTCCACTGAGGGTATCGTTTCCTATTCCTCCAATCAGTTGATCGTTGCCTTGTCCGCCATAAACTTGATTATTACCGTTTTCTCCATAAATTAGATCATTCCCTAAATTTCCCAGTAGTAAATCATCTCCCTCTCCTCCCTTAATTGTATCCTCATTTTTTCCGCCAAATAATGTATCATTTCCAGCCAATCCTTCTATTTCATCGTCACCTTGATTACCATTAAGTTGATCGGCCCAGAAAGTCCCTTCAATTAAATCATTACCTTGATTAGATAAGGCAATCGTTGCTTCAATCCATTCAGCATAAATTGAAACCCGAGTATCACTAAAAAACTCACCAAAACTGGTATCATTACTGGCAGTTACATCCACTCCAAATGTCATTGGACTTTGTCCAAAAGAACTTAAACCGGCAATTTTACCTTGTATGAGTGCCGGAGATCCTGAATCTCCACTGCTAATTCCAATTTCTTCTATTCCTAATCCTAAATCTGGGATATTATATTCCACACCAAAAGCATCATTTTCTGGTAAACCATTATCAAAATCATAAGCTAACTGAGTATAGGGAATAATATTACTCTCGGGATTTTCATTAAAAACTTGGCTAAATGTATCATATCGATTTTTTCCTTTGCGTTTAATAGAGGAAGAATCATTACTATTCTCTCCAGTTAAACCCGTTCCCCCAACACCATATCCTACTTTTTCAAAGACTTGACCCACTTCATCAGAGCCTGTATAAATAGGATAACGATCTGATTCGGCTGGGGCATTTTCTGCCAGTTCAAGAATAGCAATATCATAATTATTATCAAAGTCAGCCGTCCAACTATGATGAACAAAAACCTGTTGAACAGGAACGGCAACTTGCCCAGAAACTAAATCAAAATATACAGTATAATTGTTGGGATTAGGATTAAGATTCGCTCTCCCATTTTCTTGATTAAAACAATGAGCCACAGTCAGAATATGACGACCCGTATACAAAAGTGAACCTGTACAATTAATTAATTCTGCTGTACCAATCCCCACGATACCATCAAATCCTGTCTTCGGTTGAATCAGAAACTGGGTTTGATTGGGGTTATTTGTAGCGACAGAAAGACGGGAACGACGATTGAGTAAATCGGGTTGAGCCATAATCAGTTCTCGATCGGACAAATAGAAATAAGCTAAATATTATCTTTCATCATAGGAGAAGAGGTCAGAAGCACGCAATCAAGCATTTGAAAGGTTGATACTGACTAGGCTCATTGTCATCTATGTCGTGCTGAGAAAGTTAAGTATTAAATAAAGGTTAAAAAATTTTGAATGCTTTTTAGACAATCTACAGAACTTAGCAGAGAAGGTCAAGTAAGGTGACAGCGGGACTAGCCATACAGCCATGGAGAAGGATTGATTGCTTCAGAAGAATAAACACTAATATTGTGATTCATTACCATGGCGTAGAGTGAGAAAATTATATAGTAAAATCGAAAAAATTCTTGCTGTTTCCCCGAACTTTGGAAAGAGTGAGAATCCTATTTACTTAAGAACAGAGAGGATCAAAAACTATGCAAGGGTGTACCGTTACCGATCTGAAGATTCACAGCCAGCATAATTGCTACAAGCTAGATGCTGAAACCATGCAAAAGCTGCAAGAAGAAACAGCCGTTTCAACGCAGTTACAACCCGGAACTTACGTGATCAAAATCCGTAGTGGTGCGTTCAATTACCAAGCCTCGGATCAGCAGTCCGGCGAACCCCTGGTGATGCTGTGGATTTATGGTGGAAAATTTATCAATAAAAAAACCAATGTTACAGTTGAGGCCACTTGGTCAACCCTCAACGGAGATGACGACACTTTAACATTAGAGGTTTTGGAAACAACAACCCTTTGTGCTTTCTTCTTCGACTCTCACCTGGAAGACAACGAAGGGGAAGTGACCTTATCTGTGGTCAAAATTTAATCTTAGGCGACAGGCTCGCCTGCTTGAATTGACTATCATCCACTTATATAAATCTACCAGCTTGAGAACCATGTCTCCTTCTAGAAAAACATTTGTTCCGATTTGGGCTATTTTACTCGCTTTTGCTGCCACACCCAAACTCTTAGCAAACTCCTTATCATCTGTTGTCGCTCAATCTTCCACACCAACCTTCACCTTACCAGAGTCTCTCCCCAAAGATGCCAGGGTAACCCTCAGCGGCACCAGCAGTATGATAACGGTGAATCAGGCCCTGAAACAACGTTATGAAAACCAGTTTCCCAGTGCTGAAGTTGAACTCAATACCGGTAGTAGTGATGAGGCAATAGAGGCATTACAACGGGGTGAAGTCGATATTGCTGCTGTGGGTCGTCCCCTTACAGACGCTGAAAAAGCCGCTGGGTTAGAGGCTGTACCCGTAGATCGGGGAAAAATCGCCATTATTGTCGGCCCTGATAATCCTTTCAACGAAAACTTGACTTTTGAGCAATTTGCTGGCATTTTTCGCGGGGAAATTACAGACTGGTCTGAAGTGGGGGGAGAACCGGGGCCAATTCGTTTAGTGGATCGGCCCGAATTTAGTGACACTCGACGCGCTTTGAGTACTTACGATGTCTTTAAAGCTGCTCCCTTTGAAACCGGCAGTAATGCTGACCGAGTGTCAGAAGATGAAACAGAAACGGTGATCGAAGCCTTGGGAACAGATGGAATCGGTTATGCGATCGCCGATCAAGTGGTTGATGCTGACAACGTCAAGATTCTCTCGATGCACCAAACCCTACCGGATGATCCTCGCTATCCTTATTCTCAGATTCGGACTTATGTTTATCAACAAGAAAACGCTACCCCGGCAACCCTTGCCTTTCTGGGTTTTGCCACCTCAGAACCTGGACAAGAAATTATCGCCGCCGCTATAGCGCCTGAGTCGGGATCTCCTGAAGCCGCCTCAACCGTAACCCCTCCAGGGTTAGTGACCCCACCTGGGCCATCAACAGCGACACCTACCCCGGAAATCGAAGCCGAAGAACCCACGACGACCCCATCTGAAAACGAGACTGGTGCAGGAGTTGTGCCTCCCATTGGAACAACAACTCCAGGGGAAGCAACAGAGACTGAAACAGCCTTAGTTCCGGATGGTGGCGCAGCCGCAGCCACAACCGATCGGGAACTTCCTTGGTGGTTGCTTTGGTTGTTGGCAATTCCGCTATTAGGTGCCTTGCTGTGGTGGTTACTGAAAGGACGGGGGGGAGAGCCTGCTGGAATCACTTCTATCCCGCCTGGAAGCGGTGCAACAGCAACTCCTCCCACTCCAGGTGTAACGGGTGCAACTCCTGGGACTCCTGTAGCCGATCCAACAGTTCCCCCCGTAACAGGAACAGCAGTCGGTGCTACAACACCCACAGTAGTAACATCACCAAATGAAACCCCTGTAGCCGATCCAGCAGTTCCTCCCGTGACGGCAACAGCAGTCGGTGGCACAACACCCACAGTCACATCACCGGACGGAAATATTGCCACCCCAAACACTGCCGCAGCCAGTCCCATCACTTCGAGTCCTCCAAATCTGAATTTAGGCACAGCAGGTATTGCTGGCGCAGTGGGTGCAGTGGGTGCAGTGGGTGCTGCCGCAGGCGCTTTTGCGTGGTTGAGAAGACCCTTAGACAGTCAGATTACTCTGTCTCACCGAGAACCCCAAAGTGTCTATGGCGTTTGGGAGGTTCCCCAAGCAGATATGGATGCAGCGAAACAACAAGGGGGACAACAATTCCAATTGCGGGTTTACGACGTGACAGGTATTGATATAGAGACCGATCCGCCTCACAATGTGCAAGAGTTGAATTGTCCAGAAGATGCACAAGAATTGCAAGTTTCAGTCCCAGTTGGCGATCGCGATTATATTTCAGAAGTTGGCTATGTAACTGAAGATCAGCAATGGTTACCTTTATGTCGGTCTAACTCCGTTTATGTTCCGGCTTTAGATCCGGCTGAGTTAGGTATCACTTCCCCAGATACTCCAGAAATAGAAGAACCGATTTTAGCTGATCCTGGATTGACTGTGAATTCCTCTGGGATGGATGTGGAAGAAATAGAGACTCCAGAAGTAGATGAAATACCAGAGGCAACAGAAACAGAAACGCCTTCAACTGGTATTGGTTTGCCTGGAATGGCTGTCGGGGGTGCAGCGCTTGCCGGGGCAGCTATTCCCTTTCTCGGTTCACCTCAAACTCAACTACGTTTGACTCCAGCAGACAATCAAACTGTGATTGCTGATTGGGATCTTTCCCCAGACGATATCGAT
>CAYNXM010000127.1:0-38922 GCA_964401105.1 uncultured Lyngbya sp. | reverse complement strand
ATTACTATCAGGTCATTTCTGTGCAGATTATCCAAATTGGTTCAGATTATTTACAAAACTATACAAATGGAAAAGATCTCTCAGCATTAACCTTGTTAAATCGCTTATTGTTTATTGCAGAGAACGAGTTGATTAGGACATAGATCATTATGGATTCCCGTTTGCACGGTTGGGACAGCTTATGCTTTATCCCGTGCAATCTCATTCTTTGGTATAGAAACCATCCAAGTCCTGTGGGCTGACTGTCAGAATATTTGTTTTCGTTGTCTCAACTTTGGAGAGAAGAGCGGGAACAATATTAGAATTAAGCTAAAATCAAAACACTTAAGTCTCAGCAGAATGGATATCGTTGTTTAACTATGCACACTTGGCACTGGCACTATTGGCAAGATTTACCTTTTCTCAAATGTAGTTTACTGGATGCTTGGCCTCATGGCTTTTTGACTCGCCAGTTTAGTCCCCGGATGCCAGCAGAGTTAGTGGAAGTATTGCAACCAACGGCAACAGCTTACCGAGTCAAGCAAGTTCATGGTAACCGTGTCTTGAAAACTGCTGGGCTCAAGGAATTGGCATCAACTCAACTCGAAGAAGCTGATGGCTTGTTAACGCAATACCCAACAGATGCAGTTTGGGTCGCCAGTGCCGATTGTGTTCCTGTATTAATCGCAGATACAGAAACTCGGCAAGTGGCTGCGGTTCATGCTGGATGGCGCGGGACAGCCGCTAAAATTGTACCGATCGCGATCGCACAGTTTCAAGCTCAAGGCAGTCAACTGACAGATTTAAGAATTGTCATGGGGCCAGCAATTTCAGGGCCAGTGTATCAAGTTTCAACAGATGTAGCGATTCAATTAAGCCAAACCTTTAACGCAGCCGACAGCTTAACATACCTGATCTCACAACCTAATTCCCCATTGATTGAAGATGCTGAACCGGATAAAATTCGGATTGATGTCCGCCGTGTTAATGCGCTACAACTAGAACAATTAGGCATTACACCCGAACAAATCGCGATCGCACCCCATTGCACTTATCAAGAGCCGGACTACTTTTTCTCCTATCGTCGGGATAATCAGAAAAAGGTACAATGGTCTGGGATTGTTAGTCTATAAAATCCTGATGGAATTTTATCAGAGTTTATCATTACTCAAATCCGAAATTTAATAACTTATACTTAACTTTTAGGATAAAAGAAATTTAAAATTAGTATAGTGGTAAAGTTTTGATAATATTGTAACGAGAAGTAAAAGGTATTTTTTGCACGAATTTACTGACGGGTTGGCGCGCGCGCCAAACATTTTCCGTCGGGGGTTGACAGATCGGAGTGAGGTTTTGTATGATATGAGATATAGAGTACAATGGAATATAGCTATGCCTAAAAACTAAAATTATAGGATATACTTTCTCCAAACCCTTATTTTAACGTATTATGAGTGACGCTCTGACGGAGTTTAAGTTCATTCAGAATAAGAGAGATTGAATGGATATTGTAAACTCAATCTTCACAGTAGGTTGACAAAACATCAAAAATGTGGGTCACCCTCGAAAGGCAATTTAAATGCCATAGCCGCTATTAACAAACAAGCAATCACAATAATTTATCAATTTTTCAGCCGGTGAGCTTGTACAGAACAGTGATCGATCGCTATCATTAATATTTTCTACCGAATTTCCCATCCGCGATTGCGGTGGAGATCGATAGTGGTCGGGGTTTGTGCTATAATACAAATGGTTGCTGACCCGCCTGACTGTCTAAAAGGCTGCCCACTGGGTGTAAAAGTACTAGCAGAGCATCAGGGAAAGAACACAGCCGCTGGCAGCGAATCGCATAAAAAAAATAAGAAACCATGCTGTGTTGTACGAAAAAAAATTGAGTCTGCTGAAGGCAGATGAATGCCTGTGGACGCTGTGTCAGACCGAAGAAAAGATGGCTTTTTGGAGGCAGCGGCGGTTGAAGCGGGAAACCCTATCTAGACGAATAAGACCGTCCCTGAGTTGAGTTGTAGTTGGAAGCCCCAACCGACGCGAAGCAGGTTGGGGTACTTCACGCTTAGAAAATAGAAACCTTGTAAGTAAACTGCAATGAGTGAGCAAAGTCCCTACGAACAACTTGGGGTCGGAATCGATGCTTCTTTTGATGAGATTCAGGAAGCACGCGATCACCTCACAGAGCAACATAGTGGTGAGCGCCAAGTTGTTGAGTCAATTGAAGCAGCTTATGATGCGATTTTGATGGATCGTCTCAGGATGCGTCAAGAAGGGAAAATTAAGGTTCCAGAGCGAATTCGTTTTCCAGAGCGTCAAGCACCCCCTCCGGTTAGTCCTTCTCAACCCCTCAGCGCTCAAAGTCCTGAATGGTTACAGCGGCTATTGGACACACCCACCCGTGCTGAGTTAGTCATGCCTTCAGCGATTTATGCTGGACTCGGTATTTTAAGTCTCTATCCGGGTTTTGGAATAGAATTGTTGCAACTGCCTCTAGCCTTGGGTGTTGGTTGTAGCCTGTATTTTCTCAACCGCAAAGAGAATAAGTTTGGTCGTTCTGTCCTTCTAACCGTTACGGGTTTGGTTCTCGGATTAATTCTGGGAGGGGTTTTAAGTCCTGTGATGGGAACAGCTATTGTGGCTGAACGATTTATTACCCTAGTGACATTGATTGTTTTGTGGCTAGTGAGTGGTTTTCTTCGTTGAGAAGATCCAATCTCAGGAAAAAGTCAGTTTCTCCCAACTCAAGGTTAATTTTGACAATGATTGGGAGATTTAGGCGATAGCGGAAATCAGTCTATTTTGAAGGACGCTGAGAAGAGCGATAAAATGGACGCTTAACGACAGTTGCCGGATAATCTTTACCGCGAATTTCAACATCAACAGCTTTGCCTAATTTGGCAAATTCTGTGGGTAAATAAGCCAGGGCGATCGCTTTTCCGAGAGTGGGTGATAAAGTGCCGCTAGTGACGATTCCGACAGTTTCTCCCTCGACTTTGACCGGATAGTCATGACGAGCAATATATCGCCCTTGCATTTCTAAACCCACTAGCCGCCTCGAGACTCCCTGTGTTTTTTGTTGTTCTAATACAGAACGACCAATAAAGTCATTTTTACGATCTAAATGGACTAACCAGCCTAAGCCGGCTTCTAATGGGGTTGTGGTGAGATTGATATCTTGACCATATAAAGCCATCGCTGCCTCTAAACGTAAGGTATCTCTCGCGCCTAATCCGCAAGGAGTGACACCGACATCAAGTAATTCCTGCCAGAGTTGTTTGCCTAATTCTGGAGCAATCATCACTTCAAACCCATCCTCTCCAGTATAACCCGTTCGCGCAATAAATCCGGGTTGATTTAAGATAGTGGCGTTGAGATGACCAAAAAACGGTAATGTTGATAAGTCTTCTTTGACAAACTGCTGCAATACGGCTTCGGCTTGTGGCCCTTGAATAGCAATTAAAATCTGACTTTCGGAGTGATCGATTAAATCAGTCTCTGTTCCTTCTAAATGAGCCATTATCCAGGCTTTATCTCTCGATTTTGTTGCGGCATTGACAATCATTACCCCCTGTTGTTTTCCAGTCTTTGGGTCAATCCCTTGATAATAAAAAATAATATCATCTAGAATTCCAGCTTCAGCATTCAGCAAAACAGTATACTGAGCTTGACCGGGTTGTAAACGGCTTAAATCAGAGGGAACTAAAGGTTGTAATACTTCAATCAGTTGTGAACCCGACAGTGAAAACTTACCCATGTGAGAAATATCAAACATCCCCACAGAAGAACGAATGGCTTCATGTTCCTTGTTAATTCCGGAATATTGAACTGCCATTTCCCAACCGGAAAAAGGAACCATCCGAGGATTTAATTCTAAAACGAGATCATACAAGGGTGTGCGAGAGAGAGGCAAAGTTGAATTAACCACGGGTTGTCAAGTAGATTAGAGTAGTTGACATCCTCCCAACGCCAACATTCTTTATGGCGTGGGATTCCCAAACATCGCTATTTGGGTTTCTGCTTCTTCCCTTTCGGGGTTTCGCACCTGCCCTCCAAGATTGACTCTCCTTGGGTCTTACAGTCGCTCCACAGACTATCCCCGCAAGTCCTGCGGTTAGAGATGTGTCGAAATCCAAACTGGAATTTCTCTTTAACTGTTGATTCAAGGGATGTTTATGCCCATTGCCCTGTCCTCTTTTCCCGGTCTACCAATTTGTCTGCGCCGCCAGTGTAACTGGGCTTCGCTCGTTAGGCTGTCTGAATCCATTGTCTCGGGTGGGTCAGTGACCATTTGTATTGTACCAGAAATCCTTGTGCGGCATTCCTCCCAGCTCCAACGTTCCTTAGGTCGTGGGTCTCCTGCCGCCGGAAGATGAATATTTTTAAATCTTAAAGGAAATTTGCCAATTGGTCATCTTTACGGTCTCACCGATTAATTTGATCTGAATCAATTATCTGCTTTGATATTTTAAGACTTTTGTGATTATTGATTTTGACAACGAAGTCGTCGTTTTTCAAGATTCTCGTTTCTGGGAATACTTGATAAGTCTAAACCGGGTTGATAGAGGGTTTTGGCATCCCATAGTTTTGCACCCTCTAAGTTGGCACCATCTAAATTTGTCGTAGAATCAAGAATTGCACCACTCAAGTCAGTTTTACTGAGATCTGCATCACTGAGATCGACTCCTGTTAAGTTGGCATCGATAAAATTAGCATAGGAAAAGTTACCATCTGAAAGATTGGCATCGGCTAAATTAGCACAAGTAAAGTAAGCGCCTGTAAAGTTAGAATCACTTAAATTCGCATTTGTTAAATTAGCTTGTCTAAGTTGAGCATTATTTCTATTTTGATTACTTAAATCAGCCCCGGATAAGTTACATCCTTGACAAGAAGTTGCCTGTCTGCGGATAAAAATATCGGGATCGTTAGTATTAAATTGAGCCAGGGTAGAAGAGATCGCGACAAAAGGAGCAAATAACAGGGTTAAACCGATGCTAATTTTTTTCATATCATCTTTTTCTACTAATGCGCTAAGCCAGATGGTAACACATTGTAGAATCATATAGTGTTAACTTATTTAAATTCAGACTGGATTAAATGCCAGCATTCTGTTGCGATCGCCCAATCTTCTTCTGTATGAATAATGAGAATTCGTACCGGAGAATCTAAGGTTGCAATATCTGTATCTACGGGAGACTGATTATTTTTATTAAGATCTAATTGAATACCGAGATATTCAAATCCGGCACAAGTTGCTTCTCTGACAATTGCAGAATGTTCTCCTATTCCGGCTGAAAAGATAATTGCATCTAATTTTGTTAAATTACCCAGCATCGATCCAATTGCTGTTTTTAGGTGATGAATAAACATCTCAAATGCTAACTTTGCTTGCTGATCTCCTTTTTGCATCGCTTCAGTCACATAGCGCATATCTCCTGATTTCCCAGTAATTCCTTTGATACCCGATTCTTTATTTAAAAGCCGATCAATTTCCTCAGTATTAATTTGATATTTTTGCATTAAATAAATCGGAATTGCGGGATCAATCGAACCGCTACGGGTTCCCATCATTAGTCCTTCTAAAGGTGTAAATCCCATTGTTGTATCAATACTCATTCCATCTTTGATTGCACTTAAAGAAGCACCATTTCCTAAATGACAAGTAATCAGTTGTAGTGATTCTAATGGTTTATTGAGTAACTGAGAAGCTTTTTGAGCGCAATATTTATGACTCGTGCCATGAAATCCATAACGACGAATCCCTTTTTCATACCATTCATAAGGAATCGGATAAACGGCGGCAGATTCAGGCATTTTGCTATGAAATGCTGTATCAAAAACAGCAACCTGTGGCACTTCTCCTAATCTATTCTCAATCGCTTCAATTCCTTCTAAATGAGCCGGATTATGATTCGGTGCAAGAGGAATTAATTGACGAATTGTTTCTTTGACTTCTGGTGTAATTTGAGTGGCTTCAGAATAGCTATTACCCCCATGAACAATACGGTGACCGACGATATCTATTTCAGAGAATTCTTTAATCACTTGAGTTTCTCCTGTTATTAAACTCTCTAATAATTGAGACATCCCTTGCAAGCGGTTATTGGGATCGAGTTGAGTTTCTTGTTTAATGTTGTTGGCTTTAACTTCCATTAACCCAAATTCTGCCGTCGCTGTCCAATCTATTGTGGCTTGCCAAATTGGTTCTGGATGATGTTCAGGTAAAGAATTTTGCGTAATATGATAAAGACAACTTTTCTGACTACTAGAACCCGCATTTAAAACTAATATTTTCATAATTCAGTATTTATTTTTTTAATTGTTTACTATTGATATAGCAATTTATTATGAGTTGTAATAAAATCGAATTATAAAATAAAAAAAAGGAATAGGGAACGCTTAACTGGGAACAGCTAAGAGAATCATTAAACTCATCAAAAATCCCGACTCCTGTACAGACATTGCATACTCTACTGATAGGGATTTACAGACGTTGCATGCAACGTCTCTACTGACTCCAAGATCCTCACAAACCAAAAATGAATTGCTATATCAGATTAATATCAAAAAACGATGAAAAGAGAAACTTAATCAGCGATTACTCCCGAGCAAAATTAATTAAATAAAATATAATAATTGTTTAGTGTCCGGGTAAAAAGCATAAACTTTCATCTAAGTGAGATCGATCTGCTAAAGTCTGTAATAACGGCCCGTGTTTCTGCATTTCAATGATGCTAACACCACTCACAGGCATAGCAATGCGATCGCGAAACCGCCCAATATCAATCCCCAATAGCTGACAAATCATAATTCTAATGGTTGCTTTGTGAGAAACAACTAATACATTGCCCTCAGTAAAACGTTCTTGATTTTCTTGAATAACTGCCGAATAACGTCTGGCAATATCAATCCCTTTATCACCCCCTATGGGAGCATTCCAGCCTGGATCTGTTAGCCAGCAAACATAATCATCATGATAATTTTTATTGACAGTTTCTGGTAATTCACCTTCCCATTTTCCATAAAAAATTTCTTTTAAACCCTCTCGCAAATTCATCTCTAAACCAACCATATCACAGATAGGTTTTGCTGTTGTGATGGTACGTTTCATGGGACTAACATAAGCAGCAGTCCAAGAAATAGAGCCATAGGATTCAGCAAATTGCTGAGCCATTTTTTCTCCTATTAGAGTTAATTCCGGATCGAGATTGCCACAATATCCGCCTTCCCGGCTTTGCACTGTTTCTCCATGTCGAAGGAAGTATAATTTTAAACCCATAGCAAGTGATTATAAATTGAAGTAGTCAATTCTAATAAATACTGTTTTATTTATAGAAGATATCAGGATAACTTATTATTTACTATAAAATTCATCTTAAATTAAGGTTAAAAAATAATGATTTCATCAAAAAACTGGAAAACCATTGCTAAAGTATGAATATATCCCGCTGAAACTCAGGTAAATATATATTTATACTGAGGATTAAACTAACAAAAATTGTTCAATAAATGTCGGGACAATGGGATCTCAATATTATTCCCCTTAGCAAACTAAAAAGTATCCTATTGTACTGAAATCATTAGTCAAATTAGTGAATTTACTCAACAATTTCAAAGATTATGGTATCAGCACAAAATATCCCAACCGAAATCACAAACCCCCTCAATGATGAGGAACTTCGTAAGACTCAAGCCTATTGGAATGCCTGTCATTACTTAGCATTGGGGATGATTTACCTCAAGGAAAATGCCTTACTCAAAGAATCCCTGCGGCCTGAACATACCAAGCCCCGTTTACTGGGACATTGGGGCGCAAGTACTGCCCTCAGCTTTGTCTATATTCACCTCAACCGACTGATTAAAAAGTTTGACCTGGATGTGATTCTGATGGCTGGCCCCGGTCATGGTGCGCCGGGAATTCTTGCCCCAGCTTATCTAGAAGGAACCTATTCTGAAGTTTATCCCGATAAAAGCGAAGACGAAGAAGGACTGCAAAAATTCTTCAAACAGTTTTCTTTCCCAGGCCATATCGGTAGCCACTGTACCCCTGAAACCCCTGGTTCGATTCATGAAGGGGGGGAACTCGGTTATAGTGTATCTCATGCGTTTGGGGCGGCTTTTGATAATCCGGACTTAATTGTCACTACTGTTGTGGGAGATGGAGAAGCGGAAACAGGGCCATTAGCAACAGCATGGCATTCTAATAAATTCCTCAACCCAGTCCGAGATGGGGCCGTTTTGCCTATTCTCAACCTGAATGGCTATAAAATTGCCAACCCCACTATTCTGGCGCGTATTACCCCAGAAGAATTAGAAAGCTTGTTTGTCGGTTATGGCTACACTCCTTATGTCGTCGAACATATCGACGGGGATGATATTGGTATCACCCATCAAAAAATGGCGGCAACTCTGGAACATTGTATTAATCAAATTCGTTCCATTCAACAACAGGCCCGCAAAGGAGAAGCCAAAGACGCAACCCGTCCCCGCTGGCCGATGATTATTCTGCGGACTCCCAAAGGTTGGACTGCCCCCAAAGAAATTGATGGTCATAAGGTAGAAGGCTTCTGGCGGGCGCATCAAGTCCCAATGTCAGATGTGCAAAAAAACCATAGTCATTTAAAGGTTTTAGAAGAGTGGCTGAGAAGCTATAAACCGGAAGAATTATTTGATCAAAACGGTACATTAATTGCGGAATTAAAACAACTTGCCCCCACTGGCAACCACCGTATTAGTGCCAACCCTCATGCCAATGGTGGTGTTTTGCGAAAAGATCTGAAAATGCCAGACTTTCGTGAATATGCCGTCGAAGTGCGAGATCCGGGTCGGGCAGAAGCAGAAAATACTCGCTATTTGGGGTATTTCTTGCGGGATGTGATGCGGGATAATATGAATAATTTCCGGGTATTTGGCCCCGATGAAACCGCCTCTAACCGTCTGCAAGCGATTTATGAAGTCACTAAGAAAACCTGGCTGGCTGACTATAAACCCGAAGATCTTGATGGCAGTCAACTCTCTCCCGATGGCCGGGTGATGGAGATGTTGAGTGAACATACCCTGGTGGGTTGGCTGGAAGGCTATTTGTTAACGGGGCGACATGGCTTTTTCCATACCTACGAAGCCTTTGCCCACGTGATTGACTCGATGTTTAATCAACACGCCAAATGGTTAGATATCTGTCAAAAAGAAGTACCTTGGCGATCGCCGATTTCATCTTGGAATATTTTATTATCTTCTACCGTGTGGCGACAAGATCATAATGGCTTCTCTCATCAAGATCCGGGTTTTGTGGATATCGTCACCAACAAGAGTCCGGATGTGACTCGGATTTATTTCCCTCCGGATGTTAACTGTTTGTTGTCCGTTGGCGATCACTGTTTACAAAGTAAAAACTATGTGAATGTGATTGTGTGTGATAAACAAAGCCATTTACAATATCTCAACATAGAGGAAGCTGTTAAACACTGTACTAAAGGGATTGGAATTTGGGATTGGGCCAGTAACGACGATCGCGGTGTTGAACCGGATATCCCGGATGTGGTGATGGCCAGTTGTGGTGATATTCCCACACGGGAAGCTTTGGCAGCAACCGCGATTATGCGGGAAGAATTCCCTGAGTTACGAGTCCGCTTTATTAATGTGGTGGATCTGTTTAAACTGATGTCTGAAAGTGAACATCCCCATGGTTTATCTGAACGAGATTTTGATACTTTATTTACTCCCGATAAACCAATTATCTTTAACTTCCATGGTTATCCGTGGTTAATTCACAAACTCACCTATCGTCGAAGTAACCAAGAACGGATTCATGTTCGGGGTTATAAGGAAGAAGGTAACATCAATACCCCCTTAGAATTGGCAATTCGCAACCAAATTGACCGCTTTAATCTAGTGATTGATGTGATTAATCGAGTACCTAAATTAGGGTCAGCAGCAGCCCATGTGAAGGAACGTATGAAAAACGCTATTATCGAAAATCTGAACTATGCTTTTGAGCATGGAAAAGATAAAGATGATGTCGCCTATTGGAAGTGGCCCTATTAAATAAATAGGATTGTAGAGGCGTTGTAGAAAACGTCTCTACAAATCACAAATCCTCTAAATTTGATAAAACTGACAAGATTTGAGATAATTATGGCTCCATCGACGAAGCAAACGTAAAGCTAGAATTATCGGTTAAATCCAATCCAGTGGTATTGCGAACGATACCAATTAACTCTCGTCCTTCTCCTGAGGTCTCGAAGATTTTAGTATTGCCGCTGTTGGTTTGTCTTAAGAGATAATCATCGGCGTTACCATGTAATTGAATTTGATCAATTCCCAAATCAAACCCTCGAATGACTGCTAGGTCTGTGTTGCCATTACCGAGATAAAATGAACTCGACTCATTACCCAGGACGTATGTATCCTCACCACTGCTACCGGTCAAAATATCTCGTTCTCCACTTCCTGGAGTCGCAGAATCTGGGTCAACTCCAATCAACGTGTCATTACCAGTGAAGCCCGTTAGTCGGTCATTACCGCTACCACCCGTCAGCAGGTCATCTCCAGCACCACCGTTGAGAGTATCATTATCTGCACCGCCATCTAAGCTATCATTACCACTGCTGCCCAAGAGTTTATCATTGCCATCTTCTCCAGACAAGTCATCATTGCCGCCTCTACCTCGAAGAATGTCATTTCCACCAAAAGCAGTAACGGTATTATCAACTTCACTGTAAACCCCTTCAAAATCGGTATCAGAATTTCCAGTAATGGTGGTAGTGCCACTGCCGCTAACAGTACCATTGAGATCATAAACGCCGCCACCGATATCGGCTGTGTTGCCCGTAATGGTAGTATCCGTTAGATCGACTGTACCTTCATCATTATAGAGACCACCCCCTCGATTATTAGCAGAGTTTCCAGTAATTGTGCTGTTGTTAATGCTGAGACTACCTATATTCCCAATTCCGCCTGCATCAGAAGCTTCGTTGTTAGTGATTTCACTGCCACTAATAGTAGCTGTACCAACATTAACAAAACCTCCAACCTCAGTCATAGCGACGTTATTACTAATGGTGGTGTCAGTAATATTGGCTGTAGCGAAGTTCAAAAAACCGCCAACCAAGTTAGCGCTATTGTCACTAATGCTACTATCGCTAATATTGGCAGTTCCTCCTGTTTCAATTTGTATGCCTCCACTCTGGTTGGCACTATTACCACTAATGGTCGTAGTGCTGATATTAACTGTACCCCGACTCCCGAGACCTCCAGCAATATTGCTAGCGTTATTATCACTAATGGTGCTATCGGTAATATTGGCAGTTCCTCCTGTTTCAATTTGTATGCCTCCAGCAGAAGATCCAGCACTATTACCACTAATGGTGCTATTGGTAATATTAACTGTACTCAGACTCCAGAGACCTCCACCAGAAGCTTCAGCGTTATTATCACTAATGGTACTATCCGTAATATCTAGCGTATTGGAAAAATTTCCGATGCCGCCTCCAGAAGCAGCGCTGTTACCACTAATGACACTATCGATAATAGTGGCTATTCCGTTGTCGAATATCCCACCGCCCACAGATGCAGTGATGTTACCGCTAACGGTGCTGTTGCTGAGGGTCAGGTCTTCGGTATTAAAGATACCAGCACCTGCATTCCCTAACATAGTAGAACCTAGAACAACTCCTCCAGTAATGGTTAACCCGTCAATGGTAACGGCTTTATCAGGGGTGTTATTGCCATCAAAAATAACGAATACACGGGAGTTGCCATCAGCATCAATCGTTAGTTGATCTGCACCCAGTCCGTTAATCGTAACACTGCGATCAATGATTAATTCCCCTAAAGTACTATCGAGGGTAATCGTACCACCTGCTAGACTGGGGTCGAAATCAATTGTACCGCCGTCTGCGATCGCTTTGAGGGCATCGCGCAAGGAAACATCTCCAGCAGAGAGATCGTCGTCATCTTCATCGGCTAGAGTATCAACCGTCAAACTGGCGCTAGCATTGGCGGGTGGGCTATTATTGACGACACTGTTTCTAGAAGAAGATTGTCTGTTTGAATTGACACTAACTACGACATTGGCTTCTTGAATTGCTGCATCTAAAAATTTTGTCATTGCAGACTCCAATTTAGTTAAAATAAAGAACAAGATGAAACTAGAATTGAAGTCAATTTTATCCCGGTTGAGCAATCAATGCAGCTCTAGTTAATCAAAATATATTTGTAGGTTTGAGAGGCAACCTTTCGACCTCACAACCTATCGATCATCATATAGCTTTCTCTCAACGCTTTTGATAGATAGAATAGTCGTACTTCTACTGCCCCTGAAATGAAGTGTGAGAAAGTTATATATTCTTGTATATATTTATATTATATTAAGCGAAATTGTTTGAGTTAATCAAGGTTCTGTAAACAATATTCCACTATTTGTGAAGCTTTTATCGAGTAAATTATTACTTTCTCCGGCTCAGTTAACACTCGCTTATTGTTTTAATAACGACTAATCAAGCGATACTGCGTTCCGCTTCGCGCTCGCGATCGCCACGAATCTCTACCCCGAAGGCCGCTGCATATTTCTGGATTTCTGTCAAGCCTAGTGAAAAGGCAAAGGTGAAAATTGGTGCGTCGTGAGTTCAGGTTAGAGGGTTAATTGGGCTTCAGTGATGGGATGAAGTGATGAAATCATTGGGTTTGAAGCGTTATATCCTAGAGAAATAGCTGATTAATTACACCACTCCTAAATTCTTATTAGAATCTAGAATACCATTAGGGCTGAAAGAACGCAACCTCATTGCTTATTGAGAATATTTTTTAAGTTAATTTTTGTAAATTTGGATTTTCAATCAAAAATTAATATTTTAAATAAGTCAATAGATAAAATTAAATTATATTTAGAAAGTTGGTGTTAAATCGTCATCAGTCTGATAAAAATCAACACAATTATTTAAAAAACTTTAGAATTTTTGTAAAGAATCTGTTAACTACAGCAAATTTAATACAATGCTGAAGTGGGGAACCAATAGTGCTAAAATAACAAAATTTGCATAAAAAGTGAATTAAGGGCTAACCGTGGTTCAAGCACCGTCATCCACTCAAATTCAGCAGCAACATTCGGGTGCATCTCCTGCATCTGAGTTGTTCAGTTGGGAAACACCTCAACAGCTTAAAACTCTGTTAAATCAATGGGTAGAACGAATAATAGCTGGGGAGTCTCTCACCCGGACTGAAGCGATCGCCTTAACAACAATTGAAGGGACTGACAATATCCTACAGTTGTGTGAAGCGGCTAATAGGGTTCGTCAAGCCTGTTGTGGCAATACCGTTGATTTATGTAGTATTGTCAATGTTAAATCGGGGAATTGTTCCGAAAACTGTGGGTTTTGTTCCCAGTCTGTCCATCATCCCGGTGAAAACTCCCCCACTTATGGGTTAAAGTCTGCTGAGGATATTATTGCCCAAGCTAAAGCGGCAGACGAAGCCGGGGCAAAACGATTTTGTTTGGTGTCTCAAGGACGGGGAATAAAGTACAATAGCCCCAAATCAACTGAATTTGAACAAATATTAGCAACCGTTCGCCGTATTATTGCTGAAACCGATATTAAACCCTGTTGCGCTTTAGGAGAAGTGACTCCTGAACAAGCCCAGGCGTTGGCAGAAGCCGGAGTCACGCGCTATAACCATAACTTAGAAGCTTCAGAACGATTTTATTCTAATATCGTCACCACTCATACTTGGCAAGACCGGGTAGATACTGTGAAGAACCTGAAAGCCGCTGGTATTCAAGCTTGTACAGGTGGTATCATCGGCATGGGGGAAACTTGGGAAGATCGGGTAGACTTGGCTTTAGCATTACGAGAATTAGACGTTGAGTCAGTTCCGATTAACCTGCTGAACCCCCGTGAGGGAACGCCTCTGGGTGAACAAACGAAACTCGATCCTTATGAAGCCTTGAAAGCGATCGCGATATTGCGGTTAATTTTACCACAGCAAATTCTCCGCTATGCTGGCGGCCGGGAAGCAGTGATGGGTGAGTTACAAAACCTGGGGTTAAAATCAGGAATTAATGCTATGTTAATCGGACATTATTTGACTACAATGGGTCAACCCCCAGAAAAGGATCATCAGATGTTAGCCTCCCTGGGTTTACAAGGGGGTGAAGCCCCGGTTCCTGGGCAGTAAGGAGTAAGTCCTGACGTTATATATAACGTCAGGACGGTAGAGACGTTGCATGCAACATCTGTACAGGAGTAAGGAGTATAAATCAAGGGCGACGTCTTGAAAACTATAGCGCTGACGCGCATGGCTTACACCTGACGGCACGCTCCGCGAACGCTAGTGGCGGGAGGTCAACCGACACCGCCAAGTTTCCGCAATCAGAAATTCTACTCATCACTCATCACTCATCACTCATAATTCATAACTCATTACTCCCGCCTATTGCCAGATTGCCTATTCCCTCTAAGAATGAATGACCAAAAACCAATGACACTTCCGTTTGAATTTTTATGGGCAATCATTGGCGTTCTTCTAACAATTGGTGGCACGTTTATAGAAGCCTCTGTTGCCGATCCATCTTGGCTATGGGAACAAAAGGGAATTCAAGTTTATTCTCTGGGAGTCACCTATCAAATAGGGGCTGTTTTATTGGTAGGCTGTATGGGAGGAAAAAATGCAGCCGCCATGTCTCAAATTGCGTATCTGGCTTTAGGATTAACTGTATTGCCCATCTTCTCAGAAGGGGGAGGAATGAGTTATTTAGCTGAACCGACTTTTGGCTATTTGTTAGGATTTATTCCCGGCGGGTGGGTGTGTGGATATCTGGCTTTTAAAGCCAAGCCAAAGCTAGAATTATTTGCATTTAGTTGTTGTTGTGGATTACTGGCTATTCATAGCTTAGGAATCATTTATTTAATTTTATATGGAATCTTTAGCGGTGGCACAATTTATGATTTATCGATTTTAGAAGCGATCGATCAATATTCATTTTATCCTTTTCCCGGACAACTTGGGGTAGCTTGTGCAGTGGCTGTATTATCTTATCTTTTAAGAGGCGTTTTATTCTATTAATTCTGAGTATAAAATCATAAAATATTAGAATTATTCAATTATAGTAAGTTTTGCTCTCTGCTGCCCTCACCCCCTTCCGTCCCCCTTAGCAAGGGGGAGACCTGAGAATGCTTTGCTATTTTAATTTGATGGGGGAGATCGGAGGAGACTTCGCTGAGGTGAAAGATGGAAAATTTAAGCAGACTTCTCTGAAATTTTTTATCCGATCAATTGATTGGAAAACTGTTGTAAAATAAAAAGATAATGCTTAAATTTCGCCTTCATGCGTTTTAAACGAAATCCCCTTTTTTGGATCGCTGCGATCGCTAGCTTAATTCTGGATCATCTGACAAAATTTTGGGTGGTTCAAACCTTTGAACTTACGGTTCCCCCCGATACCTTACCCATTGTGCCAGATGTATTTCACTTCACCTATGTCGTCAATACAGGGGCAGCATTTAGTTTATTTAGCGATGGCGGAGTTTATTGGTTACGTTGGCTATCCTTATTTGTCAGTTTGGCATTGATGGCGATGGCATGGTTTGGGCCACGGTGCGATCGCATGGAACAATTGGGTTATGGTTTAATTTTAGGCGGTGCTTTAGGTAATGGTATTGATCGATTTGTTGCGGGTCATGTCGTTGATTTTCTCGACTTTCGTCTGATTCGCTTTCCGGTTTTTAATCTAGCGGATGTCTCAATTAACCTGGGCATTATTTGCCTTCTGATTGCAATTTTTCGCGCCTCTCCTCCGCGCCCGAAGCCCCCAGAACAGGATAAACTGAAATCATCTTAAATTGACTAAACTTGAGAGTCTTTATTCTAAGAAAGCTAAAATGAGGAGAAAGTTGTGTGAGCCGGCGCTGACAGCAAAATATGTCCTCAACCAAGCCCCCGCAAAAGCCAAAAACCATTCTCAATACTATAACCCAAGCGGTTCAGACTCTACACGCCAGAGTCAATTTTTCTCGACTCCGATTGAAACCGAATGCCAAAGTCCCCGAAATTTGGGTACAAAATGCTGATGCAGATCAAGCTGATATTTACCCCTTACTGGGCGATCGCTATATTTTGGGACGATCTTCTAAATCTTGCGATATTGTGGTGCGAAACCCCGTTGTCAGTCAAGTGCATCTCTGTTTAATTCGCTCCTCCCCTAAACGATCTCGAACCTTTGTCCTCAAAGACGAAGACTCCACCAATGGCGTTTATCATCGTCGGCGGCGGCTGAAAAAATTCCCCTTACGTCATGGAGATACTATCACCTTAGGGCCACCTGAACTGGCTAACGGTGTCAGTTTACAATATATCGATCCACCCCCTTTTTATCAAAAAGTTGCTCAATATGGCTTTCTGGGATTTTGTGGTATTAGTGCCGTTGCTACTGCCTTCACCTTACTCGAATGGCAAAAATTCTCAGTACGTCCCCTCCCCCCCCAAACAGACCGCCCAGTCACCGTTTATGATGGCAGCAATAACCCTCTGCGTCCCAATACCAGTCAAGCCTTTAGTCAAGCAGTGAATGACCGTAATATCGACAATTTAGGGGCTGTTTCCTCCTATTTACCCAATGCAGTGATCGCCTCAGAAGATAGCCGTTTTTATTGGCATTTAGGGGTCGATCCCATTGGCACATTACGGGCATTAATTACAAATTTGCGGGGGGGTGAAATTCGAGAAGGGGGTAGTACTCTTTCCCAACAAATGGCCCGCAGTATCTTTCGAGATTATGTTGGTACTCAAGACTCAGCCGCACGTAAACTCAGAGAAGCTATTGTTGCCCTAAAGTTAGAAACCTTTTACAACAAAAATGACTTACTGTTGACTTATTTAAACCGGGTCTATTTAGGATTAGATTTATATGGTTTTGAAGATGCCGCCCAATTTTATTTTGCTAAATCTGCCACGGAATTAAACCTTTCAGAAGCTGCTACTTTAGTGGGAATTTTACCCGCCCCCAATACTTTTAATCCCATACAAAATTATCAGCTAGCGGTGGAATATCGCGATCGCGTCATAGAAAGAATGTTAGGCTTGGGTATGATTAGCCGTGAAGAAGCTGACATTGCCCGTCGTTCGCGGATTGAAATTAACCCAAGAGCCAGAGAATTACTACAAAGTACCACAGCCCCCTATTTCTATGATTATGTCTTTTTTGAAATGGAGCAATTATTGGGTCGGCAACTGGTGCGGGAAGGTAATTTTATTGTGGAAACGGGTTTAAATCCTCGCCTACAAACTCAAGCAGAAACCGCCTTGCAAAATACCGTTAATACAACAGGTCAACAGGTGGGATTTTCTCAAGGGGGCATCGTTACCCTGAACCCTCAAACGGGGGAAATTCTGGCAATGGTGGGGGGGGCTAGCTATGAACAAAGTCAGTTTAACCGCGCCGCGATCGCCCTGCGGCAACCGGGATCTACGTTTAAGATTTTTAGTTATACTGCTGCTTTAGATCAAGGCATTCCTCCGGGTCAATCTTATAGTTGCGCCCCCCTAACCTGGCAAGGACAAAGTTTTCGAGGGTGTGAACGGTCTCAAGGGGAAGTGGATATGTATCGGGGGATGGCACTGTCTGAGAATGTAACAGCCTTGCGAATTGGCCAGCAAGTGGGTTTAAATCAAGTGATTCGGATGGCAAAACGCCTCGGAATTGAATCTGAATTGAAGCCCGTACCCGGTTTGATTCTCGGTCAGAGTGAAGTCACTCTCTTAGAAATGACCGGAGCATTTAGTTTGCTGGCTAATAATGGTGTATTATATCATCCCCATGCCATTCGACGGATTTTAGATAGTAGTGATTGTACCAACCCCACAGATCGGGAGACTTGTCGAGTGGTTTATTCTTATGACCGAGAAAATCCCAATCCCCCTCAATTAATTCCTCCCTTAGTGTCTCAAACCATGACCCAATTGTTGCAAGGTGTTATTCGCAATGGTACGGGTCAAAATGCCTTTTTAGGATTAGAAGAAGCGGGAAAAACGGGTACAACAGATGATAATGTTGATTTATGGTTTATTGGTTATGTGCCTAATCAACGTTTAGTCACTGGGGTGTGGTTAGGCAATGATGATAATACCCCAACTTATGGAAGTAGCGCTGATGCGGCTCAGCTTTGGGCTGATTATATGTCTCAAATTCTTCAATAAAATTACTCTTTATGTTTTTTTATTCTTTTGAGATATTACCTAATCGTTTAATCTCCGATTTTTTTGATCTAAAAACTTTAATTGTTGATACAACATCTCAATTCGAGGTAAATTCATCCCGGCTTGTTGAGACAATCGTAAAGGATTACCAAACATTGCTTCTATTTCTAAAGGACGCTGAGCATCATAATCTAATTTCATACTGGTTAAATAGGGTTTCATTTTATCCGTATGATCCAGCATTTTTTCAACAAAACTCTTTGGAATTATACGACCACAGGCTTGAGCACCCTGAACCACTTCTTCCATAATTTGCCTCACTAATAATCGGGTTTCTGGGTTTCCCATCATTTCATCCGTTCTGGCATTTAAAATAACTGAAAGTCCGTTATAGGGAATATTCCAAACTAACTTTTGCCAACGAGCCAGCCATAAATCTTCACTCAATTCAATCGGAATTCCTGTCATTTTAAAATCAGCAGCAATCTGCCTCATGGCTTCTGTAATGCCTGGGACTTCATTATTGGCACGGTATGCGCCCAGTTTAATTGTACCATAATCTAAATGTCGAATATGTCCTGCACCGACTTTATGAGAACAAACAAAACAGAGTCCACCTATAATTTGTTGTTGACCTATTATTTCTGCAATTTGTGCCTCAACACCGATACCATTTTGCAATAATAAAATTACACTATTTGAGCTTAAAATAGGGGCTAATAATTCAGGTAATAGATGATTTTGAGTGGTTTTCAATGCCACAATAATTACATCACAGACAGGCATTTGATGGACATCTTCATAAGCATTAATCACTGGCAGCCTAAAATCTCCTAAAGAAGATTCAATCCTTAAACCCTGATTCTGAATCCATGCCCATTCTGAATGATGATGTAATAAAAAATGAATATCACACCCCACTTGTTGTAACTTTGCACCATAAAAACCACCGATTGCACCCGTTCCAATAATGGCATAACGATATTTTTTCATATTTTTTATATAATAAGTATGAGATCAAGTTGATACTGAATTTAGGATAGTATATCCACTGTAAAACCAACTATCATTTACTTTTTGAGGAGAACTAGAAAGTGTCCGATTTTGTAGAATATCATATTTCACATATTCATCTTTATGGAAAAAATAAGCTTGCCGAGGGTTTAATTTGATCACAGCATCCACATAAGTGGTAAACTGTTGAGGTAATCCCGGCCAACTTTCTTTAATTTTTTTGGGGTAACCTGGATCAATCATTTCTTGATAAATATCATAACGGATATATTCATCTCCTTTGAAAAAATAGGCTTTACCATTATTCCATAAAACAGCCGCGTCAATTCCCTGATAAAAGTGTTCCGGCCATCCTAACCAGTTACCACTTTCTAGTTTTTGAGGATAACCTGGTTCGACTTTATTTTGATATAAATCATAGCGAAGATATTCATTATCTTTAAAAAAGAAGGCTTTACCATCATTCCATAAAACCCCCGTATCGATTCCTTGAGCAAATTGTGGCGGAAAATTAAACCACTTTCCTTGACTAATTTTTTGGGGATAACCCCAATCAAAACAGTTTCTATTGAGATCAAAACTGATATACTCATCGGCTTGAAAAAAGAAGATTTTACCCTGTTCCCAAACCACAACGGCATCGGGAGAATGTAAGAACGTTTCTACAGAATTATGACTCAGCCAAAATAACATCTCTTGAGATAAAGCTTGTCGTTTACGATAATGGGGATGAATACAAACGTGTCGCGTAACGGCATTGGCAATTTTTTGATCGACTGTATCGAGGCGGACAATATTATAATGAATTTCAAACTGACTCTCGTTAATTTTTTTGGGTTTAAGATGAATAATTAAATGATCGCCACAAAACATCGGCTGTTGACAATCAACCCTGGCATGAACAATTGGAATCGCTATTTTGTCACTATTAAAAAAAGATTTTAGATCAATTTTAGCCTGTATCAAAGATGCTTCATAAGCTTCATGACACATCTTAAGGATATTCGCAAAGTAAACAACACCCGCAGCATCTGTATCCTGAAAGTGTACCGTTCGCAGATAAGTGAAAGTCATAATTGTTTAATAAAAGCACAGAAAAGCAACTGGATTAATTGTGACACACTCTTCTACTGAGTTAAAGATTACAGAGGAATAAAAAAATCCCTAGTTTAACCAGGGATCTTCTGTATTCTAGTTATCACAAAAGTCCGACAGAGTTCATCCTCTATTTTTGATTAACATGACATCAATAATTTTTGTTGCCATCTCTTCCTCAATTTTGAGGGAACTATAGAGTGCATTTAACAGATTTTCCTCTTCTTCGGAGAGTTCACCATCAGCTAAGGTAATATCCGTGGCGATCGCAAATACTGTTTCTTTGAGATTCCCCGGCAGTTGAGTAATTGCCGCTTCCATCAGCGTATTATATCCTTGTTGTTGAATCTGACAAAACAGGCGATCGATCATGGATCGCTTCTGTTCTTCGGAATACTCACTGAAAAGCTGCATCCGAGACAGAGTTGTATTAATGATTTGAGTTTCACTCCCAGTAATATAGCCATCGGCTGCAACAGCGGTTAATGCAATTGCTGCGAAGGCTTCAGCAGGAGAGAGTTGAATGTTATTAGCAGTTTGACTAGCAGCAGACATAGTTTAAACCTGTTGAATGTTGAGAGTACCGCAGAGGGCCTTGTGACTAAGATAATCGATGATCTCTCAATTTGCCGATTTTTTCCGATCAAGTTAAGAAAGGCAATACCTTCATTCAACCGCCAATTTGCGACATGGTACGCTGATAAGAACCCTGCGTGCCTTTATCGCGTTCTTTGAAGTTAATCTCTGGTTTAATCTGAAGTAAGTCTCTCACTTGCCTCTGTAAGGCCCTCAGAGGCACGCCACCCCTGAGGGAGGTTTTAAGATCAATTTGACCTGTTTCATTGAGTAGACAGGGACGTAGCCAGCCATCAGCGGATAATCGCATTCGGTTACAGCGATCGCAAAAACACTCTGACATCTGACTAATAAATCCGACTGTACCTTTTGCGCCAGGAATTTGAAACACATCAGCCGGGCCATTACCTTGAACTTGAGACTCTGCCAGTCCCCAGCGATCGCGAATTTGTTGTCTAATGGTTTCAGAGTCTATCCAACCGCTAGCGCCAAATAACTCCCCATTTCCAATAGGCATAAATTCAATAAACCGGACGTGCCATTTTCGTTCTAAAGTTAAAGCAGCTAAATCTAGCACTTCACCATCGTTGACTCCTGGAATAACCACCACATTTAACTTCAGCGGATCAAAACCCACTTGATAAGCGGTTTGAATCCCATCCCAAACCTGTTGCCAGCGATCGCGTCCCCGGTTACCAATGATTTGATTAAAGGTCTCTGCATCGAGGGAGTCGAGGCTAATATTCAACCGCCGCAGTCCAGCATGATATAATTGCTCTGCTTTATCTGCCAGTAGAAAGCCATTGGTGGTCATGGCGATATCCTGAGTTTGGGGAAATGCTGCAATATTCTCCACTAAGTCTATCACCCCTGGACGCAGCAACGGTTCACCCCCAGTCAGTCGAAAACGGGTAAATCCAACGGGAATAAATACATTTTGTAGCAGTATTAACAGTTCATCGATTGTCAGCAGATTTTGTTGCAGAATATAATCAATCTCCGCCCCTTCTGGCATACAGTATTGACAGCGAAAGTTACAACGATCGATGAGACTAATTCGGAGATAATCAACTGTATTCATTCCGGTTGAGTGAGATAGGATTTACTTCTTTTCATTATTATAAAGATTATTTAGAATAGATTTGTGATTGAATCTTTGTAGAATCAGTCTTAAAAAGATAATGCTATTCGTGTTTAAATTATAAATATTGAGGTTTAATATCTATGTCGCCCAGACGGGAAATGCGCCTTTGTTTTATTGGTGCGAATGATATGACTTTAGAAAAGGGACAGTTGCGAGTCCCTTTAGCAGAATCATTAAAAAAGTATTTAAGACCCAGGGATAACTGCAAATTTATCTAATAATATGACCTACCAAAACCTGTCTATAGTTATTTTATGACTTATTATTGTTGTTTTTATATGTTGTTATATTGAGCTTTTAATAATTATTTATTCCGAGTTATTACATAAATTAATCCTGATTTTAAAATAGTCAATTTTAGTATAATTGCTGTAGGGATTTTACGACTCTCATTGTTAGGATATAACAACAAGGGTTTAACCTCTCATTGACAAAAAACTTCATGAATCAGGGTGGTTTTCAATCATTTTAAAAAAGTTGAAAGCTGTGAAGTTCATCTACTATTTTTTAAGTTTGATTTTTTTAGGCTAGATCGAGGTCTAGATAGATTAGCACTTTTTAACACGAATTAGAAATAAAATATGAATCAATTACTCAGACGTTTATTAACTTGTGGGTGTTTAGGAATGTCATTATTTTCAGCAATGCCGGCAATGGCTCAAATCACTGTAGATGCTGATAAAAATATTGCCAATATTCGCTCACTCAAATCCCTGCAAACCAATATAGAATCATCAAATTTAGACAATACTGTAGTTGTGGCTGAAACTGAAATAGCCGACTCATCTAGTTCTGCTGAAGTGGTTAAAACTGAAGCTTCTACTCGTAGTCCGTTACCCTGTCGCATTTTCCCAACAGCATCTATGGAACAGTAAAATACTCAATTAATCTCGACAACTGGATATAATCCGAGTTTGATGGGGACTCACTTGTAGAGACTTTTCTAATTTTCCCTTGGCTAATCCCTCCATATTCCACAAACTGGTAATTCAGGCTTAGAGAGTAGAGGTGAAACTATTTGCAGTAATATCTCCAATATTAACCCCATTCAAAACTGCCAAAACTTCACTATTAAACAGAAGTCGAACATTACTGCCCTCTTGCATCAATCCAATATCATCAAACGTTAATCCACCATCTAAAACTAAAAAGTCTGTGCCATTCTGAAAATCAAGGATTGTATCTGTACCATCTCCTGGAGACAGGATAAATCGGTCATTACCCTCATTGCCACGAATGGTGTCACTTCCTCCGGCACCAATTAATTCATCATTGCCATCTCCCCCATCTAAATTATCATTATTTTCCCCACCATCAATCACATCATTCCCAGCCCCACCCCTGAGGGTATCTTGTCCCTCATTACCATCCAGTAAATCTGAACCCTCATCCCCACTAACAAAGTCATTGCCTTCATTGCCAGAGACAGTATCTCCTGCTTGACCGCCATAGAGGGAATCATTTCCACCCCTACCTGCGATTAAATCCTCTCCTCGGTTACCAAACACCTGGTCAAGTCCATCACCCCCGACTAAAGTATCATTGTCTTTTCCGCCGAATATAGTATCTAAACCTGCCTCACCACTGATAAAATCATTACCCTGATTTCCATTCATCCAGTCATTGCCCTGACCTGCGATTAGGGTATCGTTACCGACGTTTCCGAAGATGGAATCATTTCCTAATCCTCCCAGAATTTGATCGTGTCCTTGACCACCGTGAATGGTATCACTAGCTTTCTTTGCGTCAATGAAATCTTGATTCTGTTGTCCAAAAATAATATTAGCTGCATTGCTACCTAAGATATGATCTGCACCATTAGTACCGACTGTGGGAGTCAAACTAACAGTCACTTCTATCGTTTCAGTTGCGTTTCGATTTTCTTCAATATCCGGTTCTTCGATACTGGGAATTTGACTCGAAGGATCGACTCGCAGACTACTGGGAGGTACAATAATCATTGGGGTCGGAGTTGATGGGGCTGGAGTTGATGGAGCTGGAGTTGATGGGGCTGGAGTTGATGGGGCTGGAGGTGTTGAGGGAGGTGGGGTAGTAGGTGGAGTAACAGGTGAGGTAAATGTACCGTCTACCGTTAAATTAAAGTCACTGGTAGTATTTTCTCCTAAGCTGTCCGTTGCCCGAACCGTAATAGTGTTGCTGGTCCCAGCATCTGCACTCATTGGTACACCACTAAATGTGGCAATCTTCGGATCAAAAATTAGCCAGTCCGGTAAACCCAGGGCATTGAATGTTAATGTATCTCCCGTGTCGATATCGCTAAAGGTATCAACTGGCATCACAAAACTGAATACATTAGAAGGGAAGGCTGTTTGATCCCTAAGAGGATTGCTGACAATAGGAGTATCATTAACTCCCTCAATGGTAATATTAACAATGGCTGGAGCAATGCCGGCATTTCCTACACTGTCTTCAATAGTATAGGTAAAACTGTCTGTAGCCATTTCCCCCTCTGTCAGAAACTCAAATTGTCCATCGGGGTTATAGTCAAATGTACCGTCGCTATTATCGGTAACAATCCCTTGAGTTAGAGTTGTGTCAAACCCTGTAATATTTAACCCATTGTTGACAGGATCGATATCATTGCTGAGAACATTACCTGTTGTTAAATCCGTATCCTCATCAGTAATAAAGGCTGTATTTTCTAAATCTGTTGGGTCATCTAAAGGGACAGGTAAGTCATCTGGCTGAAACTCAAACGCCCCAATATCTGCCCTTTGACCAAGAAACTCCCGGACAAAGCCATCTCCCCGTTGATCTGTTGTGAATTCATTCGGGTTACTACCCGCCTCAATCCCAGGACTGCCAACGAGTAACGCTTGAGTCGGGGTGGGGCCGCCATTATCGGTTAGAGGGCCAAGCAGGGGATCGATAGGGTTATCAGTATCTCCAACTAGGGTACTTGTAATAAAGCTGGTACTTCCGGTTGTATCTCCAATCAGGTTATCACCTTGATCGATAAAGTTACCATTGACATCCGGGTTTTCTTGGGCGGTATTGGTAGCAATAATAGTACTGATAATATTGGCTGTACCAAAAGCATTAAATATTCCCCCACCTTCACGAACTGCAGTATTACCACTAATGGTGCTATTGCTAATATCTAATACATTACTGTTACTGATGCCTCCACCAAAGCGAGCCCTATTACCACTAATGGTACTGTTATTGATGCTTGCTGATGCATCATCAGTGCTATTATAAATTCCTCCACCGCTAGAAGCTGTGTTACCCGTGATAGTGCTGTTAGTGACAATAAGATTGCTGCCAGAAACTCCTAATCTCCCATTGTCAATACCGCCACCTAAGCTGGATGCACTATTGTTACTGATAATACTGTCGCTAATCGTAGCTAAACCAATATTGAAGATCCCTCCACCACCGTAGTAGTAGCTGTTGATAGAAGTGTTACCGCTAATGGTACTATTGCTAATGGTAGCTGTACCACTGTTGTAAATTCCCCCAGGGCTTGCAATTCCCCCAGGGCCTGCAATCAAACCACCATCAGTACCAATATTATCGCTGATAACGCTATTACTAATATTAATAATTGCTCTGGAACTATTACGGATACCACCTGTTCCGTTTGCTGCATGATTACCACTAACAGTACTATTAGTAATAGTCAGGTTTTCTCGGTTGTCGATACCCATGCCAGAATCATAGGAGAACGAATCTAAAGAACCTCCTCCAGTAATGGTTAACCCATCAATAGTGACTGTCTTGGAGATCTCAATATTTTCATCATCAACTTTGAACACACGGGAGTTACCATCAGCATCTATCGTAATATTTCGAGTTTCTGGATCGCCGTCTGTATCCCCATTAATGGTTAAACTTTCTGCAATCACTAATTCACCGTTGGTGAGAGTAATTGTCTGATTTTCTAAAGATGAATCAAAAAGAATTTGATCGCCGGATGCAGCGGCGTTGATAGCCTCTCGAAGTGATACACCACCTGTTTCAATCCCATCATTTTCATCAATGAGTGTCGTAACTGTGATATCCGCCATGATATTAAATCTTGTAAATTTTGGATGAAAGATCAAGCCGTAACCCTACCATTTCAATCAAAAGTTTTAGCCTCAAAGTGATCGAGTGAGGAAAATTATTAATCTATTCTGCTCAAACTTTATTAATAATATTGTTGTGCTTTTGAGTGAAATGATTGGCGAGAACTGCTCGAATATGTTATTACATATATCTCAAGGTGATGAACTTATGCACTTTTCTGACTGAATTTTTACAAAACTAAAAAGTTGAGTTTGTTGAGAGATTATTTTTCATCAATAGCTGATGGCTAGAGTTGTAACTTAAACTCAAATAATGGATCAATTTTTATAAAAATTTGATATCAAATAGTTGAGGATAAACTGTAATTAAATGAGTAAAAGTTAATAGCGCTGTAAATTGAGGAGACCTGTCAGCCTAGCTGTCGATCAACAGGTTACAGTTTATAGGAATATCTTGATTACAACATCGGCTGAATTTCTGACCAAACTTGATCTAAAACATTTCCCAGACTATGGTCACTGTCTAGTTCAATTAATTTGACCCAGGGACGAGTTTTAGCAAAATCTCGACTGGCTTGAATCGGAATGGTTTCATCCTGTTGACCATGTAAAATCAAAGTGGGAATAGGAGTTTGAAGTTGTTCATCCGGATATTGAAATAAGTCTTGAACAAACTGATAACTTAAAGGCAGTTGACGTTCTTCACTATAGTGATAAACTGAATAATAGCCTTCGGTTTTCCATTGTTCTAATTGAGCAGTTCCCAGTTTAGGTAGCCAATACTCTAGAAATTGGAAGGCTGGAGCGAGTAAAATAAGTTGATCGGCTGGGAATTGGCGCTGAACTAACCAAGTGGCAGTTAATCCACCAAAACTCGAACCGATAATCACTCGTTTTCCAGAAGATGGGGGTGAAAACTCCGCTTCAATTTGCTGAAGTTGACGAGAAAGAGTAAGATGAGAAAAATCCCCTTGGTTGAGATCGGGGATATGTAAATTCAGTTGTAAATCCCTGAAGCGATCCTTGATATATTGTGCTTTTCGGGATTGAGGACTCGATGCAAACCCATGTAAATAAAGGTAAGTTGTTTTTGCCGAAACCATACACCCCATCAAAAAATTAGCAATTTTTATTTTAACCCGTTTAAGGATTTCGAGCGGGGGTAATTCGTCGATTTTCCATAATTTCAGCAAATCTTGCTCGTTGTTCTGGGGTTAGAATACCTCTCAACTGCATCATCACATCAAAATTCAGTTCTCTCATGTCCTGAGTCATCTGCAACAGTTGATCGTGTTTTTGCCGAATTTGATCTTCAGGTGCTTCGCTGGCGATTAACTGATTTAGTTCTTGCTGTACCTGCTGAAGCTGTCGTTGACGCTGTTCTAGGGTAACACGATGTTGATCGCGGATCTCCTGAATTTCTTGCTTTTGCTGGGGCGTAACATTAAGTTGATCGAATAGCCCCATCGGGGGAGAGTCTTTATCAGATTGTCTAAAGTTAGTGGTTTGAGACACATCTTGGCTTGTTCCTCTCTCTGGGTTTGCAATAGCCAGTTTCGGAATACTGCAAGACACAACAACAGCAGCACAAACAAAACTCCAATATCGCAACATAGCGTTTCTTTCCTTTATTACTGGTTATTTGTTATGGGTCATTACTCTTGAGTCGGGAATAGAGTGATATGAAACCACCGAACCTCACCCCGTCTCAAGAGCTTATATCTGCAATCTTAGGGTATTATTTACAAAGAAAATGGGATTGATTTAATAACTGGCTGTGGGTTGTAATACAAACAAATCTGTACTGGTATCGGCTGCCATTGTCTGATCCCAATTCTCAGCCAAAAATTCTTCTAGTTCTTGTTCTTCAGCCAGTGTAAGCTCTTGAGAGATTATACTACGGTATCCCATCCAAGCAAATGTCATACTAGCCGCGATCGCAGCCGAGATCCACAACGGTTTTAGGAAAAATCGCCTTTGAGGTCTAAACTCGAGTCTAACGCTGTCAGAGGAAGACTTACGCACCGCTGCCATAATCCGATCTTCGAGATCCGGGTGAGGTTGAGGGGGAGTGGAGTGATGTTGCTTGAGAAATTGAACCAGAGGTTTATCGTCTTCAAACTGAGTTGTCATAATTTTACTCCTTCGCGTTGCAAAAATTTTCGCATTGCGCCTCGCGCATGAAACAGGCGAGACTTTACTGTTCCAATCGGGATCGCCAAGACTTCAGCGATTTGCTTTTGAGGTAAATCTTCAAGATCGTGCAGCACTAACACTGTGCGGTGTTCAAAGCTGAGTTGGTTCAGTCCCCGATTCACGACATCCTGATAATGCAAGTGCATTAAATCAGAAGAATGATGGGGTTGAATAGAGCGATCGTGCTCTAGGACAGCTTCTGCTTTTAATTTTGATCCAAAAGAGGACTGTTTGGCGAATCGACGACGCTGATCTGTGGCGACGTTCCAAGTAATTCGGTACAACCAGGTGGAAAATGTACTCGGTTGTTTCAGCTTGGGGAGTCCTTTCCACACTCGCATAAATACTTCTTGAACCAAATCATCGATATGAGATGATCCACAAAGTTGATACAAAGTAGAACGAACTTTTCGCTGATACCGTTGATAGAGATAGCGAAAGCAGTGGCTTTCACCCTGCTGACAACGACTGACTAAAACAGCATCATTGTCAGAACAAGAATCCGTTAACATATTGGCGGTACACTCAGCTAACACTGATAGAGTCTCCCTCACCATGATCTAGTCTGAGTTTATAGACTCTAGGCCGATCATCAAGGTTCATCGATTGAGGTATCAAGGCATCAAGTGCTGATTGCCTCAAATAACCCGTAACAAATCTAACATTGCTTCTCCCGACAGCTTCAGTTCTAGGATAGACTGGCTAAGTTAGCCAATACATTATATGAGTTGTTTCAGTTGAGAGTAGGCGTTGTTGTTATGGGCTGGAGTTTAAATCAATTCATCAGAAAATCCAGTTTTCTTGTAACCAGCTTCATGATTACAGGATTAGCCGGAATTCCTTGTGCTGTGTCCCAACCCAAGGCGGTTGATGTTCAGTTACGTAAACTGAATAAACCTAAGGTGGTCGCGTCTTTTCAGCCAGTCGCTGAGTTTAATCTTTCCTCACAAACTCCATTCAAACTCAAGCCTGTATCTTTAAGCCTCAACCCGTTGTTATTTGATGCTGATTGTACAAAACTGTCCTGTTTTCAATTGGCACAAACGGAGATTCCAACTGAGACACCGGAAGTTAACCCCCGACCGAATCCGAACCAGGATCGATTTTTGCAACCAGAACCCCAACCGCCTCAACCGGAACCACCGCCGAAGCCTGACTTTGAACCTCAACAACCCAGTCCAACTCAACCGCCTCCAGATACCACACCAATCCCGGTAACGACAGTTGAAGTCGTGGGAAGTACGATTTTAACCCCAGACGAAATTGCAGAGATTGTTCAACCGCTAGAAGGGCGTTCTGTTAACTTACAAGAGTTACAGGCGGCGGCTGATAATATTACAGAAATTTACCTGGAACGGGGTTATATTACCTCCAGAGCGATTGTTCCAGAGCAAACTATCAGCGATGGCACGGTTACGATTCAGGTGATTGAAGGTACTTTAGATACTATTGAAATTGAAGGCACTCAACGGCTTAATCCTGAATATATTCGCTCTCGAGTCCGACTGGGAGCGGGTCAACCCCTGAGTACGCCTCGCTTAGAAGATCAACTGCGCCTGTTGCGGGTTAATCCTTTATTTGAAAGTGTCGAAGCCAGTTTACGGGCGGGAAGCGAGGAAGGTCAGAGTATTCTGATTGTGCGGGTGATTGAAGCGGATGCATTTCAATTGGGTTTTAATTTTGATAATTATTCTCCCCCCAGTATTGGTTCAGAACGATTGGGGGTCAGTTTACGTCATCTTAATTTAACGGGTAATGGGGATTTAATGTTTGTTTCCTACAACACCACCCGCTTGATTACTGATGGTGAATCCGATGTAGTGGATTTTCTCTATAGTTTTCCCGTTAATGCCATGAATGGTACGATTCAACTGCGGATTCCGCCTAACCGTAATCGTATCATTCAACAAGAGTTTGAAGAGCTTAATATTGAAGGGACATCTCAACGCTATGAACTCAGCTATCGTCAGCCTTTAGTTCGTACCCCTGCCGAAGAATTTGCCCTGTCGTTAGGATTTACTTATCTCGAAAGCGAGATCTCCTTCAATATAATAGACGAGGAATTTGAGCAGGAATTTGAGCAGGAATTTGACTTTGCTGGAGTCACTCGTACCAATGTTTTTAAGTTCGGACAGGATTATGTACGCCGAGATCCCCAGGGGGCCTGGGCTTTGCGATCGCAATTTAGCCTCGGAACGGATATCTTGAATGCTACCAACAATGATTCTGGCCCCAGTGCTGGATTTCTCAGTTGGTTAGGTCAAGTTCAGCGGGTTCAACGTTTAAGTAATAGTCATTTATTGATTGCACAAGGAGAGATTCAACTTTCGGCAGATCCGTTGTTTGCCTCTCAACAGTTTGTGTTGGGGGGTGCGTTATCTTTGCGGGGGTATCGTCAAAATGTCCGGGCAGGAGATAATGGCTTCCGGTTTTCAGTTGAAGATCGCATCACTCTATTACGAAGTGAGACGGGTTCACCTACAGTACAAATAGCACCATTTGTGGAATTAGGCAAGGTTTGGAATCATCGGGATAATCCTAATCAATTATTAGATCAAACCTTTCTCATGGGAACGGGTTTAGGCATGTTGTGGCAGCCTGTACCCGATTTAAATATCCGCCTGGATTATGGACTGCCGTTAGTTGATCTTGAAGATAAAGGAGATAATCTCCAAGATCATGGGCTATATTTCAGCATTAATTTTACGCCATTTTGAATAGCGCGAAGCGACCTTGCAATAGCAGTACGACTTGGCGTGAGGTTTCCAACTCCTGTACAGAGGCAGGTGAATGTCTAAGGAACGCCCATCCTGAGGAAATAACATTAACATCACATGAGTTTGACAAAAACGGTATGATGTGATTCAGTGTACTGGCAAAGCGGATCACCACGTAGTTACTATAGGAGTAGCTTCTAGAAAACAAGCTAGTCTATAGATAGAATATTGCAATCTTACAGCTATCAAGAGCCTTAATATCGATGTTAGTTGCTCCAGCAGAAAAAGTAATGTGGGAAAAACTGCCTTCCAAAAATGGCAATTTAGATCTTACAGACAAACAAATCAATGCTAAGTACGAAAAAGGACAACAAAGAATCCTGACGGAGATAAATAGAGAGAAGCTACCAAGCTTTGCCGATTCTCTCAAAAGACCCAATTATATGGATTTAAGTCCATTTTATCAAAGAAGATTGCGCTGGGATAAGCAAAAACAATCGCAACTTATTGAATCATTTTTAATTAATATTCCTGTGCCACCAATTATTCTCTACGAAAGAGAATATAACTCATATGAGGTTATGGATGGTCAGCAAAGAATTACCGCAATCAAAGACTTTTACAATAAAAATTTAGAACTAACTGGTCTTGAGCTATGGCCAGAATTAAATGGTCGTAAATATCATGAACTCCCCGATAAAATCAAGGCAGGAATTGATCGCAGAGCCATATCATCTATTGTCTTAATTACTGAATCTACACAGAATCCTGAAGAAGCTTTTTTCTTAAAACAAGTTACTTTTGAGAGGCTGAATACTGGTGGAGTTTCTCTGAGTAAACAAGAAATACGTAATTGTATATATTCAGGAAAGTTTAATTCGCTATTGTTTGAACTTGCAAGTAATGAAATTTTTGCTAAAGCTTGGGATATTCCAATTCAAGAACCAGATAAACTGAGAAACAATAATCTTTATAAAAAGATGGAAGATGTAGAATTGATTCTACGTTTTTTTGCTTTTAGACATTATGACGAGTTTCGGGGAGGAATAGAAGGATTTTTAAATTTGTACATGATTAAAAGCTTAAATTTTGATGACACAGATATAGATATACTCAGAGAGATATTTGTCAATACTATAAATATTGCTAACGAAATTTATGGAGAAAAACTATTTAAGCCATACGATCCAAAAGCAGATAGCTGGAAAGATCAATCTTATAAAGCGTTTTATGATGCAGTAATGGTAGGAATTAGTAAACATCTAAATGAAGCCGATCAGTTGATTAAAAATAAAGCAAAAATGATAGAAGCGACTAAAAGGTTACTAGAACAAGATCAGAAAAAGCTGTTTACAGGAGCAGGAAGAAGCAAAGGGGATTTGCAGCAGAGAATCAAGTTGTTTGATCATATGCTATCTCAGGTAATTGCAGGGTAAATGGTAATTTTTCAAGAGCTTTTGCGACAAGCAGAAAATAATATATCAACTGTACGCTCTGTAATTAAAACCAACGAAAATATAAGAAAAGTCATTTTTAGTTCTACAAACATTCAACAAAAATCAACAGATTGTGAGCAATTGTTAGATTTAATTCAAAAAGATATTCCCAAGCCTATAGATTGGAGAATATACGATCACTGTGCTGCTGTCATAAAACTATATGCTATCTATGAAAATTTTGTAGAAGACTTAATTAGAGATTGGTTATCATTATTACCTGAAATTTACCCAAACTATAGCGATTTAGACAATAGAATTAGAAAGACTCATCAAACAGGTGTAGGTAGATTGTTAATAGATCAGAACAAAAAAAGATACGAACATCTTTCAATAAAAGATATAGTTAATAGTTTGCATTCTGGGATTGATAATGCTGGTAGCTATGAACTTTCACCCGATGCTTTTCTATTTCACGAGCAAAATTTACGTAGAGATACTTTAGATAAATTACTGGCCGATGCTGGCATTAACGAGACTTGGTTATGGATAGAGAAACATACAGCAATTAGAAATTTTGTAGAGAATATTAAAGGAAGTCAAAATACGGCAGAAGGCGAATTAAACGAATTAATTGTTTATCGTAACGACGCAGCGCATACAACTTCAATAGATAACTTTTTAGGATTTAGTGATCTATTATAATTATGCACTTTTACAGAAAGTATGTGTCAAGCATTAACTGATTTGTTTACCTATAAGGTGATAGAAAAAAAAGAAAAAATCGGTAAAGCAAAGTGTATAGGCAAAATTACTGAGTGGTTCAAAAAACCGCAAGCTGGAGTTGCTAAAGTCAATAACACATCACTAAGTATTGAATCATCTTTGTTTCTCGTCAATGAAAAAATCGCCTTATGTCAACCTGCTACTGTAAAAAGTATTCAAATTAACAATCAATCAGTAAATGAGACTCCGTATATAGAAAAAGAAATGGAAATCGGCTTAAAATTTGATGTAGAGGCTAAACAAGGCTTAAGTCTATATATATGGCAGACCTGACTTAAACCTTGCCTCTATGTTCTCTTTTGATAATTGGAAATCAAGAGAAGAATCAAATGTATGGATTAAGCTAAGAAAACATTCTCCTGAATACTGGTAATGGCATAATTTGCTAGAATAATATCAGATAATGTCGTATCTTCTACATCCGGAGCCAATACGGACAATAATTGATCGTTTTCATAATAAAAGCGATCGCCTATTTGCAGACGAGTAAATTGATCCAGTAAAATTGCTTGAAATGTTTCTCCCACTAAAGCGCCATTAGCTGGATCTTCGGCCAGTCCTCCCACCCACAAATCTACTTGATTAACACTACCATAAACGGCTGCTAAATCGTCTTGGACTTCTGAATCTGAAGTGATTTGTGCAAAATTTATAATCGGATCTAAGCCTAATTCTTGCCGCACTTCAGTATAACTGGGAATGCCATGATCTCGTCCTCGCTGAATATTTAAAGAGGCTAAATCAAACCCACCCGCACCGGGTTGACCAAACAAGAAGTTTCGCACATCATCAATCACCATTGCATCCACTGCTTGTGCTTCTTGGGAGGCTAAACCTAATAATAAATCATCAATTCCTTCTGTTTCGACTAAGTTAGGATTAAAGAAAGAATCTCGCAATTCTATGCCTTCAGCCGTGCCATTTTGCAATGTGGGGGACAGCATGGTGTGTCCGAAGCGAAATGCAGCGGTTGAAAATTCATTGCTAATTCCCGCATCAACGGTTTCATCGTATCCTGAATAATTGTCTAAGGTATTATTTCCCAATAATAATGGGATAAATTCGTTGTAGGTAATGACTTGAATTTCTGCACCGACAATTTGACGACTGGCTTCGTAAATAAAGTCACCGCGACTGAGTCCGGATTCTTCAAATAAATCAACTAATTCGGCTTCTCCATTATCTAAACGCTGACCAATGTCTTCAGCTAATCGATTATGTTCTCGCACAAATAAGGTATGGGTTGCGGTTAATCCGACTTGTTCGTTGGCGCGGATATCTCCTGCTAAAAAGAGTTGATTGGCTGGTCTGCCAAAGGGATCGTCATTCTCTAAACCCGCTGTATTGAAGGGTAATAAAATTTCTCCATTGTCTCCTATACTGGTGTTGAGTTTGCCAGTACCATCCAAAGTTCGTAAGGCTTCTGCACGTTCTTCATCGGAACCATACACATTTGAACCATCAATATAAGCGGTAATTTCGTTAATTTGTTCTCGCGGATTACTTGCTGAAGTTCCTGTTGAGAAGTCAAAAATAGAACGGGTAAAACTAATTTCTTGAGTCCCGCTATTGCTTGGATCAAATTCAGGATCACCTGTGGGTACTAAAATATTAAATGCTTCACCGGATGTGCCTGGAGTTAAGTCTAAATCATGATCTAGAAATTGTCCCCATTGCCAAAACCAATCACTGACTCCGGCGGAGTTGGGGATTAATTCAGATTGATCGAAAACAGTGTTGCTAATTTCCCTGGGACTGGGTAAAGATGAAGGATTACCGCCTCGGGGTGTTGAAATGCCGTCATCGTAGGCTGAGGAGGTTAGGCGCAGGAGTTGAGACTCTGGAGTACCCCATTCTGGGTTGGCTAAGTTATTCTCACTCCCATCAATGGTGCGGAATTCCACTAAAATGGTATTATTCCCAACTCCTGCGGATAATGAACCACTAATTTCAGAAAGACTATTTGTTGCTACAACGGAAACATTAGATTCACTAGTACTATTGTCGCCAATTCCTGTTACATCAAAGTTGAGATTGGCTACGTTTCCATTCACATCTACAGTACTATCAAAATTTAAATCGGTTGATTGATCTTGATCTAGTACAAGATCAACATTTGTATCTAGTTCAGTTTCAGTATTAATATCAAGCTCTTTTGTCACTTCAATCATTGATTTATCCTTATTGTGATAATTTTCCACAGCAAATCACAGACTTCACAAGCTCTGTAAAAGTTGTTTGCTACCCATGCTCTTTTATTCTTCATAAGATAAAGTCGTTAATAAATAACTTAACTTCTATCTTTTAAAATAATCCGGCATCAATATTTTTTTGTGCCAGCTTGGCAAGTTAATATATGTTTTTTTGTTGCATTTATATCTTTAAATATGCTTCGCAATACTGAGATAAAATTTAGATATCAGTAGAAAAATTATTAAAAATATTATGCCGCTCAAAGATAGTGAAAAATATCTTTTTTAATCTATTTTTATAAATAATTATTTACAGTTTTTCTATTGATTCAATATCAATCTCATACCATTTCTCTGTAATCATGCACTCAATCCATTACCCCAATCGTCCCCTCCTCCTCCTACCTCCCGCGACTTCGGGGGGATTTAGGGGGGTTTACATCTTTGGTGGGGACGGCAACAGCCGGGGTTTTATAAATCGACGGGTTGGCTATCTTGACGGGTTGGGCTAGCGCCAAACATTTTCCGTCTAGGGCAATATTTTAAAGAATTGGTATCAGTTAACAAATAATCTAAAATTTGATAAAAACCAATACAACAATCATTGACAACTGTCTCCCTACGCAAAAAAGCGAGAGATTCACCCAGTTTCATCAAGGATGTCAGAATATTTTGTGACTCAATCAGTAATTTTTAGTGAATAATTTAATCGTAGCCTTACTCACTATCAAATAGGATGCCAAATTGCCAAATACTCTATCATTTGTCTACAGACTCTCGTTGAATGAAGTTTAATCATGACAGGAATGATGGGGAAACTGACGCTTTAATGCAGGCAAAATAGGGCAAGGTTGCCGGGGTTGTAAATTTTCTGGTTTATTCCAATTAAACGGTGCTAAACGAGCCGCAGACATCCATAATAACTGTTTTGCCCGGGTCATTGCGACATACAATAAACGATATTCTTCTGCTATTTTTAAGTCTTTTGCTTGCTCCCAAGCTGTGGGAATGGTGAGCAATGTTTTATCATGTAAATAAGCCCGAATTTCTGCCCTTGCCACTTCTGAAAGGGTAAATTCTCCTAAAAATTTGGTTTGGGGCAGTACTCGTAATTCTCCAGGAATAATTTTGTCATGTAAAAAGGGTAAGAAGACATAATCCCAATCTAATCCTTTGGCTTTATGCATGGTAATAATTGTTAGTTGTCCTGGACGAGTATAGGGACCTTCTGTGAGGCTATCTGGGTTAACTTCTACGGGTTCAAATCGTTCTGAACTGACAATTTCATTTAATATATTTAAAATAGCAGGCATGGTTTGGTTTCCGGAGGTTTGTTTGATGATTCTTTCGGCTAATTTATCGGCGGTTGCCAGTTCACTTTTTTCATACTTTAAGGCTAGGGCTAAGAAAGAGATCAGTTGATATAAAGGGAGTTCTAATTTAGCGGTTAATAAGCTTCGACATAAGGAACGAATTTTATGAATTTTAGGTGATTTAATTCGATTAAGTGGACTGGGGTAGAGAAACTGTTCGGGGTGAATGGCAACTGCGTTAAAATCTTGTTTGGAAATCAAATGGCGATCGCTAAATACTTTTAATACAGCTTTTAAATAATCGGGAGAATGGGGGCGATCGATAAATTGAAGTAAACTTAGAATTTCTGCGGGAATTTGAGAATGACGAGCACTTTGAGAGGCATCATAAATCTTGAGAGGATGACGATCTAAATTGACTTTTATTCCATTATTTTGATGATCTTTAATATAATTGCTAATAAATTCTCCTTGTCTATTTTCCCGGACTAAAATAGCAAATTTACTGTCGGGATTTTGTTCGTATAAATCAATTACCCGATTTATGATTAATTCTACAGTCTGATTAATATCGTCGGGTTGATGGAGTTCTAAGCCTAAACCAACGGGTTCTGGATTCGCATTGGGTTGAGGATCGGTTGCACCGACAGTATTAATTTTTTGGGGTTCAAAGGGTTGTTCTTTTCCGGCTAAATTAGATTTATTGACCCAATTTAAAACAAAGTTAGCAGCATCAATAATAATTGGAGAACTGCGTCCGGATTGATTCATGGTTGCCAGTCGTTGCAGTTGTTGAGACTGATAACAAAATTGACGAAAATAAACTGGATCTGCCGGGGTAAAGGTTGAGTTAATCGCTTGATTTGGATCGCCGACTCGAATAAAGTTTAAGGAGTTTAAGTTAGTATTTTTTTTAGTAATTGGGAATAATAAGGATTGCTCTTCATCGGAACTGTTTGCTGCTAATATTTCTAATAATTTTGTTTGTAATGGGGTTGAATCTTGGGCTTCATCTTCAAAGACAGCAAAGACTTGTGATTGCCATATTTGACGAACTTGGGGATATTCTAAGGCTCGTAATGCTGCCAAAATCATCTCATCATAATCAACTAAATGTTGTTCTTGTAATAATTGCTGATAATGTTGATAGAGTCCAGCGGCGATTTTTAAGGTTTCATATTCATCGGGAATCTGTTGAGATAATCGTTCTAAGTCTTCGGGTTTTAAACCTGAACTTTTCGCTTCTTGAATTACTTTCCAAGCTAAATCGGGTAAAATTTCAGTGCGTAAAACAGACTGACGACGTAACCGTTCTGTTTCCTCACTATCCAACTGACAACCCTCAATTAATCGTTGATATAATCGGGGAGACTCAATTATCCATCGTTCTACACAAGTTCGAGTAATTCGATTACTGGGTGTAGGTAATATTAAAGTTAAATCATCTAAGTTTAATCCCGATAACTCTCGATGACGGGTAGCAATGGATAAAGCTAAACCATGTAAGGTATGAACTTCAAATCCACTAATGGGCAATTTTAAATACTTCAGTTCCTCAATAATTTTAGCCCGAATATTAGCAGCGGCAGATCGAGTAAATGTGACGACGATTAATTGATGACGCGAATGTAAGTTATGACGGGCAATAGTGACTGCTGCTGCCTTTGCCATCCCCGTTGATTTTCCCGCCCCAGGAACCGCTGAAACTGCCAAAGGTCCCCCCGTCCAATTTGCCATTTGTTGTTGCCCTGGACGCAAACTTTGACGAATTTGAGTAATTTTATCAGTTAAAGAAATAGGACTATTTTCTTCATTCTTGACATCTTCTGAGACTGGGGTAAATCCTTCGGGGTGATGAATTTCTGGGGTTGAGTCTGCTAGAGAGGGTTCAAAGTCATCCGTCATGGAAATTAAATAAAATGGTAATTAAATATTGCAGCTTTAATCAAAGTTTAGCAAGATTGGATTGCTGTATTATACTGAATCGTTAGAAACAGTAAAAAGTTGATGACATCTCAATCATGGCAAGAGGAGATCAAGTTTACGTTTATCGAGAATTTTTTAGTCTTGATGGGGTGTATGAACATCACGGAATAGACTGTGGAGATGGGTTGAGTCGAGGGAAGGTATTATCCTTCGCCCCTCTCACTTAGATCCGGACGTGCCCCTTTCGGTGCATCCGGCTCCCGACAATCTGGTTTGCTCATATGATGGTACTGGTGGCATGACTGATGCACTGCGATGAGGT
>CAYNXM010000126.1:0-9675 GCA_964401105.1 uncultured Lyngbya sp. | reverse complement strand
TGATTCATTACTGGGTGGGGAAGGTCAAGATACCCTATTTGGCGGAGGTGATGATGATTGGCTGTTTGGCGGTAAACAGAATGATGTCCTCTACGGTGGTGAAGGAAATGATGTGATCTCTGGCGATCGCGGTAATGATATTATTACAACAGGCTCAGGAAATGATACCATCAGCCTATTCTTCGGCGGAGACAGTGAAAATTTAACCATTGAAGAAGTCTTTGGTTTCGATACCTTAACTGATTTTGATGCCACTCAAGACCAGATTATTCTGGATAAGGCTATCTTTAGTGATATTCAGGTTAATGAGAATGGACAGCTAGGGAGTGGAGAATTTATTAAAGTGCAGAATTTTGATCCCAACGCTGTGGGTGATGCTCATCTGATTTATGATGAAACCGACCGTACTTTATATTACTTAGACAACCAAGGACAAGCCCATCAACTCTTGTTACTCGAAAATACAGATAATCTTGATGACTTTAATGGAGATGACTTTAAACTACTATAGAGTTTAGTCTTAATTTTTATGGCATTTACCAACAAAGAGGCGCTCAACCGAACGCCTCTAAATTATGATATATGATAATTGATCAACCCTGATGTTTACCGTCTCTCTAACATCTGACGCGCATCCGGGCTAATGTTATAATCGTAGCCATAAGGACTATTGTCTGAATCATCCATGACACTGGGCGTTACCAAAACAATCACTTCAGCCCGTTCATTCTCTCGGCTACTGCTTCTAAACAATGCACCGATAATCGGTAAATCCCCTAAAAGAGGAATCTTACTCACCGTTACCCGGTCACTTTCCTGAATAATTCCAGAAACAATTAAGGTTTGACCATCCCGCAGTCGAATCCGTCCAGAGTTGAGGCTACGAACTAACGTTTCAGTTCCAAAGGCACCGTCATCACCGATATCAACTCGACTACCTAAAGCACTCACAGTGGGATTGACCCGTAGTGTAACAAATCCATTATCATCAATCCGCTCCACTTCAACATTCAGGATCAATCCTACATCATCAAAGTTTGCACTACGATCGATACGGAAGCCACTGTCTGAATCACTCACGTTTACATCAACCGATTTAACAATATTCTCTACCAGTCGAACTTCTGCGGTTTCACCTTCCTGTACAATTAATGTCGGATCGGTCAAAATCTTCGCATTCTGGCTAACAATCTGAGCTTGTAAGGTTGACAGGAAGCGTCGAGGATATTGGAATAGAGGGAAAGTACTAAACTCAACTTCTCCCAAGTCGGAAAGATCTCCGGCGTTATCCCCACTGAGTTCTCGTTCAAAGGGATCGTAATCAGAGATTCCCACTCGTTCTGTCTGACTGGTGACTGGAGAAATCGGTCGTAAACCAATCCCGCCGCCTGGTGCCGTCAGGGGAGTGCGAGTCGTGCCATCTCGGTCAAAGAAAGGTTCAGAACCACTGACTGGGTTATTAGGAACAATTGGACGTGCGTTAATCCCACTATTGGCTAAGTCTCGGCCAGGGGGATTCACTCCACCAAAGTTAAGGGAAGCAGCACCACCATCATTAACAAAGAAGGCATCATTTAACCCAAAAGAGAAACTAGTATTTTGAGTGGCTTCTCCATCGAGGTTGACATCAATCACTTTCACGTTGACGGCAACTTGACGCTGACGTAAATCAATCTGACTCAACATTGCCATAGCAATCTCAACTTTACGCGGTTCCCCCACTAAGGTAATCGTGTTGAGACGGTCGTTTGTTGAAATGGATAAACCCCGCAGCAATAAAGGCCCTGAACCTTCTTCTGCGGCTAAAGGAATAATATCTGGGGTGCGGATTTCTACTTCCCGTTGGTTAAATCCTTGACCCACTTGTTGAATCTGAATTCGCTCGATACTCAGTTGGGTTTCAGCCCCTTGGGTACTGAGGAAACTCGCGGCTGTTTCAGCTTCTACCTGGTTTAATCTTAGGGTGCGAACCACTACATTTCGGGCTTCATCCGGAAGCACAGCCCCAACAAAAATTGTATTTCCTACCCGATTTGCTTGTAAAGCTGCCAAGCGGAGAACATAATTAAATACATCCTCAACCCGCTCATTTTCAATATCAAGGGAAATGGTACGGTCTTCTTCTTCCTCAGCTTGGATAAAACGACCGGAGTCTTCATCTTTTTCTAGAGTGCTGTAAGCGATGTTTACCCCGGCAACTCGTCCCAGCAAAGATAACACATCTCGTACTGGCGCATCCCGTAGGACTAAGCGAGGAATCACTTCATCACTGCCTAAGTCAATGGTAGCAACAGCCGGATTGACATTAGAAACGGCGATATCTCCAAGCGGGGGTGCAACCGCACGGGGAAGAAAGGGGGGCGCAGAATTAACCGGAGGAGCATTAACCCCTGGAGCTGCTCCCGGAGCACCTAATCCTGTATCGGGTAAAATCACTTCATTTGAGCCAGGAGGCAATTGGGAGTTACTAACACTAATATCCGGGTTAGGAACCAATACATCCTGATTTCCGAGTTCGGGGGTCGGTACAGCGGCAGGTGGGGCCTGAGCAACGCCGCCACTTGCTCCCATAGCAATGATAATATTACCCGCTCCCCCTTGAACAATCCGAGCTTCGGGTTGACCTCCTGCACCGGTTACAATCACACGAATACTGCTGGGGTCGAGTTGAGTCACGACAACAGAAGACACACCCGGTATGGGGTTATTTTCCTGAAAAGACTGTTGACTGGTAGTGAGCTGAGTATTAATAATATCAGCAATAAAGTCATTACCACGACGAATCACAAACACTTCAGGGCGCTCTCCCCCAACAGTAGTGAGAACTAGATTCACCTCACCGTTTGCTTGGGTTAATTGAATATCCCGCACCTGAGTCATCGCTATTATTGGGGCTTGTGCCACCAGGAGAACCGCAGCACTGGCGAAGGCTCCCCCACAATACCCTAGAATTTGTTTCACGTTCCTTCCTCACACTAAATAATTTTTGCTAACGGGATGTTTAATAGATTCAAGTCTAAAAGAATTGACAGATTAGCAGTTACTATATCGGAATTGCCGTCATCAGATCTGAGGTTTAGATTTTAAATAACTGAATTGGCTCTCTTGCTGCGATAGTGTATCATAGATACTCTGATTAAACTCAATTTAAATGAATTTTTTCTGCTATTGTGCTTGAAAGCTCGCTGACTGAGTTGAGAAAGACAGCTTAAGGGGTTGTATTGAAACCCGTCAAATAATACAGCATTATTACACTATTTTTGTTTTTTTGTCAAGTTTACTGTCATTCCTGTGACGATTGCCAGCGGGTACAGTTTGGTATCGAGGGTAGAGGGCTGTTGATAAATAGAGGATAATGAACAGGGTTAGAGAGCCATTAATTGATGCACTATTCTAACCCGTTTAACAAACTATAATCCGATCTATATCACTATAAATTTAGGATAACCTAAGACATCAGCATATCCAGATTACACTCTATTTTTCAAGAGAAATAAAGTCCATTAGGAGAATCCTAAATCAACAGCAATTCGATGAGCACAAGCAAAGCCAGAGAATGCAACGGCATTCAAGCCTTGTCCGGGAAAGGTACTATCTCCAACACAATATAACCCAGGAATTGCTGTCTTATTAAATGGCATTCCGAGCAGTCCTTTTAACTTTCGTTGTGGAATCGGGCCATAAGTGCCATCTTCCCGATTTAAAAAGCGTCGATGCGATCGCGCTGTTCCCACTTCCATATAATCTAATCCGGCATCTAAACCTGGAAAAATATGCTCTAAACGATCTACAATTTTCCAAGCCGCCTCTTCTTTTTTTGCTTCATATTCGGCTTCCGGTAAGCCTTGCCACTGTTCAATCCAACTTGGGGTAAAGGTATGGATAATATGATAACCTTCGGGGGCTAAATCTGGGTCGAGCAAGGTCGGAATTGACACAAAAATAGTGCCTTCCGGCTCTTCCATATTTGCCCAATCTTCGAGTAAAATATGATGACATTCTGTACCGGGTGGTAAGACACTGGCTTCTAATCCTAAATGTAAACTTAAGAAACTGGGGGATTTTTGATAGCGCGATCGCCATTTGTGTTCAGATTTCGGAATCTTTTCTGGTGGAATCAGCTTACCGAAAGTATCCCAACGAGTCGCATTAGAAACAATTCTTTTTGCTCGATAAACTGTACCATCTACTAATTCAACCCCAACCGCTTTCTCTTGCTCAAATAAAATCTGTTTTACTCTGGCTTTATACTGAATCTGTCCACCCGTTTTTTCAAGTCCTTCTGCCAGTTTAATGGCAATTTGACCCACACCGCCTTTCGGGTAGTTAATGCCGCCATAATGTCGATCTGAGAAGACCATCCCAGCATTAATCATCGGAGTTAAATCAGCAGGTACAACCGACCAACAATAGCACTCCATATCAATAAACTTTAACAGTTGGGGATCGCTGATATAGCGCTGTGCCACTTCCCCCACGTTTTGAGAAATATATTGTAGTAAACTTAAACACGCTCCCGGATTTTGGAAGAAAACTCTAGTTAAATATCGCGGTTCTTCTAAAGAGAGTAATTCAATAGAATTCAGGCTATTGAAAACTTTCCAACATTCATCATAAAATTGCCGAATTCCTTGAGCTTCATCAGGAAAATGTTCTCCAAGTGCTTGCAAAAACTTGTCATAATCTCGATGAACCTTGAGTTCAAGAGCATCAGGCAAATGGTAATGTATTTGAACCGGGTCAGGGAGGGTTTCGATACTGACATTGACTGCTTCCAAGGCTCGAGTCAGTAAATTGGTGGTGCCTTGTTGGCCAAAACCAAATATCATGGATGCACCGACATCAAAGCGGTAGCCTTCTCGTTCAAAGTAACCTGAACTGCCACCCGGAATGATATAACTCTCTAATACCAACACATTTGCACCTTTGGCAGCGAGTTGGGTCGCAGTGACTAATCCTCCAATCCCAGAACCAATAATAATAACATCAAACTCTTGTGAAGTTGGCTGCAAGTTCGCGCCAGATGACTGATGTGGGGTCGGAACAGACATAGGGTCAATTCTCATCTAAAGACATTCTAACTTTCACAGTTTAGCGCCTCTAAGGGTCTTTGAGTACAAGACTCTCAACACAAGAATGTATGAATCATTAACATAAAGCTTAGGGGGTAGAGTTAGCCCACAGCCCACAGCCCATCCTCCACGCCCTAGCTGCGCCCTGTCGGTTATCTGTTTTGTCATTTATCTTATACTGTGCTCTCGAGTGCAGATGTTACGCTAAGAGAGTTCACGGTGGTCAGGAAAATAGAAGCCGTAGCCGAAGGATCGATCAAAACTTTGTTGTTTACTTTCTTAAGATACGGCTCAACCGGTTAGAGGATTAAATATAAAATCATGAAAATGCGATCGCAAACCCTACCGACTGAAACAGACACCTCAAAGCGGATTTTACAAGCGGCTCAACAATTATTTGCCCGTAAAGGTTATGATGCCACCACGACCAAAGATTTGGCTCATCGGGCTGGAGTGGCTGAAGGGACAGTCTTCCGTCATTTTCCCAATAAAAAGGCGATTTTGATCGAAGTGGCAACCGAGGGATGGATTGAGATTTTAACCGATCTGTTGACAGAATTAAGCGAAATGGGCAGTTACAAAGCGGTGGCCCAGGTGATGCGAAAACGAATGCTGAATTTACGTGAAAACGGGGATTTATTGCGGGTTTGTTTTTTAGAGGCACAGTTTCACCCAGAATTACGCGATCGCATTCAATCAGAAGTGATTGCAAAAATGACAGATGTGGCAGAAGCTTTCTTTCAAACCGCGATGGATAAAGGGGTTTATCGACGGATGAATCCTCGCTTGGTGGCACAGGTCTTTCTGGGGATGTTTGCTGTTGCTGGGTTTAGTTATGATACGTTAATGTCTCCTGGTGCGTCTCCGTTGGCAATGCAGGATATGGCCGAAGGTCTGGCTGATATTTTCCTCAATGGTGTATTACCCCCGGAAGCTTAACCAAAAAAGGTACGGCTATACCGTACCTACTGAATTAGTTACCCTTAAATTTGTCAGCGCTTAAATTAAATTGATATTAAACCAACTGCACATCGTTAACATCAAAGTTAGTCACACCGTCTAATGTGACAAGCACATTACCATCGACAGAAAGTTGACTGGTTGAAGAATTGAAGCTGAGATCGCTTGAGGCTGTTCCGACAGTATCAGTAATATCAATCTCAATGATATCTTCATCGGGATTAAAATCAGTCAAGGTATCGCTGCCGGAAGTTTTCCAACCAAAGCTATGTGAGATTCCAGTAGGAATCTTAATTGTCTTTCCAAAGAGCTTGATAGTCTGATAGGTTACGGTTGTAGAGAAAGAATATTCAGCCGAGAAATTGAAGGTATCGGCACCCTCTCCCCCGGTGAGAATATCGTTCCCATTACCACCCGTTACAGTATCTTCACCACTGCCACCGATGAGAATATCGTTACCGTTATTACCGTTGAGTGCCGCACCACTACCGTAGTTAATCAGAATATCAGCACCATTGCCACCGTTGAGGGTATTATTTCCTGTGCCAACATTGACGAGTAAATCGCTACCATTACCGCCATTGAGGGTATTGTTTCCGGTGCTAATATTAACAATCGTATCTGCACCACTATTACCGCTGAGAGTATTATTTCCGGTTCCTACATTAGTGATAAAATCATCGCCATCACCGCCACTAACTGTATTATCTGCTTCTCCAACGGTGACTAATATATCCGCGCCATCATTACCGGATAGGCTACTATTAACGGTGTCAACACTGGCGATAATATTATTACTTGCATCTCCAACGAGGGTATTATTTCCCGCTTTATAGTTAAATAAATCTGAGTCAAGGCCATCTAACGAAGTAAAAACGGTGTCGGAGTAATCGGAGAATATCCCTTCAAAGTATGAAACCGTATCAGCATCAACGCCAGCATTACTAATATCAGTTGCTAAATTATCAATTGTGCTACCCGTTAAATCCGTTAGCATTTCTTCAGGCTCAAACCAGATAACAGAGAAATAAACACTAGAAAGAAATGCGCTATCGAGTACATCAGAGACTTCAGCTTCAACTAGGTTAGTAAAGTCGGTAGTATTTGTCATGATCTGTGGTGAATTTTAGGAATGTTGAATAAATTCGTTGTTGACCTTGCTCCCTGATACTCGTTCAATTTGTGAGCGTCTTTCGATATGGAACTGCGTTAGACATCTTTATTTTCAGTTCCGTTGTCCCTATTTTTATTATCGGCAAAAAAATAGGAACTATGAGTGATTTACATCACTTTTTGATGTAAGTTTAACAGAGCCTTTAAGTGGCTGATAGCTTAATTTTGAAGTGATTGATCTTCAGTTTATCTCGTGGTAAAAATCACATTTTCGATCAATTTATATACAGTTATATTTAGAAAAATAAATATTTAATCAGTAGAATTACGGAGTAAAAATAGGATAATTTTAAAATAATTAATCGATGCAATTTGCAGCAATGATATGATGTTTGGCTGATTGATTGTCTGGTAGAGACGTTACAGATTATATATAACGTCTCTATGCTGATGTTCGATAATATTTGATTGATTTGTTGATATTAAATCAACTGCACATCATTAACATCAAAGTTAGTCACACCGTCTAAAGTAGCAATCACATTGCCATCGAGGGAAAGTTGACGGGTTGAAGAGTTGAAGCTGAGATCGCTAGTGGATAACTGACCTCCGATATTGGTAATATCAATTTCAATGATATCTTCATCAGAATTAAAGTCAGTAATTGTATCATTTCCGGACAGAACTATAGTCTGATCAATTGAGAAGAAGCCAAAATCAACATCAATATTGACAGCCGAGAATTGGAAAGTATCCGCACCCTCTCCCCCAGTGAGAATATCGTTACCATTACCACCCGTTAAAGTATCTTCACCGCTGCCACCGATGAGAATATCGTTACTGTTGCCGCCATTGAGTGCCGCGTCACTGCCGTAGTTAATCAGAATATCAGCACCATTTCCCCCGTTGAGAGTGTTATTTCCTGTGCCAACATTCACCAATAAATCAGCACCGTTACCGCCGTTGAGGGTGTTATTTCCCGTGCCAATATTGACGATCATATCTTCGCCACTATTACCACTGAGAGTATTATTTCCGGTTCCTAAATTCGCGATAAAATCACCATCATTACCACCACTAGCGGTATTATTAGCTTCTCCAATTGTCACTAATACATCAGCGCCATCATCACCGGACAGACTACTATTAACGGTATCAATACTAACAATAATATTATTATTAATATCTCCTGTTAAGGTATTATTTCCACTTTGATAGTTAATTAAGCTGAAGTCAAAACTAACGTCACTTAACAGATCATCAATTGTTCCGGAGAAATCGGAGAACACCCCTTCAAACTCTGAAATCGTATTGGCATCTACCCCAGCATTGCTAACATCGGTTGCTAAATCATTAATTGTGCTACCTGTTAAATCGGTGAGTATTTCTTCTAAATCCAATTCTGTAACAGAGTTATAAGCGCTTAAAATATTTCCGCTATCGAGCAAATCAGAGACTACAGTTTCAACTAGGTTGGTAAAGTCAGCAGTATTCGTCATAATCTGTGGTTAAATTGAATAACGTTTAACAAATTCGTTGTTGATTGTGCGCCCTGCTGCTCGTTTAATTGATGAGCGTTTTTCGATATGGAACTGTGCTAGACATCTTTGGTTTCAGTTCCGTTGTTCATATTTTCATTATCGGTAAAAAAATAGGCACTATGGGCGACTCACATCACTTTTTAATGTGAACTGAACAGCGTTTTGAAGTGATATAAGGCTTAATATTGTGGTGACTTGCCTTCACTTCCTTTCGTGATAAATATCACATTTTTCGATTAATTTATATACAGTTATATCTAGAAAAATAAAAATTTAATCCGTAGAATCACGGGGTAACAGTCGGATTATTTTAAAACAATTAATCGATGCAATTGGCTGAATAATATGATGTCTGGCTGATTTATAATTCGGTAGAGACGTTACATGTAACGTCTCTACAGCTGTAACGCCTCTACAACATCATATGAAATTACACGAAACTGGCAGAGAGATCGTTTACGTCTACCCCGGCAACCGTTGCCAACAGTTCGGTCGTATCCAGTACACTAATCTCAACATTGCTACCATTTTGAGTCAATTCTAACTGTTCAACGGTAAGACTATTGAGGAAAAGTAAGTCTATACCCACCTCAAAGTCTTCAATAGAGTCTGTTCCATTTCCTGCCGCCAGAACAAATTGATCTGCCCCAGGGCCACCAAACAGTTGATCGTCTCCTTCTCCGCCATCGAGTAAATCATCTCCAACGTCACCCCAGAGGCTATCGTTGCCTGCTTCACCGAACAATTGATCGTTTCCGCCTTTACCGCCTAAACGGTCGTTTCCTGCGCCGCCTAACAAGGTGTCATCGCCTCCATTGGAACCCCCCGGAGAACGGCTATTGAGGTCACCTCGCAACACATCATCACCGTTGTTACCTTCAATCAGATCATTGCCTAAACCCCCAGCTACAGTATCATTACCATTGCCGCCAGATAAGGTTTCGTTGGCTTCTGTCCCAACAACTTCATCATCCCCTGCTAAGGGATCA
>CAYNXM010000125.1:0-21133 GCA_964401105.1 uncultured Lyngbya sp. | reverse complement strand
GTCAGAGCGAGGATTCGGCATCAGGTTGTTGAGGATCTGTTCTATGCACTTGTGGAGGCTTTGACACGCTAATTAAACGGGGGGGCTGAAACACGCTCCCCTGCTATAATTGAGAAAAAAGCTTTACAGCGATATAAAAGTGAATGCGCCTTCCTTTTCCCCAATTTACAACAATTGACCGTTCCCCCCATCACTTTGCTGAGGTGATAGAAACTTCAACAACTGAGTTCTTAGCCCAATGTTTAGAACCAGAAGATTTAAGTTTTCCCATTATGCCCCCGTTTGGTAGTTGGGTCAAAGCCTTAGATGAGGAGTCAGGCAACAAAATTTATGGAGTGGTTTATCATGGGACTACCAGTCCGATTGACTCTGTCCATCGGGCGCGTGCTTTGGGGTTATCATTGCAAGAGTTAAGAGAACAGCAGCCTCAAATTTTCTCGATGCTGAAGACAGAATTTCGAGTGGCTATTGTTGGGTTTGAAACCTCGCCGGCAGGACAAAACGGTTTTCAACCTCATTTCGGAACGTTTTATCAATATATTCCTCCTCGTCCGCCGCAAATTCATCAAGGGGTTTATCAATGTAATGCGGATGAAGTGATTAATTTTAGCGCTCAGTTTGACTTTATTCGGACTTTACTACAAATTAGTCAAGCCCCTGTAGATGCTTTGATTGCAGCTTCAATTCGAGAGGTTTATCAACTGCGAAATGCAGATCGGAGTTGGTTAGTTGAAGCCGGACGAATGCTTAGTATTTTACTCAAAGATGATTATGACCGTCTGCGATTAGTTTTAGGACAAATTCATCCTTAAAGCTTTTGATATTATGAATCTAAAAAATTCATCACTTCTTGAGTCTTTCATTATCAACTTTGTCGATGAAATCTAGGATTAAGGATGCAATCCCCTCAAAAAAAGCGGAATTATGGATGTAACCGACTTTAATTAAAGTACTAGATAACATCGGTAAAAAGCTCAAAGAATCTCCTGATAAACGGCGCAGTTCTTGGCACTTCTTCTGTCTAGAATACCCTGCGCCGATGTTGAGGGGACTTCAACTATTCTCTATTTTCCCTATAGAAAAATTAACATAGTTGAGCAACTGGCCATGGCTCATCATTGTCGGGTACTGTCTCTCTAGCCTGATTGGCGTTACACTCAATGACCAAAGTTGCGTCCGGTTGAGCTAGTAGTAAATCGCCCCAGTACAATGGTTGATCTTTTTCCACTGGTCTGAAAACGTTCTTATCCCTAGGTTGATAGTATACCTCTCCTTCAGCTTGAACTACTGTTGCTAGTAAGTCCTGCGCTCCAGCATACCAGCTCATTCCTACAATGGCAAGTAGGGATAAAAGTAATATAGTTAGAAAGCGTTTAAGATTGATAAACATTTAAGGATTCCTCCTAATTTATTATCCTTTTTTTCTAGTCTTAAGTCAATTGAGTCCCACACTTTTTCTCCTCTTTAGAAAGATTAGATTTATAATTATCATACATAGCTCTCCAGTCCTGTTCTTGGGCATTACTGAGCGATAAGTTGAAATTGCATTGTTGCCATAATTGATAGACTAATAATTCAGCTTTTTCAGTACATTGAGCTGGAGTGCTGTCAGATGGAGGAGCAAAGCTTTTTTTTAATTCTTTTATCATCTTCTTTTTTTCATCTTCTATTATTTTAAGTTCTCTTTTCATGTTTTTTACTTTTTCTCCCAATATTTTGTTTTCAATATTTTCTACCCGATCTACTTGTTGTTGTATTAATATTTTCTCTATATCATTTTTTAATCTTCCAATTTGATTGTTGAAATCACTGAATAATATTTCAAAGACTTGTGCTCTCAAACAATAAGCTTTTGGATTTTTAATGGATTCTGAACTTAAACCCTTTGAATTGATACTATCCTTATTCATTTCCTGATTAAGGTCAATTGCTTCTTCAATCAAATCTATTATCCTCCCATTTGTTGTAATATGGTTTTGTTTGATTGCTAACCATATCTTTTGTATTTCAGTTTCATAGTTATAGCATTTATACTTTTTATTTTTATTCTGTTGATCTGCTTTATATATAATACATTCTACATCTTTATCAAAATCTACATTATTTTTATATGTTTCTTTATTAAAATTTTTAAAATTTTTCTTAAAACTGCTAAATTTACGATAATATTCAATCAACCTAATCCACTTAAAGGCTTCAGAATAACTTTGTAATTCTTGATCAAAAAGATAACGATCAATTAAACTTTGAGCAATATCAATTTGTTGTAAGGTTAATGAATAATCTAAGCCACGTTTCTTTTTCAATCTTTCATATTCTGTTGCTTTGTAAAGAACATCTGCTGCTTTTGAGTAGTTTTTCTGCTCTAAATATAACTCAGCAATATCGGTGAGAGCTTGCTCATAGCCACCCCGATAAGCTAGCTTATAATTAAAATGAGCATTGTCAAAATCCCGCACCTGTTGATAAACTTTACCTAAGTAATAGTGAATTTCATTATTATTTGGCTGATAATCATCATTAAGATCAATTTTAAGTGCATAGTTTAAATTTCTGATGGCAGCATCTAAGTCAGTTTTATTATTTGTTTTATTCATAAAATTTTCTCTAATTGACTTAACAAAACTGTTTTTAGTACTTATCTTATAACTATCTATTTTTTTTGCAATATATTGACAAGATTCTTGGCATTGATTTATTCCAGTCTTAAAATAATATTGGTGTGCGATTCTAGGAAAACTCAATCCAATAACAAATGTAATTAGCAGTACAAGCGAAGCAGAACAAAGGCGTAAAAATCCTCTATTGTAATTTAAACAATAAAAATATCTACTCCATACATTAATAAAATTATCAAACCAGCCTTCTCCAGCTTTAGTCAATAATCCTTCCCCTACAAAAATTGTAATTAATGCAGGAACAGCGATAGCTAAAGTTTGAAAAAATCCTGAATTTACATCAACAAATTTTAAAAATATACTAATAATTAAAATAATAGTAATGCTCAGAAATATTATAGCTACGAACGACCATAGATTATCACGTGCCATAATAGTCTGAATAGACTTATTGTGACTCAATGCTTTATACTGCCACCAGTATCGCTTATTATAAGAATTACTAGATCTATGGTCATAATAGTTTTTAAATGCTGGTTGTAAAGGCTTACAATTCCTGAGGTACTTTAGCTTCTTATCGTATTTATTAATCTTTATTTTTATTTTTTTATCTATTATATCTTGGCGAGAATCTTGTAAATACTCCTCAATTTGATCGCGAAGCTGAAGTAGCAAATAAATATTTTTTTCTAAACTAGAATGCTGTGGCCATCTCTCAATCCAAAATAACTCATCAGCATACTGTTGAACTAGATTTTCTAGATTGTCTCTGTTTGTACTCACCGATCAACCTCATTATAAATGATATTAAATTTTTCAAATGTCGCCCGAATGTTAAAAATATTAAAGATATTATAAGATGTGCTAAAAGATTAAATATATAATCATTAGCAATGGTTTATAAGAATCCAATAGCGTGGGTATCTTGCCCCAAGTGCAAAATATCCTAAGATGATATTCATAACTAATTTCTGATTGTGATAATCAATGCATTCTTTGATATTGATTCAAATCCGGAAAGTTCACTTAATAATTTTTCTACTGAAATATGTCAATGATTGTCAATCGCTTTTTTGAGTGACACTCATTTCATTTAATCTTTCAGCGATTGTATATCATAATTATAAAGCCGCCTATAAGCTTCCAGCCAACTCCACCTCAATTCTGACTGAGTGACATCTGGATAAATATAATAAGTATATTTTCGTTAACGGAGATTATGCTGTCTTACTCCCCATAGGATTTAGTTAAAAATGCAGCGGATTCAATATGAGATGTTTGAGGGAAAAAATCCGCAGTTTGCACTCGTTTGAGTTGATAAATTCCTGTTTGGCACAATCGTTTTAAATCTCTTGCTAAAGTGGCAGGTTTACAACTAACATAAACAATTTGTTGCGGTTGAAGTTTAATTAATGTTTCAAGTACTGTTTGATCGCAGCCTTTTCGAGGCGGATCTAGTAAGACAATATCCGGTTTTATTTCTAGCTTCGGTAATATATCTTGTACTTTCCCCATAATAAACTTAATATTTTTAATCTGATTTAAATTAGCATTTTCCTCAGCTTGCTCAATTGCAGTAGGCTGAACTTCAATTCCAATCACTTGACCCGAAGATAGTTGTAACTGTTTTGCGAACGGTAACGTTAACGTTCCAATTCCACAGAAAGCATCAACTATATTTTCATCACCTTGTAAGTTTAATTCCTCTAAAATAGTATTAAATAATGCTTCTGCTACTTCTGTATTCACTTGAAAAAAAGTGTCAGGCTTGAGATGAAATATTAACCCAGCAAACTGTTCTCGCAAAAACGGCTGACCCCAAATACACTCTGTTTGTTGACCCAAAATCACATTCGTTTTATCAGGGTTAATATTCAAGCAAACTCCTACAAGCTGAGGATACTTATCCATCCAAACCTTTGCTTGAGTTTCCAGTCCCGGTAACTGACGATTGTTAACCATTAAAGTCAGTAATATTTCTCCGGTTCGACGACCGATGCGTAATCCTAAATGTCTAACAGTCCCGGTATGGCGTTGTTCATCATAAACCGACCAACCCCGTTGTTGAATATCCTGCTTAATATTTGCCAGTAATGGATTCAATCGTGGATCTTGAATCGGACATTGGTTTAAATTAATTAAACGATGAGATCCTTTTTGATAATACCCCGCTTTAATTTGCCCTGTAGGGGACTGCTTCACCGGATAGGTCGCCTTATTACGATATTCAAGGTTATACCCCTTCAGCACCTCAGAATCAACCGCTGGTTGATCAAATCCACCAATACGTTCCAAGGTTTGAATCACCAAATTTCGTTTGGCTTGCCGTTGGTACTCATCGTCAATCTGCTGCCACTGACAGCCCCCACATTTATCTGCCACAATGCAAGCGGGTCGAATCCGCCACTGTGAAGGGGTCAGAATTTCCTCTAGTTTGGCCAAAGCATAATTGGGTTTGACCCGGACTAATCGCGCTAGAGCGCGATCGCCAGGAACTGTACCCGCCACAAACACCACTCGGCTTTGATAACGACCGACACCACTGCCATCGTCGCTGAGATTGATGATTGAGAGTTCAAGTTGTTGGCCTTGTTGCCAAAGGGGATGATTTGTCATGAGTTTTTTGTCATTTATCAGTTGTTTTTCCCTGCTAACAGCTCACTTTTCTCCAGATATACAGTGTTTCTCCTTCCCCTCCTCTGCTCCTTCTCCCCTGACTGATTCTATTGCTGTAAAGCTTTGTTACTGATCTTATTGGATTGTGTGCCCTAGAATCGCTACACTACTTATTGTTATGTTGAAAATTTTGATTACAGATGACTGTAGTAAGCCAAGTTATTCTCAAAGCTGACGATGAGCTCCGTTATCCCAGTACTGGTGAACTCCGAAGCATCAGTGACTTTTTACAAACGGGCGATCAACGAGTGCGAATTGTTGACACTTTAATGGAAAACGAAAAAAAGATAGTTGACCGGGCCAGTGGTCAACTGTGGAAGAAACGTCCTGACTTTATTGCCCCTGGGGGTAATGCTTATGGCTCTCGGGAACGTTCTCTCTGTATCCGGGACTATGGCTGGTATTTACGTCTAATTACTTACGGAATTCTTTCCGGAGATAAAGATCCCATTGAAGACATCGGCTTAATTGGCGTGAAGGAAATGTACAATTCCTTAGGTGTTCCGATGGTAGGAATGGTGGAAGCCATTCGCTGCCTTAAGGATGCCTCTTTAGGATTACTCGATGATGAGGATGCACAAGAAGCGGCTCCTTATTTCGACTATATTATTCAAGCCATGTCTTAACTGAGCCAGGGTGAGTTTCAATCTCTACTGTTTAGGGTAGAGCGTGATTGACTCATCTAAAATCCCAAACTATCATACCCTCATTTCAGTTAGGCTAGAGTCAGCTTTCTCCTAGATTCAGGTTTAACTGGAGTGGGGGTATTGTGATGCAGTATTTTTAGGCAATAGAATCATCACTAATGACAAATGACAAATGACTTTCTTTAAAGTATGTATCGATTTGTTGAGAGTCGATAACGAGTGAGATGGTTCAGGGAAACTTAGAAGTTTTTAAGGGTTAGACTAAAGACAGTCAAACTTTTAACTGTTAAAAACATCTAAGAATTAATTATGGGAATCGCTACAATTAACCCGGCGACTGGGAAATTGTTGAAAACCTTTGAGGCGTTGAATGACGCAGAGATTGAGGGTTGTTTGGAGTCAGCAGCACAAGCCTTTGGGCAATATCGACGGGTTTCGCTCTCACAACGCTCAGAATGGATGCTCAAGGCAGCAGACATTTTAGAGCAAGATGCCGAAAAATGGGCCAAAATTATGACAGAGGAAATGGGTAAACCTCTGAAAGGAGCGCTAGCCGAAGCAAAGAAAAGTGCTTTGGTCTGTCGGTATTATGCAGAAAATGCCGCAGACTTTCTGGCTGATGTGGCTGTCCAAACTGATGCCAGTCGCAGCTTTGTCCGTTATCAACCCCTCGGGCCAATTTTAGCGGTTATGCCGTGGAATTTTCCATTTTGGCAGGTATTCCGGTTTGCGGCACCGGCTTTAATGGCAGGGAATGTAGGGTTATTGAAACACGCTTCTAATGTACCCCAGTGTGCTATTGCGATCGCAGACATTTTTAAACAAGCTGGCTTCCCAGAAGGAGTGTTTCAAACGCTACTGATTGGTGCGGCTCAAGTTGCTAAAGTCATAGAAGATGATCGCGTCAAAGCCGGAACATTAACCGGTAGTGAACCAGCGGGTGCAAGTTTCGCCGCTTTTGCCGGCAAAAATATCAAGAAGACTGTTCTTGAATTAGGGGGCAGCGATCCGTTTATTGTCTTATCTAGTGCAGACTTAGATGCTGCCGTTTCAACCGCTACTGCGGCTCGGATGCTGAATAATGGTCAGTCTTGTATTGCGGCAAAACGATTTATTGTAGCCGAAGAAATTGCCGCTCAATTTCAACAGCAATTAGTCGAAAAATTCACCGCTTTGAAAATAGGCGATCCGATGTCTTTAGAAACAGATATCGGCCCTTTAGCAACCCCTGATATTTTACAAGATCTCGATAAACAAGTTCAAGCTTGTGTAAAAGCAGGAGCTAATATTTTAACTGGAGGTAAACCCCTATCCGATCGACCGGGGAATTTTTATCCGCCGACTATTGTGAGCAATTTATCAGTTGAAGAACCGATTGCTCAAGAGGAATTTTTTGGGCCTGTTGCTCTGGTTTTCCGAGTTTCTAATATTGACCAAGCGATTAAATTAGCCAATGACACACCATTTGGTTTGGGTGCAAGTGCTTGGACAACAGATGTAGATGAGCAAGAACGTTTAATGACTGAATTGGAAGCGGGAGCCGTTTTCATTAATGGTTTAGTGAAGTCCGATCCGCGTTTACCGTTTGGTGGAATCAAGCGTTCTGGCTATGGCAGAGAACTCAGTATTCAAGGAATGCATGAATTCCTTAATATCAAAACAGTTTGGGTAAAGTAGTGAAAACTTCTGAGATTAGGCTCAATTGCCGTCAGCGAGATTTAAATCATGTGATTAATCATCTTTGATTTTCCGCCAAAATCTCAGGGTTTAAAATTAACTCTTTACCGGATATCAGTGCATAAAAATGTCTTTGTTGCTACCTTGCCGAAGTTGCCCGTAAAATTGCCAAGCTGGCAACTCAAATTAGAAAATATTGTGCATCATAGTAATTAATACTTGGTTGACTTCTGGAGTCAATAAATAAAAGTAAACTGAATCTCTGTTGAGAGCCTTTTATTAAGGTATATAACGAGATTAAAAGGATGTATTTACCCGTATAAATCATAGAATCAATTCTGAAAAGCTGGTCAAATCAAGGTTAAAATAAACTGACACCGATCAATTTCTAAAAATTCATAGCGGGTCGCGAGTCGTCTATTTACAAATCGTGACTCTCAAAAAACTGCCCATAGCTTTATAAAATAAGCATTTCTCCCCCCTATTGCCTATTGCCTATTCCCTATTGCCAGAGCGCATAGCGCTATATCTCTGTTTTCCACTTTGTTATTCCCATTCATCAAAGAATAAATTCATACAATGAACACAGCAGAACTTTTAATTAAGTGCCTCGAAAATGAGGGCGTTGACTACATCTTCGGTCTTCCGGGAGAAGAGAATATGGAAATTCTTGAATCCTTAAAACACTCCGAAATCCAGTTTATTACGACTCGTCATGAGCAGGGGGCTGCTTTTATGGCCGATGTCTATGGACGTTTGACGGGGAAAGCCGGAGTGTGTTTATCGACCTTGGGGCCAGGAGCAACAAATCTGATGACGGGGGTTGCTGATGCCAATCTCGATGGTGCGCCCCTGGTGGCAATTACAGGTCAAGTCGGAACCGATCGAATGCATATTGAGTCCCATCAATATCTGGACTTGGTGGCAATGTTTTCTCCCGTAACAAAGTGGAATTCTCAAATTGTACGACCGAGTAATACCCCCGAAATTATTCGTAAAGCTTTTAAAATTGCTCAAACCGAAAAACCGGGGGCAGTTCATATTGATCTACCGGAAAATATCGCCAGTATGCCTGTTGAAGGGCATCCTTTAGAACGGGATAAGCGGGAGAAAACTTACTCTGCTTACCAAAGTATGAACGAAGCCGCGATCGCTATTTCTAAAGCGGTTAACCCTGTGATTTTAGTCGGCAATGGTGCTTTACGGGCGGTGGCTGGTGATGCCGTGACAGAATTTGCTACCCAACTTAATATTCCGGTGGTGAATACATTTATGGGCAAAGGTGCAATTCCTTATACTCATCCCCTGTCTTTATGGACAACCGGACTGCAAAAACGAGATTATATTAGTTGTGCGTTTGAAAAGGCAGATTTAGTCATTGCAATTGGGTATGACTTGATTGAATATTCCCCCAAAAAATGGAATCCAGACGGAGCAATTCCGATTATTCATGTGGGTGCAACGTCAGCCGAAATTGATAGTAGTTATATTCCTATTGCTGAAATTGTTGGGGATATTTCCGATTCTCTTACAGAGATTTTACGGCGATCTGATCGTAGTGAAAGACCTGAACCTTATGGGGTTAAATTACGACCTGATATTCGTCACGATTATGAAGGATATGCTAACGATGATGGTTATCCCATTAAGCCTCAAAAACTAATTTATGATTTACGTCAAGTCATGGGGCCAGAAGATATTGTCATTTCTGATGTGGGGGCACATAAAATGTGGATTGCCCGTCATTATCATTGTGAACGTCCGAATACTTGTTTAATTTCTAATGGGTTTGCTGCGATGGGAATTTCCATTCCAGGGGCAATTGCAGCCAAGCTGGTTAATCCAGAATTAAAGGTAGTTGCTGCGACAGGGGATGGTGGTTTTATGATGAACTGCCAAGAGTTAGAAACTGCTTTACGAATTGGTACTCCTTTTGTCACACTCATCTTTAATGATGGCGGCTACGGCTTAATTGAATGGAAACAAGAAGATCAATTTGGTACTTCTTCTTTTATTAAATTCGGTAACCCTGACTTTGTCAAATTTGCTGAAAGTATGGGACTAAAAGGATATCGAGTCGAATCCGCCACCGATCTAGTTCCTATCTTAAAAGAAGCTTTAGCCCAAGATGTTCCCACTGTAATTGATTGCCCTGTAGACTACCGGGAAAATGCTCGGTTTAGTCAAAAATCTGGTGGTCTGAGTTGTCCTATTTAGATGTATCATCTATTGTCAGCAAGGTTGAGGGATGTTCTGTTAGAGTATCTCTCAACTGCTGTAGATAATTGATGATATTAATGAAAATAGCAACTTGGAATGTTAACTCAATTCGCACCCGACAAGAACATATTATTAAATGGCTCAAAGCCCATCCGGTTGAGGTTTTATGTTTACAAGAAACTAAAGTAACCGATGAGCTGTTTCCGCGATCGCCGTTTGAAGAATTAGGCTATCATCTCTATATTTCTGGGCAAAAAGCTTATAACGGAGTTGCCCTTTTTAGTTTAACAGAAATGGATGATATTTCTCAAGGATTTACTCCGATTTTAGGCAGTGAGTTAACTCAGAATTTTGATCAACAGAAACGAGTGATTACAGGCATGATTAACGACATTAGGATCGTTAATTTATATGTTCCCAATGGTTCAAGTATTGGCAGTGAGAAATATGAATATAAATTGCAATGGTTACAATTGCTGCGTCAATACTTAAAAATATTATTAGAACAAACTCCAAATCTTTGTGTTTGTGGTGATTTTAATATTGCCCTTGAAGATCGAGATATTCACGATCCTAAGAATAGAGTTAATCATATCATGGCTTCTGAAGTTGAACGTCAAGCCTTGACAGCTATTCTAGAATTAGGCTTCACCGATGCATTTCGTCAATTCCACCCAGAAGCAGGACACTTTAGCTGGTGGGACTATCGCGCAGCTTCTTTTCGCCGTAACCGGGGATGGCGCATCGATCATCATTATCTCAGCGATGCTCTTCAAACGAAAGCAACTGGATGCACAATTGATGTCCAACCTAGAGGTTGGGAAAAACCTAGTGACCACACGCCCGTGATTGTTGAGTTATGATAGTGTCCCAATTTTTGAGTCATAATTACCATTATCGCCTGTAAGCCTTTGTCTGAGGTGGATTGACTCGATTCTGTAAGAGAAATTCTGCCCCCAAGACCTCTCTATTTCGTACACTCTGTATAACAAATGTTGAGATATTTGACAAATTCCGCGTTTTCACGGAGATGCCATTGTAAGCAAAAAGTATCTAAAAATCCGTGAAATATACGTTGTTTCTTCAAAACAAGACGGTTAAGATAAAAATGTGAAAGACGAACATAGATGCTCTCTGTTTCTTGCCCCCTGCCTTCAGCGGCGGGGTATTTTTTTTTGTGACTAGGGACAAGAATTGATGGCCATTACTCATCTAAAAAAAAGGACTGAATTTATCCCCTATAGTGCTTTTGAGGCAACCGTAATTTTACGGAATTTTCATTTGTGAGATGAACAATAAAAATCAGTAAATTTCACGTTTTCATTATCCCTATGAAATAGATATATTGTAGTTGGTAGATGTGAAGCTCGTTTTCTCCCCCCCGTCCATTTGGTCGGGGTTTTGTTATTTTTATAGCGCCTAGCAGTAGGTGTAAGGGCACTCCTGCAATGGACAACAGGATGGGGTAAATATAGAATTGTCTTCCACTAAGGGCGCGTAGTGCTATAGAGTAAAGATGTATCAGGTATTCGCAAAGTAGTCCCAGATGCTTTTGGCAACGGGATAGAGGGTGTAGTAGTTCACCCAGTCAAGATTACTCTGGCAAACTAATTTCCGCGTTTTTCCGCAAAATTAGGAACTATAGATTAGCTTGCCCTATTACAAGGCTTTTGAGCAGATTGGATAGATCTGATTCTATTGAACAGACTCAGCTCATTATACGTCCGTAGTGGGTGTGACAACAAACTGGCTAACCACTTCCGGTAAACGGTTGACCACAAACCCTGGCGTGGCAGTGACTTCTGTTTGAGTGTAAGGTCGAATGCCGTAGGTTGTAACGGTTAAATCTTGAGTTTGGGGGTTAATCACAAATTCTGTCCAACCAAAGGTATGAACTGCCGTATAAGACCCCTGAGTTAACTCTGCGTTAATTTCTGACCCTTCTAAGCCAATGGGGTCATATTCTAAGGTCAGGAGTTGATTATTAATCAAGTTCTCAATAAACTGATCTTGATTAAAGCGAGTGTCCAGGTCTGCGTAGAATTCTTTTTCTTCCGGGGTCAGTAATGCATCCGGGGTCAACGCCACAATTTCAGACCCTAAAGGCGCAGCCAAAGGTTCACCGTCTAATTCTAATTGAACGGCGGTTGCACCGACTGTGATTTCAAAGCTATCTGTTTGAATTTGATGCTGATCGAAACCAATTTGATAAGTGAGGTTATTAACAATTGTACCATTTAAACTACCAGAAACAAAGACAACATTATCAATATCATTTTCATCAATAAATTGGAGTAAATGGGTTCGTTCTGCGGCGTAACCTTCCCAACGTTCTTCTACTGCTGGGATGGCTAAGTTTTGCATCGGAACTGGTGAAAATACAAATTTCCAAGTGATGCCTAAATCTTCTGCGACCAGTAAATCCTGTTTTAATTCCTGTAATTGTGTGTCTCCGAGTAATGTTCGTCCGGGGGTAAAAGTTTGAGCCAGAAATTGATTCGTTTCTTCAACTGTTGGAATATCTGGTATAGGTAATAGCGGTGCATCTCGGAACGAACGCACATCTAAAATAAACGTCGCAGCATCATTTCCATGAGTATTAAACCGATAGAGTTTAGGTTGATTGGCACTGCGTAAATCTTCTGTTTCACCATAAAAATCTTCCCGAATAGGATGATAATCTTGAAAGGCATCTAAGGCTGTTTGAAACCTCGGCGTTTGATTAACAAATTCCCCCTCTGTACCAAAATAAGATTGAGGAAAAAACGGATCAACTGGACTAATTCCCCCAGCAAAACCTTCAATCACATTCAGATCATCCCAAACTGCATAAATTGGTGTAGATGACCATAGATTGCCCCAAGTATTTAATCGCGATCGCTGGGAATATACCTCATTATATTTAGTCTCAAATCCTATTGCCGTTTCTACCTGTTTAACTTCAGGTAAATCGGGAGAAATACTCCCTGCACTAATCGGATCTCCTAAGTTTACAAAAAAGTCTAAATTACGAGCTGGAACATTAGCAATAGCGGGATAAGGAGCCAGTTCTCCTTGAGTCGTTCCTGTTGCCCCAAACCTTAACCCTGTTTGACTTCCCAGGGGTTCTAATGTTCTAAAACTACCCTCTTCTACAGTTCCCGCCGCATCAGTTACTCGAAATAAATATTGAGTTCCAGGCGTTAAATCATTAATCTCAAACTTGAGAGGAATTAAAGGATCAATAACCGGGGTTGTAATGGAACCTAAAACAGTATTAAAATTCGGATTAGTGGCATATTCAATAATTAAATCTCCGGCAACTGTTCCCCGTGTCAACAATACCACAGATGTTTGAGTCGGGTCACCTATTCCTACACGATTCGGTAAGGTCGATCCTCGCGCTTCAATAAACGGTGTAAACTCTCTTTCTTGAGCCGCCCCCACTTCTAAATAATGCTCAATTCCTGTCAGTTGATCTTGTTCTAAAAACTCTAGAACATCTGGATTTAGACTCAAATAATAATCATTATTATAAAATAAACTAGGACTGCGTCCTTCAAACTGACCAAACTTCACAAAATGCTCAATAGCCGTTATCTTACCCTGTTGAACATCACCAATTAAATCCGGGTTTTCCGTTAAATAATATTCCCCGTTAAATAATGCACCGGGATTGCGATTTTGAAACTGACCTATTTCAATATAATGTTGAAATCCACTAACAAAAAATCCATCATCTACAGCTTGCTTAACATCTAGATTATTAGCTAAATAATAAGTCTCATCATATAATGGACTGGGCTGACGAACTTGAAACTGCCCCGACTCTACAAAATGCTCAAATCCACTACTAATTATCCCCCGTGCCACTGCCGCCGCCACATCAGGGTTATTAATTAAGTAAAAAGATTCGCTATAAAATTCCTCTGCACTCAGCATTCTGTCAAATCCTAAATTGATAGAATATTAACTTAACTTAAACCCTGAGCAATAACGGTGCGATGGCGCGGACTATTATTTGTAACTGTTGGAGTTTGAAAACCTGCATCTTGAATCGTTTGCTCAAGATCTAAACTAAAATATTGATCCAGGTAAGGTTCTGTACTTTTCAATAGCGTCAGCACATAAGGCGGTATCCGCTTTAAAAACTCAGATTGAGGATTCATATCCATAATGGCTAAATGACCCCCTGGACGCAAAATTCGGCGGGCCTCCTGGAAGATTTGGCGGGTTGCGGTTTGGGGCAGTTCATGACAAACTAAACACAACGAGACTAAATCAACCGATGCATCCGGTAAACCAGTGGATTCAGCCGCACGATTGAGCCAAACAGGGGTCGGTTGTGAACCTTCTTGGCTATTATATTTTTGGCTATTATAAACAGCGATCGCTAAAAAATACGGAGATAAATCAATTCCAGTAATTTCCGCTTGAGGATAAAGATCTTGTAGGGCAAATGTACTCATGCCCACACTACAACCCAAATCAACAATAGTTTGAGGGGCTTGAGGTAACTGTGCTGCCAAGACCTGATGATAACTGCGGCGCAGGCGAGTATCTCCCTCAACTCCTGCCTCCGGCCAGATTTTAGCATGAACCGAATAAGCCGCCACTTCCACCTCAGCCGCAGCTTGCCAACTTAAATTACCCGTTTCATAAGCATGGAAAGAACAGCAATAATAATTGGGATAAATTAAGTCAGGATTGCGAACTTGAGACAATTGGGCATCCCAATTGCGAGATAACAAGCTTTGTGCCTGCTGCCGCCACGGAATTCCCATCTTTTCCGCCCGGTTAATCATCTTCTGACGGGCTTGATGTTTTGCCCAATTGGCTAAGGGTTTTACAGCCAGCACCCCATTGACTAGCCGTGAAGCCCAATCGACTGACTGCGTTGTTGTTACGCTCATCGCCCTAACCCGTTTAATTTCCAGCTTTCCTACTGTAGCTGAGTTGTGGGTTAACAAGCAAGGGCAGGTTCTGGGAGTGAAGTGGGATAGACTTGCAAAATACGATGAAGATCCATATTCTTTTCGAGTAAGCAAGCATGACCGCTATCAGCCAAAACCAACATTTCTGCCCTGGGTAATTTTTGGGCAAGGTGTTGAGCTTCCGCAACAGAAGGCAGCAGTAAATCAGCTTGACCGGCAATCACTAATGTTGGTAATTTTAGTTGTTGCAGTTGGCTTTGATCTACATCAAATTGTCGTAATAATTCCATCCGCCAGGCAGAGGTTTCCTGAGGCACAGAATTCATCGCATTAAATAACGCTTGGCGATCGCTTTGTTCCATTCTTCCTAAGGAGGCCAACAATGGCAATAACCCCACCACCGATAAACGATAAAAGGGCTGAGGTAAAAATTGCGTTAGACCGGCTCCCCATTGCACCCAAGGGCGTTGTCGGAAGGAAGAGGCCGGATTGATCAAAATTAGGTGTTTGAGCCACTGAGCCGATCTGAGGGCGACTTGCAGCGCCAGACATCCCCCAAAAGACTCACCACATAAATATAAAGGTCGTTCAGGATGCTGAGTCCGTTCCCGATGAATCAGAGATAAAGTGCGTTCAGTCAGTTGATCCCAATCTGAACGATCTTCTGGCGGGATACTTAAACAGCGAATATCAAAACTTTGGGATAATTGAGGCACCTGACGATGGAACAGTTCTCCTGTACCATCCATGCCGGGTAAATAGATAAATAAAGGTAAATCAGTTCGAGATTTTGTCGGATGTAAAAAGCGAAGTTGAGTATTTTCTCGAGATTTTTGTATTAAGTTAGCAGTCATTGAAGAATAAAAACGTTTATTTTTAATGTAAAGGAATTTTCTAGAATCAGCAATGAACAGTAGACAGAATCCCAACTATGACAGTGCCCTCGGCATTCGACCCCCAACTCCTCGCCCGAAATATTTAATTCCAGATGGTCCTTGGCTAAATTCCCAAGGACAGCTTCATGGCGGACTCTTGCGTTGGAAAGCGAAGCAATGGCAAAAAAGCACAAACCTAGGCTTTAAAGATATGCATCTTGAAGAGGTGATTGGTTGTGTCTTTGCTTCCTATGCGTCCCATCCGGAGAAGTTAGCCATAGATTGGGAAACCTACGCCCATCTGTGTAAACAACATCTGCAAGCTGTTGAACAACGCTTAGAAGCGGGTATTGATATTCCCCAAGAAGAACAAAAAGAACTGGCAGCAAAAGCCGAAGCAATTCTGTATGAACCCTCCGAAGCCATGATTGCGGACCCACCACAATTGCAACTACAACAGCATGAAAATCAACCAATGATGAAATCGGCTGAACCTGCTGCTTTAATGCCAATCAATGAAACCGGAACTTGTGAAAATCCGTTGGCCTATCAGGAATTTCAGCCAGAGATTCCAGTCGATGAACACTTTGCAGAAAAATGGATTGCTGCTGTTCGTCAAATTGCTAAACCGATGCCTAAAACAAAGAAAAAAAGAACAACGGTTCAAACTCGTCCTCAATCCCTTCAACAAGCAATTACTTGGCTAAGAGATCCAATTCTAAGAGCAGAAGCGGTTAAATGGGCGATCGCAAACGGCTATTGTATTGAGTCTGATGAATTCGGTAATCCGATTGATATTTATCTATTCTGAGCTGATTAATATCAAATATTCCTGTCCACTACGGCACGTTTTTGATCGCTGCTTGTCCCTCAGAGATTTTGCACAATCGAGTCTAAACTAATATGAATAATTCCCCCGTGCATTGATGCCGGGGAGAATGTTACGGATGGGTTTTTATCGACTACCACAGCAGAAGTAGTGCAGTTTGGGTGATAGAGATCGAGTCGATACAATTGCTTATGAAACCGGACTATGCTTCTTCGGCATCGTCAGCATTAACTTGCTTGAGATGAATATGTTTGCGTCCCAGGGAAATCTCAAATTCATCCCCAGGCTCAAGATCCATCTGCTTCGTATAAGCTGCACCAATTAATAAATTGCCATTAGACTGTACGCTAATTCGGTAACTCGCAGAGCGTCCACCCCTACCGTTTCCTTGCTGTTTGCCATCTAACTCAATTCCTTCTGCATCAATTAGAGCATTCAGAAATTTCATCATGTTAACCCGTTCTACACCATTTTTTGTCAGGGTGTAGTAGCCACATTCTCTTGCTTTATCTTCTTTCGATAAGTCTTCAAGACCTTTAACTTTCTCTAACAGTTCTGTACCTGTTAGCGGTGATGGTTGATCATTTTTAGTTTTGCTAGCCATTAACAGTTCCTTTCAATCTTAGCGTGATGTATTTTTTAACATTTGTAAGATTACAAATTACGCAAATAATAGAGTTATAGCGCAATTCGTACTTGTAAAACTATATTACACTAATTCGCTAAAATATTCATCTCATGATCAACATTTTTTACAGATATAATGATTTTTAAGCAATTGTCTATCAGCATCACTGATCGATCATACTCTGTAAAGCAGTTGAATACAAGCTTTCAGCTTACTGAGTTATTATTGAACGGAACTCCAGAGATGAAATAAAAAAAATTGAGCCAGAGACTGTATTTAGTTATATAGATTGATCGGTTGGTTGTACATCGAGATAGAGACGGTCGATATGGGCTAATTGAGGTTGGGATTCCATCATGCAATAGAAAATTAGTTCCCACCAGCAAGACGGGCTCAAAGCTGATAAACTGAGTTTTAAAGTGGGTAATTAGATCGAGACTGAATGAAACTAACAACTCGAGGACATTATAGTGTTAAAGCACTCTTAGATCTGAGCTTACAACAGAGTTGTGGCCCGACATCTGTTGCCGCGATCGCCACCCGCCAAAAGCTACCTGCTCCCTATTTAGAAAAGCTATTGATTGAGATGCGACAAGCTGGTTTAATTGAATCAATTCGAGGTGCTCAAGGTGGATATCAGTTAGCCCGATCCCCTGCTCAAATTTCCTTAGGACAAATTTTAGAAGCAGTTGGAGAAACCATTGAACCTTTACCTCGTCATCAAGCCGATGCCGAACTTGCAGAAGACTGGGTTACCTTTACACTTTGGAATCGATTACATCAAAAGCTGAAAGAAGCCCTTTATAGTATCTCATTAGAAGATCTTTATTACGATGCCCGCAGTTGGCAGGCAGCGCTGGGAGAAGAAACCAGCTTTATTATCTAATATTTACTGATGGACGGGGGTGAGGAGTGTCAATGTTGATCTCCACTGAATTGGCTTCTAATGCAGAATTGATAGTACAACTCTATCCAATTTTAGTGATCGCGATCGCGGCTTTCCTTGATTACCGAATCGGCGATCCCAAAAATTGGCTGCATCCTGTACAGGTGATGGGCAGTGTAATTGGGCAATATCAACGAGTGGTGTTAACTCACTTAAAAAATCCTTTGAGTCAAAAGATAGCTGGAATAATACTAGCAATTGGACTAATATTTTGTAGCGGATTTACCAGTTGGTTGGCGATCAAAATCTTTGAAGTCCCACAAGTCCCCTTGATCTTCCGTCTAATTGGACAGATTACCCTAGAAAGTTTCTTGCTTGCCAGTTGTTTTGCGGGTCGAAGTTTAAGAGATGCAGCGGTTGATGTATTATCTCCCGTGCAACAGAACAATATTATAGAAGCTCGTCAACGACTCAGTTACTATGTGGGTCGTGATACTGAAAATTTATCAGCCTCAGAAATTTATAGAGCCGTCTTAGAAACCGTAACTGAAAATGCAACAGATGGTGTGATGGCTCCTTTATTTTATGCCTTAATTGGTGTAATCTTGATTCCGATTGGGAGCGTACCTTTCGCATTGGCTTATAAAGCAGCTAGTACTTTAGACTCAATGATAGGTTATCGAGAACTTCCCTATACTCATCTCGGATGGTTTAGTGCAAAATTAGAAGATGTTCTGACTTGGTTTCCCTGCCGATTAACCGTGATTACGATTGCGATTCTCTCCGGAAAACCTCGATCAGTTTGGCAAATCTGTCAACGAGATGCCATTGACGATCCGAGTCCAAATGCAGGCTGGAGTGAATGTGCTTATGCTGCGACTTTGGGAGTACAGTTGGGAGGAAGAAATCAGTATCGAGGTGTAGTCAAGTTTAAACCCCGATTAGGAGATTCTATCAATCAGATTACACCCGCTATCATTGATCGAGCTTTACGACTGACTCGCTGGAGTTTTCTCATCTGGCTAGGGTTATTTAGTCTCGGATATGGGATCATTCATCTGATCCCCTTTTGGATGTAAAAATCCTCTCAATAATCAAATGTCTCTCCCTTCAATTATCCATTGCAATTGAATCAGCTATGAGCAAAATTGTTGAAATCCTGTCGGCCGATGAAATGCGTCGTACCGTTAACCGACTAGCCTCTCAGATTATCGAAAAGTGTGGCAATCTATCCAATCTTGTCCTCCTTGGGATTTACACTCGAGGCGTACCTTTAGCGAAACTGTTAGCGAAACAAATTCAACTACTCGAACAGACTGAAGTCGCCCTGGGGGCAATTGATATTACCTTTTATCGGGATGACTTAGATAAAGTGCAAACTCGCACTCCCGCACAAACAAAAATTCCTGTTGATTTAACCGGGAAAACCGTTGTATTAGTTGATGATGTGATTTATAGTGGGCGTACCATTCGCGCCGCTCTCAACGCAGCCAATGAATATGGCCGTCCAGAAACTATTTTACTGGTGGTTTTATTGGATCGTGGCCATCGTCAGCTTCCCATTCATCCCGATTTTATCGGCAAAGAATTACCCACCGCCCGCGAAGAACAAGTGAAAGTCTATCTTGAAGAAATCGATGGTATTGACCGCGTTGAACTAATTGGGTGATGAATCATGGTTTATTCCCAATCTTGCCAAGAATTATTAAAAATAGAAGTTTCCGGAAAAGTAGTCGGGTTTCCCTGTTGTTGAATTCGACGTTGTAAGGCTTCTAACTGCGGTTCTGGCTGGGGTAACTCATCGACTAATTCATAGGGAAACAAATCCTGTTCTAAGGCAAAATCTGCTGTCATTGCTGCCGCTACTCCAGAAGACCATTCAAACGAATGAACCCGATACGCAGCCGCCGCTATATGACTGGTGGCGATACTTTTACCCACAATTAATAAATTATCCAATTTTTGAGGAATCATCGCCCTCAGGGGAATTTGAAACGGATAAGCTGCCCCTTGTCCGAGGCGCTCCCCTGCACGTTCTGTGTTTCCCGGCGCTTCTGGGGGACTGAGGGTCATGCAGGGATGAAAATCAATTGCATAATGACCAATACCCACGGAATCTTGATAAATTGTAGCGCGTCCTCGCTGGGCTGTTTCCGCAATAGTTTTTTCTCGGGTAATTAAAGCGGGTAATTCTAACCCCGCTAACCTGGTCCACAACGTGCGATAATCATCAGGGGATAAGTTCTCGCTATAAAAATCTTTAGCAAAATCATTGCGAGAAATATCGATTTCTGCGATCGCAAACCCGTCTGGATATCCCCAAGTCGGACGACCAATGATGCGGCGACCTTCCCGAATATAAGGATATTTAGATAACCCATGTTCAGTTCCCATCGGGGAGTCTAGGCCTGTAACATAACGATGGTTTGGATGAGGCTGTTTGATATTATCCCCCAATTGAGAATCGGTTTCTCCCGTTACTAACCAATAAAAGAACCCCTTAGCGTGTTCTTCGCCCCGTTTTAAGGCTTCGGTTCGTAAACCCCCCATCCATTCTCCCGGTTGCAATTGACCTGTTGCTTGTAATTGATTCCGAGTCAAAATAAAATTATCTTCAGGATTTCCCGGACGATAATCATTTCCCCAAGTCCAATTTTGCATGGAAATATCACCCGGATAAATCGGCCATTCTCGCACATTTCCGGGTCGAGTTTCATCCGGTTTCATGCTATGAATTCGACGATAAGTATAGACTAAAGTAAAATCTGCTAATCGTTCTAATTCATAACTGTAATACGGGGCATATTGTGAATAGAAACTCGGTAATTTATGGTTTTGAGGTAATTCTGTTGCCTGCATGGCAAAGGTATAAGTAAAACCTTGAGTACAATAAGGCATCCTTTCAATACTAGAAGATGTGGGATCATCAGGGGAAAGTGGATCGACTCCCAATTGATAAGGGATATCTGTTAAACCAATAATTTCCCCGGTTTCTGTTGCTTCTATTACATACCAAGGTGTTGTTTGATTATCAGATTCGGGGGGAATAAATTTAATAATTTTTTTCTCTAATCGCCTTGAATTTTCGTAACGATATGCATCTTCAATTATCTCAGATAAAGGTTCAGTATTCAACGGTGGCGTTCCCGCTATGGGTTGATGTT
>CAYNXM010000124.1:0-24047 GCA_964401105.1 uncultured Lyngbya sp. | reverse complement strand
CATCCATTAACAGTAATATTAAGATCCGTTGTGTTAACTGTGGAGAACTGCTTTCTTTCAGGTAAGATAGCAGATTCTCTCGTTGCGATCGCTTGAAGTGACCTTTAGCTAGCATAGTTGTAGATGCACACTCTATCTAATGATTATTTTATACATATTAGATGTGGAATAGCTTACAATGCTCTCAAGTTTGAGAAGCTAATCGCTATTGGTTAAAAGTGCTGGAAGTTCACCAAATGCGATTACCACGGGTTAAAAGTGCTGGAAGTTCACCAGATGCGATCATAACTATTTCACCGGTACTGTCCGTTTAGCTGTTGGAAGTGCTGGAACTTCAGATTATGCGATCGCAAAAACTCGAGTCAGCCAGTTTTGCGTTTAAGCACTCAATTTTTTCTCTGGGGTATCTTTTTAGTGATTACGTGAGTTTCCTACACGCTATACAAACGTTACTTGAGGGAGTAGGGTATACTCCCAACTTTCTGTGATCATAAAGAACAAATGAGCACCCAAATTAGCCGCCACATTCGTCAGCGAGGTAACACATGGCTCGAAACCGCAGATACATGAGTTCTTCGTATAATGGATTAATTTTACACATTGGCGGAATTTCAAATAAAACCTTATCCTGAAGACGAATTTGACGCGCAAACGGACATTGAGCCGGAATCAGTTGACACAATATCTGAGCGAGTTTTGGGTTTGCAACCTCGATATGATTCAGCCATTGGCGTAGGGGTTGTAAGAGGGCAAACTGAGGCTTGAGATGCAAGCTACTCAATATTTGAGACAGACGAGTACGAATAGAGTGATGGGGAGTATAAGACCGAATCCAGTTCGCAAAGGTGAGATGAGACATGGTATAGTACGCAATATTCATTATCTAATTCCTCAGATCGGGCGCTCGGAGCAGAAGCTGTTGACCGTGCTGTTATACATAGCGGTTGCATCGAAAGCTGAGGCAGGGCAGTTTATAACTGATAAAGCAGAGTGATTGACTTAACAACTGATGGATAGATGGATGTACTGCTTATGGATGCTCAGCTAACAAATGCCCTTACTATGGTGTACAGTCTCTGGCGAGTGCGATCAGAATAACTTCTCAATTCAGTGAGGGTGGGGATTCGACAGCGGGTATTTGCATAGAGGTTGAATGCCTCAGAATGTATCAGACTGTTTTATCCTGCCATCAATGATTGTGCCCTAAATAAACGAGAATTGTAACGGAATCTTAATCAAAACTATAAATGTAACCTATATCTTTGATAATAAATAATTATATATAAAGGGTTGACAAATAGTATAAGAGCATTTTCCCAACCTAAATTTTGTTAAAATTCAGCTCAATCCGATTAAAATTAAAGAGATTATAGGAAACAACCACGTCAGTTCTTAGGAGTCAGACATTACGATGGCTGAAGAAGTAACCTCTATTTCGCTTACAAACCATTCCCCGCAATATTCAATCCTGTCTGCCCCATTAAGGTTACTGAGTATTCTATGGGCATATCCGGCTTATCAGAAAGGCAATCGACTGTACGAGGTGGAACGCTACGATGGGGCATATCTGCACTACAATATAGCCACTCAGAAGAAACCGGATTGGTACAATGCCTGGCTGCGGCGAGGAAACAGCCTCAGACAGCTTCAACGTTATAAAGACGCGCTGACTTCCTATAATCATGCAATTAAAATTAAACCTCATGATTACTGGGGTTGGACGTTTCGGGGGATTGCCCTGACCAAATTAGAACGTTTTGATGAAGCGATCGCCTCTTTTGATAAAGCGATTAAAATTGATCCCGAGAACTTTGAAGCTTGGTATGAGAGGGGTTTAGCCTTTGAAGGTATCTTTAAATTTAAAGCAGCAGCCGCTTCCTACAAACGCGCCATTGAAATCCAACCGGATCTCTCAGCAGTGTGGTATCACCAAGGCAACGCTTTGATGAATGAAGAACGCTATGCTGATGCAGTGGAAGCTTACGATCGTTCTTTACAACTACAACCGGGAAATTACGAAGCATGGTTTAATCGGGCTGAGATGTTGATGAATCAATATCGCTACGGAGATGCCCTCAATTCTTACGATCAAGCGATTAAACTGCAACCGGATAGTTATACCGCTTGGTTTAATCGGGGAATTGCCCTGCAAAAACTACACCGTTATCCTGAGGCTGTTGCTTCCTACGATCGGGTGATTCAACTCCAACCCAAAGATTACGAAGCTTGGCTATACAAAGCAATGGCCCTCAAACCCAATTGGCCGGAAACTGCCTTAGAGAGTGTCGATCGCGCCTTGCAAATTAACTCAGAGTCTGCTGCTGTGTGGATTAGTCGGGGTCAAATTTTATTGGACCTCAAACAATACGAATCGGCAATTGCCGCTTATGATCGGGCAACTCAAGTGAATCCCAACTATCCCGAAGCTTGGCTGGGTCGAGGAATTGCCCTTTCTAGGATTGAACGTTATCAAGATGCAATTATTGCTTTTGATAATGCTTTACAAATTCAGCCCGACTTTTTAGAAGCCTGGAATCATCGGGGACGAACCCTCGATCAATTAGGACGCTATGAAGAAGCGTTAGCGGCTTACGATAAAGTACTATTGTATACTTCAGGCGATCATCCCCTTGCTACCCCAGCCGGATTACAACGCGGAGAAGCCCTAGAACGCTTAGAACGCTACGATGAGGCGATCGCAGCTTATGAAACTATAGTTCAACAGCAACCGAATCACTTTGAGGCTTGGATACAACTAGCAACTGTATTTGAGAATACCCAACAACCCACTAAAGCCGTAGAAGCCTATGAACAAGCCTTAGGTATTTGGCCAGATAATGAATTCGTCAGCCTGAAATATGGAAAAGCCTTAGAAGCCTCCCATTGGTATCAAGATGCGATTAAGGTTTACGATCATTTGATTCAACGCAAACCTAATTTTAGTGATGCTTGGGTTCGCCGGGGTGAAACTTTTGAACAACTGTATCAATATGAAGAAGCCCTGCGTTCCTACGGGGTTGCCCTCGAACTTCAGCCTAATCATTCTACCGCGATCGCTCATCGTAACCGACTAACTCAGGCAATGAATTAGGGATTATATTGAGATCGCAATAGTTTTTGTGTAGATTTTAACGGCAGTAATATTAGAAATATCATAAACTTAGCAACAATTCAACTCAAACTAACTGACGAAAATGTACAGTTATATTAAGTCTGGATAATTAATCATCATAAAAGTCTAATGAAGCATCATCAGGAATTTTTTGATCCCACTGCCATAGAGACGTGACCTGGTTCATCTCTACGCGCATATAAGATTGAGTATTTAACCGGATTTGATATTACTTCGTTTTTTGTAACTTCACCATTGTAATGCATACAGTCACCCATAAAAATCCCACTCCATAGCCAGCTATCACATCTGTTGGCCAATGGACTCCGAGGTAAAGTCGGCTGAAACCAATTGCAGCAATTAAGACAGTGGCGATGGAGTAAAAAACTTGAGTATATTTGGGGTAATGAGTGGCTAACAAATAGGCTAAAAAACCATACAATACCATTGAACCTAAAGCATGACCGCTAGGATAACTGTAAGAAGTTTCTGAAATTAATGAATTCCAGAGTTGAGGACGGGTTTTACTAAAAGCTAACTTGAGTCCATAGCTGAGAATTGTCCCACCTAAACAATTTAGTAAGAAAATTTTAGCTTCTTGACGGTAGCGTTTCTGCCAAAGTATTCCTAATGTAATGATAGCGATCGATACGACTAAGTTTGGATCTCCTAATCGTGTTACATTGAGCATTATTCTATCGAATACCGGATTGGCAAACTGATGTATCCAGAGTAGAATCGTTTGATCGAAACCAAAAGCTTCCTGTTGTAATACTTCTTCAGACAGTTGGGCTAAAATATAAAAAATTACCAAGCAAGTTAAGAGTCCAAATGTACCAATTGTGGCAATTAAGGAAGCGATTCGCGGGTTAACTTTATCAATCCAAAAACGAGCTATTTTGATTAACCAATTCGGCATAATTAGAGGAAATTAAGTTGCTTTAAATCTGTGATATATTATGAAAACAATGGACTATGATAATAGAAAATAGTCTACTATCAATATTTAATATTTTAGCTATTTCATATAATTAGGTAAATACATTATAAAATAACTGTCAACTTTCAGATGGACAGATCAAAGTAAAGTATAATAGCAGTAAGTTGTAATAATGAGCGATTATATATTGACAGTTTTGTAGTTATACACATTCAAGATATTTACACACCCGGCTTAAAATAGTCTAGCAAGCGATCGCCTGAATCTGCCCGAATTAAAGCGACAACTACTTCTGGTAAGGCAGCGGCACTGGGGTAAACTAAATAACGGGGTTGCCAACGGGGATGAAATTTATCTTTAAATGTATGCAAACCTTGAAAGTTATAAAATTGATTTAAATGTTCGTAGAGGTAATGTAAGGCTTTTTCTAAGCGGGGTGATTTTTTCTGTCCACCGACTCCAGAAAGTGCTGATAAACCTAAGTTAAAATTGTCATAACCCTGATCTTTGAAATATTGAAATAGGGAGATAAAAAGAAAGTCCATTGTACCGGGTTCTACCTCTGTCCGTTTACGCATCAAATCGACCGTAATATCATTTAACTGATACTCTGGCACTACATTAGCAAAAGCTGTTATTTCTCCATTAGCATTCTGCACAACAGCAATGATACAATCTCTTAAATAATCATCATTAAACCAACCCAAAGAAAACTGTTTTTCTGAACCCTGCATCACTTTTAACCACTCATCACTAATTACTCGTAGACCTTGCAGTAATTCATCCGTAATAGGAGGCTGATAAAAATTGACTTTATATCCCAATTTAGTAAAACGATTCATCACAGTTCGGATATTTTTACCCGGCTTACCTTGTAATGTAAAAGCCTTAAGATCAACAACAGCTTCTTGACCAATTGTTAATACCTTGAACCCTAAAGATCGATAGATTTCTATATCTTTGGGTAAGGTTTGATAAAAAGCCGGATACCAATCATTGCGCTGACAAAACTGTTGAAAACCGATAATTGTTTCTTTACGATCTTCCGGTGGCCCTATCGGATCTCCTAAAGCAATTGCCCCTCTGCCTTTGGGTACATAAGCAATAAAACTCTGTCCTGAAGGGCTAAAATAATAGGCTTTATCCTCAAATAAAGTAAACCTTGCTAGAGAAGAACAACCATAATTTATTACAATTTCTTCAGCCCGTTGTCTTTCTTCATTTGAAGCCGGATTACCCCTAAGTAAAACAGGACGCAGCAGCATCAATAAAGCGGTTAACAGCGTCATCGTCCCGACTAGGTAAATTGAATTAATAAAGAAGCGTCCGAGGCGTGTGGTGGCTTGTAGTCCCGCATTATCAAAGGTAAAAAAGATGGCTAAAGTCTGGACGATAGCACCGGGCCAATTAAAGTTAACATTGTATTGGCGATCGAGAATAAAGAAGCCCGCTGTACCATACGCTAAAGTGAACAAAAATGCACCGATTAAGACTCTAACACCTTGAGCAATTGAAGGGGGGTCTGAGCGAGCCGTGAATACGGGCTGCATCACAATCAGTTGTAACAGTAACAGCACTGAAAGCAAACTTTCCTCAAAGTCAAATCCTTTGATTAAGTGAGAGATAATCGAAATAATTAAAAGGATAATTGTGACCCACCAAGCCACTCGCTTACGTCGTAATAAATTAGTGGCTAAAGTGAGGAGAAAAAAGCCACTCAAGGCCGCAAAAATCCGGCCGCTGGCTCGCACTTCAAAGGGAAAAATATCAGATAGCCAAATAGCTCTACTTTGTAAGGTAGGAGTGACAGAAGAAAGTAAATTGACCACTCCAACGATAGCTGTTAGAAACGCAGCTAAATATACGCCTGTTTTTTGAGTTTTGCGGTCGCGTAGCGTGGTGTAAGCCGTATCGCCCATTTAATCTATTTATTCTCGGTGACTATATGATTATATTAATTAGCTCAATTTCATAATAAATTGGCGATCGCCTGATTCACTTGATCGGGATATTCTGCGATCAGTAAATGCCCCGCTTCTGGTAAGTGTAGATGTTGCCCCAACGCAAAGAATTCCGCTAATTCTGCTCCCATAGTTTCCGTAAACATCGGATCTTTACCCCCACTAATCACTAACACAGGAAACTGAAACTTGACTTTTGCCCGGTTATGAGCAAAATAGTTATAACCCCAAAATATTTCTAAGGCTTCATAGGGATGAGGTTCTGTGGGGACAGGACTTTCTGCAAAAAAACGTTCGATCTTTTTTCCGCTATGATCGCTGGATAAGCGGTTAGTCAGAGACTGAATGGCGGGTAAGTGATAAAGATATCTCCCTCCCCAAGCGAAAAACTTGATCAACGGAATTTCCCACCAAGGGGCCAAATCGTGAGTGCCTCCCGCAATTAAAACCAAACCACGGACCGGATGTTTCCTAGCCCATTCTAAACCCAGCGGTACGCCATAGCTATGACAACATAGCAGAGGAGATTTGATATGCAGGCGTTTCAATAACCGAGTTAAATCGCGTCGATGTCTACCTAAAGAGTAGCGTGGATACGGTGTAGACTGTCCATGTCCGGCTAAATCATAGGCTAACACTTCTCTACCTTGCTGAGCAAAAAATTCATACTGCGATCGCCAATTATATCGATTTCCGAGGCCCCCGTGAAGAAAAACAATTGCAGGAGTCATCCCCGGAGAATAACAGACTTGTAAATCGACTCCTCGCCTTAGATGTAGTTTTTTGCCAGCCAGTGGGTCTTCTAACATATCATTTCGTCGCGCGTGATAGTTTATTTAGATCATGTGACACTTCAAGTCTAATTTATGCTCTGATTGTCATAGAGTACCTACACTACTTCTAATTTCTCACCCCTGACTCATCAGTGTTTTAAGAGCATATCTGATTCTAATCCTTACAGCAAAGTATCTTACAAAGTATCCTACAGCGTGGGGTTTGACCGCTCCCCATTCCTATAGCCTCCAGAGTCCCCCGTATTTCCTTTCCCGATTACTTGCTCCTAACATCGGGGTTTGAGATGATGGGGAGTTAGTTTGCAAAACGGATGACCCCTCAACAGAAGGCTCAATTCTTCTCTCAGCTTGCAATATTGCTGGAGTCTGGCTTCACGGTGCCGGGTAGTCTAGAGCGTATGATCGATGAAAGTTATGGTCGCTTGGAGCGTCCCCTCAGTCAAGTCAGTGTGGCGGCAAGTTTGGGTGAGGATTTAGCCTCTGCTTTGGCCCATGCTCCCCGCTGTTTTGATCGGTGGACAATTCGTTTAATTCAAGTGGCGCAAGAAACAGGAAAAATACCTGAAACCTGTTATCATTTGGCGAGCTCCGCGCAACAACAACAACAACAGAAAAAGTTATTTCGATCCGTGATGGTGGTGGCGTGGACAACTTTTGTGTTTGTGCTGCTGTTGGGTATTGTGCTGATGTACACCTCACATTTTGTTTTAGGTAGTTTAATCTTAATTGCAACACTCCTGATTGTCTTGGCAGTGTTCACGCCTCAATCAGCCATTCGTTTACCTTTAGTGGGTCAGATCTTAACTGCTCGTTTAATGTTACAGTTTACAGAGTTAGAATTACCTTTACGCTACGGCATCCCAGTTTTGACTGCAATTGAACTGGTGCGAGATCATATCCCCAAATCTGAGATGTCGGCTAGCTTAACCATTGCTTTGGGTCAAATGCCGGCTGGTAAAACCCTGGCCCAAAGTTTAGAGGGACGTTTACCTGTAGTTGCTTTGAGAATGATTCATACAGGGGAAGAAACGGGTCATCTCAAGTTAGCTGTTCAAAAATTAGCGGTTTATTATCAAAAAGAACTGGAACAAAAATTACAACTATTGCAAAGACTTTTAATCCCAATTAGTTTATTGGCTGCGGGGGGATTGATTACGGTATTGGGAATTCAAGCCATGACTTCCCTATTTATTTTATTTCCAGATTGATAGGAAGTAGACAACGACTACAATCAGGAGAGTATGACGAAAAACACGTTAACTGTATCGGGAAAATATTCAGTATCTTGAGATTTAAAAGTGTCAATTATTAGGAACAATTGCCACACATTCAATTTCTACCTGAACATCTTTAGGTAAACGAGAGACTTCTACACAAGCGCGAGCCGGTGCAGTTTCTAAGTTAAAGTATTGGCCATAAACTTGGTTGACTGTCCCAAAATCTGCCAGATCGGCTAAGAAAATCGTAGTCTTTACTACATCATTCCAACCGCAACCCGCTGCTGTTAGAATAGCCTCTAAATTTGCCATCACTTGTTGAGTTTGTTTGGTGATATCTTGCAGGTGTACTACTTCGTTAGTTTGGGGATCAATGGAAATTTGTCCGGCGACAAACACCATACCATTAGCAACGATTGCTTGATTATATGGCCCGACTGGTGCAGGTGCTTGCTGGGTACGAATAATATTTTGGGTCATAGATCTTAAAAATTTGCGGGAAAGGGTTGGGGCTTGCTGTAAAAGACTTCAGTTCAATCTGGTTAAATTTGAGACCATCATTGGGTATCAAGAGTGCAAGTCGTTGTTGAGGTCAGCTTACAATAATATCATTGAATCCCTATTGCTGAGACGAATCTGTTATAAACCCCGAATGGAAGATGACTCAATACAAATTATTTGGGCGATTACATTATAGTAAGTTACTGGTGCTAAATTTGCAGAGACGATTACACGCTCAAGGACTCGAGCCGGGAGCCATTGATGGTCGCTGGACTCCAGAAACTGAAGCGGCTTTAGAGAAAGCCCAACAGGCTTATGGTGTTTATGGGGGAAAAGCAGATGCGGCTTACTTTGTTGTCATTGCTGCTCCTCAAGAAGAATTAGCCAAAATTGCTGAACAAGTTATTCTTTTGGGTGCGCCAGAAACGGGTGTTTATCAACGGAATCATTTTTTAGATCCAAAGGTAGCAGTGGGGCCATTTTTTAGTGAAGAAGTTGCTAAACGATGGCAACATTATTTACGAGATTTTGGATTAAGTCATGCTCAAGTTTATTATGGTTGTTAGTGCTAATTTAATCAAGTATAAGGAATTGAAATAAGAAAGCTGTCGCCTATGAACCTTAATCTAGAGTATGATAATCAGTCGATCGCTGGAATAACAGAATATCAAAATTTTTTGGAGACACAGAATTAATGTCATTGCTGTTACAATCTTGAACAGATAAATGTCTAAAAATTCAAAGCATCAGTTAAAATTAAAGCTGATTTTGAGGATAATGCAATCTCTTAAAAACTGGTGGAATCATGTTTCAACAAGACGACAGCTTTTTCATATTTGGCGGTTTACCGCTCGAATATTACGGGACTTACTTGAAGTTCTTATTATTTTAGTAGCAGTTATTTTTGTTATTTTGTCAATTTTATTGGTGGAAGATACAATACAAAATAATACGGTTTGGGGAGAAATTTTTATTAAATCTATTGAAAAATCTAGAATTTTAGGCACATTTGAAAGTATTAGTATTGTCACGGCATTAGTTATTTATATTCGGCGCGGCAAAAAGCAATCTCATTATGAAGCATGGCAAGTGATTGATGCGGCTCAAGGATTAGAAATTAGTTATGCTCGAATTCGAGCGTTAGAAGACCTGGCAAAAGATGGAGTCAGTCTCAAAGGATTATCTTTACCTAAAGCCAACTTAGAACAAATTAGCCTGGTTGACATTAATTTAAAAGAAGCTAATTTTCAAGGGGCTAAATTACAGGAAGCGAATCTAAAAGGAAGTGTTTTTGAATTAACTCAGTTTCAAGGGGCAAATTTATTAAAAGCTAACTTACAAGAAAGCTTTTTTTTACTCGCTCAATTACAAAAAGTCAATCTCAGCTCAGCCAATTTACAGTATGCAGATTTACAAGGGGTAAATTTATTAGAGGCAAATCTTCAAAGAGCAGATTTACAAGGGGCTTATTTATTTGGTAATTTCCAAGGTGCTGACTTTCAAGAAGCTAATTTAAATTGTGCTACCCTAGAAGGTGCTTATTTTAAAGATGCTAACTTTAAACGGGCAAATTTAAAAGGAGCTAATTTGCAAAAAGCCAATCTTCAAGGGGTAGATTTTACTGAAGCCAATCTTCAAGGAGCGAATTTCCAAAATGCTAAGGGGTTAAATCCCACTCAAATTCAGGCGGCTCATTTCTGGGAGCAAGCCCAGTACTCAAAGGACTTTCTTCATCAACTGGGTTTACATTGAAGCAAGGATAGCAAAATATTATCACTAAAAATCACCTATTGACTCAGGGCGAGTATAATAGGCGATTAAAATAGTCGTTCAGTTTGAAAAACTTAATACAACTGTTTTAGGTTGTAAAAGATTTACCACAACCACAAGTCTGAGTGGCTTGAGGATTGGTAAACTCGAACCCACCGCCAATCAGTGAGTTACTATAGTCTAAAACTAAACCATAGAGATAAAGTAAGCTTTTGCGATCGCAAACGACCTGAAAGCCATCATAATCAAAGATATCGTCTTCTTGAGTAATCGTGTCAGGATCGGCAAAATCCATCATATAGGACATTCCGGAGCATCCCCCCTGACGGACACCAACCCGTAAACAGAGGTCTTTTCCCTGTTGCTCTCGCAGCATCAAAACTTGTTTGATGGCAGCTTCCGTCATTTGTATCCCACGGGTTTCAGATTGAGTGGTTTGTACCATTAACTCTCCTTTAATACCAACTCTGCATCAACGTTAAAATCGAATCGTTCGTTTGTAGTTGTATTCTAACAATTCTATTGTCTAACACGGTTGCCTGGGACATAAAGTCCCATCAGTTTATTTTTATGTTTCTAGTCCTAATTTTCTGAGTGCGTCTTTAGCCGCCTGTTTTTGGGCATCTTGTTTGCGTTTGCCACGGCCAACACCATAAACTTTACCCTTGACTTGCACCTGAGCAACAAACTCTTTATTATGATCGGGGCCTGACTCATCCACTATACAATATTTGGGGGTTTGATTCAAGTTGGGTTCTGCAAGTGCCCATTGTTGAAATCGATTTTTATAATCAATTAAACTCGGAGCATCTTCACTGGAATCTGAATTAATTCTTTGATTTAATACGGGTGTTAATAGCGGAATAATAAATTCTCGAACTGCATCAATTCCCCGTTCTAAATAATAGGCACCAATATAAGCTTCAAAAGCATCACTTAGCAAAGCGGGGCTTTCTCTACCTCCATCTTTAATTGCGCCTTTTCCTAATCGAATTAACTCTCCTAAATTCAGTTGGAGGGCAAACTGAGCTAATTGTTTTTCATCCACTAAGGAAGCCCGTAAACGAGTCATTTGAGCCTCGCTTAATTCTAATTGATTGGAGTCAGTTTGCTGATACAATAGTTCACCCACTATAAATCCTAAAACAGCATCTCCTAAAAATTCTAATCGTTCGTTATGTTCTGTGACTTCGGAATGTTCATTCACATAAGAACGATGTGTTAAGGCACGTAGTCTTAGTTTTTCATCTTGAATGAATGGAAGTTGATAGTTCATTGATCTTTTGAGGTCAGTCGCTAATTAAAAATAATACTAAATATTTCAGCTATCACTCTTGTTGAAAACGAATAGCATTTTAGTTAAAACTTATTGGTAATCCAAACTGCTTGATAAGGATTTAAGCTAAGCTGAGAGTGTATTTCTGTAATCACCTCTCCACTAATTAAATCACACCAAGGATCGACGCAGACTAAATTGAGGTCAGATAACCGCAGAAGTTGGGGAATGTCAGTAAGATTAAAAATACAAAATATACTTTGATCTCGAATTATACTTTGTCGCCAAAAACCAAATAAAGATTTTTTGAGCTGTAGGGTATATTGAGTTGCATTCGGATGAAAAGCGGCTTGACGACGACGAATTTGAATCCGCCGACATAATTCTTTCAAGATAATAGAATGCTCAGAATTTGGATTATTTAGCTTTTTTTCTAGTTCTTCGAGTTGCCACTGATGACGATTAATAGAACGATTGATACCCGTTTGTTGTAATTTTTCATAATCGTTATGAGTTCCAAGTAAGCTATGAAGATAAAAGGCAGGAACTCCTTCCAGAGACATCATAACAGTTTGGGAACAAATAAACCGTTGAATTTGCCATTTATCTTCTCCTTGAATTGTGCCTTTCATAGCATCAAATAAGGAAATATTTAGTTCATATGGACTTTCACTGCCATCCGGTTTTGAGCGCATACTAATTTTGCCGCCAAATTGCCGCATTGTTTCTAGGAGAATATTATATTCTGCTTCATTTAATAGCCCTTCAGTTGGACGTAAACCGATGCCATCATGGGAGGCTGTAAAGTTGAAATAAGCACAACCAATTGGAGCGGGCGGCATACTCATCATCCAGGTTTTTAAGTGGTCTGCTTTTCCTTGAATTAAAGCATTAAGTAATAGTGGGGGTAAACTAAAATTATAAATCATGTGAGCTTCATTACGATTCCCAAAATAGCTCAGATTTTCACGATTGGGTACATTTGTTTCTGTAATCAAAGCAACTTTTGAATCCACCATTTGTATGATTTCTCTCATCAATTTAATGACGGCATGGGTTTGAGGAAGATGAATACAAGGTGTACCCATATCTTTCCAAAGAAAACCCACTGCATCTAAGCGAATATAACGGGTTCCTTTTTCAATATAAAATAAAATGATTTTGATAAACTCAAGCAAAACTTCGGGATTAGAAAAATTAAGGTCAATTTGATCTTTACTAAAGGTTGCCCAAACGTGTTTGACACCATTATTTGTCTCAATTTCTACGAGTAAAGGGCTACTGCGAGGACGAACAACAGCAGATAAGTCAGTTTCTGGGTCAACTTCAATAAAGTAATTACAGCCCGGTTTTTTCCCTTGTTTAAATTGTTGAAACCATTCACTTTTGCTAGATACATGATTCACCACTAAGTCAACCATTAAGTTGAAGTGCTTAGAGATTTTTTCAACCGTTTCCCAGCTCCCTAATTCGGGATTAACAGATAAATAATCAATTACGGAAAATCCATCATCTGAGCTATAAGGAAAAAAAGGTAATATATGAACCCCTGTAATTGTATCTTTAAGGTATTTATTTAAAAAATAATCAAGTGTTTCAAGTGGAGTAGAGGTTTCACTCCGAATACTATCTCCGTATGTAATCAGAATAATATTATTTTCACTCCATTTATTTAAATCTTCCTCAGTAGATTGAGACAGGTATTTTTCTACCCTAGTAAAGATCATATCTAAGACTTCCTTCGCCCTCGATTGACCATAAACAATTTCTAATAAAGATTGAACTCGAATTGAGAAATTTTCATATTGGGTATTTGATGGAGTTATAGTCATTAGTAATTCCTTGAATTAGCAGTTTTCTAAAATGACTTCACCTGAGTGACAGGAGTTTTGTAGAGAAATCCTCCACGTTAACCCAGCGATTAATTAAGTCAACGTTACACCGCCGTAAAACGACGGTGCCTGCGTTGACCGCATTCCGCGGTCACTGTTTGTTAACAATAGAGGATGACTATATGAATTTAGTTATAACAAACAAAACTTTGTCTAACCAGTCAAAATTCCGATCATTTGTGAAGGAAAGATAATATTTCTATGCATTTTATATTGTGTATATTGACTTAAAAAACAAGTAAAATAATGCCGATACAACTTCATGCTCCCAGGTTAGGAGATTTTGGGATGTCTTTCTCAGGTTAACTTGCACCACCCGCAGTGCTATGCTCCCAAAACTGGGTGTGGGGTCTGGCGAAACAAATCACTTTCTCAAGCGCGTTTGCAGTAAGCATAACCTTGCCGCAGCAGTGGCGCGAGTAGCTCCCGACCAGTAAACCCCTGAAGCAGTATTTGGCGCTATTGCCTGTAAAGTTTTTTAGCAATTAGTTAATTTTTGTTAAGTATCGATAATTTTAATTGACTTGATTAGGAGGAATAATAGATCTTTATATTGTCAAGGAACACACACTCTCCTATTCTAGATAAAGGGAAAGAGGTTAAGTGCTGTTTCATCCATATTGAAATAATAAGTAATCTCTGTCGTAAAAATATAGCTGCTTTTCGGTTCGTAGAGAAATATTCTACGCACGTCACGGCTGGACAATCCGTGAAAGCTTGTGGAGGGCAAGGCTATAACCACCGAAGTGGTCAAAACTCTGGCTCCCTGTGAAGCAAGAATCTCATGCTATCGAGGATATGAGAATGTCCAAGATTGGGTAAAAGTTTAAAGCCATTCATGGCTGTTTGTTGTAAGGAGTTAATCGATGTCAATTGCTGTTGGAATGGTAGAAACCTTAGGCTTTCCGGCTGTTGTAGAAGCCGCTGATGCCATGGTTAAAGCAGCTCGGGTGACCTTAGTGGGCTATGAAAAGATCGGCAGCGGTCGAGTCACTGTGATCATTCGGGGAGATGTTTCAGAAGTACAAGCTTCAGTGGCGGCGGGTGTCGAAAATGCTAACCGAGTTAACGGTGGGGAAGTTCTATCGACTCACATTATTGCTCGGCCTCACGAGAACTTAGAATACGTTCTACCCATTCGTTATACCGAAGCGGTTGAACAGTTCCGTTCATACTAACTAACTGATGTTGATTCATCATCTTAGGGTAAAGTGAGATCATCTTCACTGTGCTGTCGTGCAAGCTGTGATTTAAATGAACCGCAACTCATTTTCTAGAGCCAAAAGGGTAAAATAAGCAGAAACAACCTAGTTCCCCTAACTCAAGCTAAAGGGGACAGGAGGTGTTCAGGTTTCTGGCGAGTAGAAAATCAGGATCTAGGTGAGATTGGCTCAAGTCTTGTACGACATCCAACCCAGTTTACATAGATTAATACTGATTGATTAGGAGTTTAGCGCAGATGTCAATTGCTGTAGGCATGATAGAAACCTTGGGTTTTCCGGCTGTGGTAGAAGCAGCCGACTCCATGGTTAAAGCCGCTCGGGTCACCCTTGTCGGATATGAAAAAATTGGTACCGCTCGGGTCACTGTCATTGTTCGGGGAGATGTTTCAGAAGTACAAGCTTCCGTCGGGGCTGGCAAAGAGTCCGTTAGAAAAGTCAACGGAGGAGAAGTCCTATCGACTCACATTATTGCTCGGCCTCACGAGAACCTAGAATATGTTCTACCCATTCGCTATACCGAAGCAGTAGAACAGTTCCGGGAAAGCATGATAGGCATTCGTCCAATCAACCGACCCTAGTCAATTATCTCGCTTTGTCCCTCGCGCCCCGACTCAATTAAAATGCTTAACTGAGTTTAACCCGAGAAATCGACTCAAGAGATAATCCTTAATTTTAGATTCCAATTTCACTGACTTCCCGTTACCCCAGATGCAAATTGCCCAAGTTTTAGGTACGGTCGTAGCTACTCAAAAAGAACCCAGTTTACGCGGCGGCAAGTTTTTACTGTTGCAGTTTCTGGATGAAACCGGAGAGCCGGTTCCAGGATACGAGGTAGCCCTTGATTATGTTGGTGCGGGAATTGGTGAGTGGGTCTTGGTTAGCCGAGGCAGTGCTGCCCGTACAATTCCGGGGAGTCAAGACCGCCCTAGCGATGCGGCGATTGTTGCCATCATCGATACGGTAAATACCAATACAGGCACGATTTACAGCAAAAGAGATCAATATCGTTAATTGAACTAGATTGATGACTGTTAAGTAGGATTCCCCACCCATCTCTGAGAAAAAATTAAATTATTGCGTTGTTTAACATTAGGAAAAATTAAGTTATGGTAGTCCGGAAAAAACCCGCTCCTCCCACCCCTTGGTCAAACACCTTAGCCGAACCTAGAGTTGCATCAAGTGCTTATGTTCATTCATTCTCAAATATTATTGGGGATGTTTGTATTGGTGATAATGTCATGGTGGCTCCGGGAACCTCTATCCGTGCCGATGAAGGATTTCCGTTCCATATTGGTGACAATTCCAACGTTCAAGATGGTGTTGTCATCCACGGACTAGAAGAAGGCAGAGTCAAAGGAGATGATGGTCGTTCTTACTCCGTTTGGATTGGGAAAGACTGCTCCATCACCCACATGGCGCTGATTCATGGTCCGGCTTATGTCGGGGATAACTGCTTTATTGGCTTCCGTTCCACCGTGTTTAATGCCCGCGTTGGAGAAGGTTGTATTGTGATGATGCACGTCTTGATTCAAGACGTGGAAATTCCCCCCGGAAAGTATGTTCCGTCTGGCTCGGTTATCACCAATCAGCAGCAAGCTGACCGTTTACCCGATGTCAATGATACTGATATGAAGTTTACCAGCCATGTGATTGATGTGAATCAATCCCTCAAAGCAGGCTATCAATGTTCTGAGGATGCTGCTTGTGTCACCCCTGTGCGTCATGAGGGTCGCTCTAGTTCCAATGGCAGGGGGCGGAACCGTTCTTATGCCGCCAGTGGTAGCAGCAGTTTATCCTCTGAGGTGGTTGAACAAGTTCATCAACTCTTATCTCAAGGTTACAAAATTGGTACCGAACACGCTGATAAGCGTCATTTTAAAGTCAGTTCCTGGAAGAGTGGAGCACCCATTGACTCTACTAACGCCTTAGATGTAATTGCTGCCTTAGAAGCCACTTTAGCTGAAAATGCAGGTGAATACGTGCGGTTACTCGGAATTGATACGGGTGCTAAGCGCCGGGTGTTAGAAGAAGTGATTCAAACCCCGGATGGTGCGCTGCAAAGCTCCAGTAATGGTCAAGCTTCCGCTCGTACAGTTCCCCCTTCCTACGAAAGTAAAATGGCCGCTAGCAGCGGTTCAGGAGATCTCAGTGAACTGGTGAGTAACTTGATTAATCAAGGCTGTGTCATCGGGACAGAATATGCCGACAAACGACGCTTCAGTGTGGGATCTTGGCGCAATGGCCCGACGATTTCCAGCAACCAAGTGGTTGATGTGATACGTAAACTCGAAGCGATTATGGAGCAGCATCCTAAAGATTATATCCGCATCATCGGAATTGATCCTCAGGCTAAGCGTCGAGTCACTGAAGAAATTATTCAACGTCCCGGAGAAAAGGCGGCCAGTGGTTCATCCGGTCGAACCCGTTCAAAGGCACCCGTGGCATCAACTGTAAAGTCTTATAGTTCTCGTTCTCGTGGGGCTACAACGTCAGTTGGTGGCTTAGAACCCGAAGTTGTAGAACAAGTACGGAACTTGTTATCTCAAGGCTACAAAATTGGCACCGAACACGCCGATAAGCGTCGTTTCAAGGTCAGTTCTTGGCACAGTTGCTCCCCGATAGAATCCCAGCGAGATGCAGAAGTCCTCGCTGCTTTAGAAGCCTGTATGCAGGAGCATAGCGGAGAATATGTTCGCTTGATTGGGATTGATGAGAAAGCCAAACGTCGGGTGTTAGAAACCGTTATTCAAAAACCCGCTTGAAATATCAGTTCTATTCACGGTTCTAGAGGTTCCCAGTCCATGCCGCCATCGTCACCACTATCCCCAGAACCCAGTGATTTTGCCATGAGTGGTGATGTGACCCTTGCACCCAGTGTAGCGATCGCCAATGGTGTTTTGCTGCACGCTAACCCAGACAGTCAGATTGTGATCGGTGCGGGGGTCTGTATTGGGATCGGAGCCATTCTACAGGCCTATCAGGGCTTACTAGAGATACAAGTGGGAGCCACAATTGGGGCGGGGGTGTTAATCGTTGGTTCAGGGAAAGTTGGAGTCAATGCCTGTATTGGTTCGAGAAGTACCTTGATTAACCCAGAGGTTAAAGCCGAAGAGGTGGTCGCTTCTGGCTCATTAATAGGGGATAATTCTCGTCAGCTAGAAGAAACAGGGTCATCGGAAACTCCGGCTCAACCTGACCCTGTTGAAGCCCCTGCCTCTGAGCCGGAAAAGGAAAGTTCGACCGCATCATCTCCGCCAGAACCTGAATCTGAGGCAGAAAAACCTAAATTTCCTCAGCCCAAAATCTATGGTCAGGCTAATTTAGATCAACTCCTCAATAGCTTACTGCCCCATCGTAAGTCCTACAATAATTCTCGTCCAAAGTCTGGAGAAATCTCTACAATGGGGGATGAGCAGACTAGCATCAAAAGCTGAGGTATGATTAACTTACCGAAGTTGAGGCAAGTCCTCTGGATTAACCTCTAGATTTAATCTCTACTCCTCTGCTATCCCAAGCCAGCACACCTGAAGATGGATTCACCTTTGCAACATTCTGCCCCCCATGAACGGTTCGTTCAACCTGAATTTAGAGACATGGCTTTGGGCCTCGTCTCCACCCAAAGCTTCCCAGCTATTGTGGGTACGGCTGATATGATGTTGAAGTCAGCAGGCGTTCATCTGGTGGGATATGAAAAAATTGGTAGTGGTCATTGCAGCGCAATTATTCGAGGTCGCATTGCCGATGTGCGCCTAGCTGTTGATGCTGGGGCTGAGACGGCTAAGCAATTTAGTCAGTTTGTTTCTTCCTTAGTCATTGCCCGTCCTTTACCGAATTTAGAATACGTTTTACCCATTAGTAATCGTTTATCTCAATTGGCAGCCAGTGGCGGACAAAGTCGTCTGAGTCATCAAGCAGTAGGCTTACTCGAAACCCGAGGCTTTCCGGCGATGGTGGGGGCGGCTGATGCGATGATGAAAGCCGCAGAAGTGCATTTAGCCTCCTATGAAACGGTCGGGGCGGGATTATGTACAGCGATTATTCGGGGGTCGGTGGCTAACGTCGCAGTCGCGGTTGAAGCGGGAATGCATGAGGCTGAACGGATTGGGGAACTTAACGCGGTGATGGTCATTCCTCGGCCGTTAGATGACCTCGAACAAACTCTACCGCTGGCCAGTTGCTGGATTGAACAAGAACATCGTCAGCCGTTGAGATTACCGATGAAAGTGAAGGAAACGCAAAAAGAAAAGGTCAAACTCCCAGATTTACAACAATTACCTGCACCTTTAGAGTTAGAACCTGTAGAAATAGAACAACCTTTAGAATTAGAGAAAGAATATTCTGTTTTACCCGAACCTCAACAGGATGAGGAATTGCTTTAGGGCGCGAAAATTGATGTGTTGCGAATTATTCCTAATAATACATAAAAGTTCTTTACCCAGTAGCTGTTTTACCTAATAATAAATAACTAAATCTCCCCCTCACAACTAATCATGTTACCCACTGATTTATTATCTCATCGACAACAGGGAGAAACCATTATTCCGCTGCGTTTGGCGATTGATCGACATCATTTAACCATTACTGAACAAGTGATTCAGTGCTTTCAATCTTGCCTGAATCTAACTCAAACCGAACTGAATCAACAGCTACAGGAACTGGAAGGAACTAGCCCAGACTATCGATTTAAAAGGGGTTTAGCCCATTTATTAAGAGGTAGTTTTTCAACTTTTGAAATTGTTAGCCCCCTTGAACCGATTGAGTTAAGAGAACGGGTTTTTAGTCTGGCGGCAGAAACGATTCCGAGTTCAAAAGCCACTCAAATTATATTAGAAAAAATCTCTACTCAACTGACTCAAGAACTGAAAAGAGAAGTTTTAGAAACGGAAATTAAAGCCGGATTATATGCTGATTTGCAGGAAAATCGGATTTTAACTCAGTTTGATGCCCCTACCCCAGAAGCGTTATTACATCGTTATAATTTATCTCAGGTTCAAGGAATTTTTTACCGCGCCAGTGAAATTATAATTAATGCCTATCGTAATGATCCGGGAGAATATAAACTGCTATTTCGCTATCTGAAACTGTTTCAATTGATGACTTATATTGAAGGGGATGCAGATCATGGATTTACCTTAACCATTGACGGGCCGACTAGCTTATTTAAACCCAGTACTCGTTATGGTTTGGCGATCGCTAAAATGATTCCCGCTTTATTACAAGTGACTAAATGGAGTTTGCAAGCCACACTACAACAGCGAGATCCTTATACAAAAGTGATAAAAAAAGGGCGATTTACCCTCAATTCAGATTGTGGCTTAGTTAGTCATTATTCCCCCGGAAAACCCTATGATAGTTTACTGGAAGAATCTTTTGCCAACCGTTGGAAAACCTTAAAAACGGAGTGGCAACTCGAACGAGAAGTGGATTTAATTCCCATTCCCGGCAGTGTGATGATTCCTGATTTTCGCTTGGTTCATCCCGAAGGACGGGTGTTCTTGCTTGAAATTGTGGGATACTGGCGACCGGAATACTTACAAAAAAAATTTTATCAGGTACGTCGCTCAAATTGTGATAACCTAGTATTAGCTATCTCAGAACGACTCAATTTAGCAAAAGCTGGGGTTCAACTCAACGATGTGCCCGCGCGAGTCGTTTGGTTTAAAGAGAAACTCTCCCCCAAAGCTGTATTAGCAGCGATAGAGCCTTAAAAGCAGGGTGCTAGATCAACAGCAATCATTCAGAGCAGAGCAGCAGATTCAGCAGATTTTATAGTTTTGCTGATAGGTTTTAGGATGGGTTGTTAAAGACATTATCCTGAGCTAAAAACCTACTATTTACTCTCTACCTATATACCATTTAACCATGATTGACGTAAACTCTGAAGAATTTTACGATTTAACCCTGCAAAACGACACAGTTTCACTTCTACCCGGTTTGTTAACAGGTTTTCCTGGCGGCGTGAGGGGGTTAGCGGGCAACGATGAGATCATCGGTTCAGTTGATGCCGAACTGATCATTGGCGATGAGGGCAATGATACCCTATTTGGTGGCGAGGGCAATGACACCCTCAAAGGCAATGCAGGAAACGATTTGCTTAACGGTAATTTAGATGATGATGTCCTCTATGGTAATGAGGGCAACGATCAATTATTCGGAGAAGCTGGCAACGATGTGCTTAATGGCGGCCAGGACAATGATAATCTAGAGGGGGGCGAGGGCAATGACATCCTCAACGGTAATTTAGATGATGATGTTCTCAACGGCAATATTGGCAACGATGTTCTCAATGGTAATATTGGCAACGATCAATTATTAGGAGAAGCGGGTAACGATGTGCTTAATGGCGGCGAGGGCAATGATATTCTAGAAGGGGGCGAGGGCGATGACCGTCTCCGTGGCGGTGAGGGCCGGGATAACTTCAGAGGCGGTGTTGGGGATGATGTCTTTATCCTCAGTCGCAATAGTGAGGTTGATAGCTTCGCCTCAACCGATTGGATTTATGATTTTGGTAACGGCGCTGATATTATTGGACTTCCTGCTGGTTTCACGTTTGATCAAATTAACTTAGTTTCCTCATCTGTCGCTGGCGTGGGGGCGACTCAAATTCAAGTTCTAGAGACAGGAGAACTGTTGGGTGTTATCATTGGGGTTATGCCTGAAGATCTCAGTAGCGAGCAATTTTTTACAGCCGATGAGATTACGTTAATTCCCACAGAACCATTAATTCCTGAATCAATTTTAATTGACGTAGAAAGCTTACCTGCACCTTCAACCACCGCAAGTGTTTCTCAAGCGGCTAATGTTATTCCCATTCCAGAAGAACCTTTATTACAAGTGCCAGTTGGGTTCAGCGTTAATATTTTCGCAGAGAACTTAGAGAGTCCTCGCTGGATGACAGAAACTCCAACTGGGGATATTTTAGTCACCGAAACCGCTGAAAACCGCATTACATTATTACGAGACTTAGACGGTGATGGTGATGCCGATACCAGTCAAGTGTTTGCCGATGCAGACAATGGGGTGAACTCTCCCTTTGGCATGGTATTTACAGAAGATGCCTTTTTCCTGGCGAATACAGATGCAGTGCTTAAATTCCCCTACACTGAAGGACAAACCCAACTGGCAGAGGAAGAAATCGGAGAAGTGATTACCACTTTACCGGTTGGCGGACACTGGACGCGCAATATTGCTTTATCTCCTGATGGTAATCAATTATATATTGCTATTGGCTCAGAATCAAATGTTAGTCCAGAACCTTTACCCCGCGCTTCTATTCAGGTAATCGATCTCGACAGTATTGAAACTGTAGAAAGCGTTGAAAGTACTGAAACTGTAGAAACTGTAGAAACTGTAGAATTACAAACCTTTGCCTCTGGCTTGCGTAACCCTGTGGGATTAGATTTTCATCCGGTTACTAATCAACTTTATACGACCGTGATTGAACGGGATGGTTTAGGAAATGATTTAGTTCCTGATTATCTCACAGCAGTTGAACAAGGAGACTTTTATGGCTGGCCCTATTCTTATTTCTCTCCCGATTTACCTGACCCCCGCCGTCTGGATGAAAATCCTGATTTAGTTGCCCAAACTCAAACTCCAGATGTATTATTCCAAGCCCATTCAACGCCTCTAGGTTTACAATTCTATGAAGGGGAAACTTATCCTGAAAGCTATGAAAATGGCGCATTTGTAGCGTTTCGTGGCAGTTGGAACCGAGACCCCGGAACCGGGTTTAAAGTCGTGTTTGTACCGTTTGATGCAGAAGGAAGCCCTACGGGAGGATATCAAGATTTTCTCACAGGATTTTTAACAGATCCAGAAACAACAACAACTTGGGGTCGTCCAACGGGTTTACAAACCTTATCTGATGGCAGTTTATTGATTACTGAAGAAGCGAATAACCGCATTTATCGGGTGCAATATGACCCAGAAAGTGTTCCGGTTGAAGAGGTTGATGAGTTAGGGGTTGAAGTAAGTTAAATTAGATATTAAGAAAGAGGTGCGTCAGTAGCGTACCCTTTCTATATCAATAACTATTAGTAAGCTATTGAAATAACTTTTAAAATATTATGCATGAAGAGAGAATAGAGGCAGTGATTTCGAGTTATTTCTCAAATCTTGATAATAGTATTGATCGGCTAATCGAGAATGAGTTTAGCAAATCTGAAATCCAAAACTTAACTCCTCAACAGATAGCCGAAGGTCTAAAGAATTACTTAAAAAAACAATCTAAGATTTCAGCACAAATATTTACAAGACAAGAACTCATAGAATCACAATTTATTAATTTGCTAAATCAGTTTGTGCTTCTCTCAGATAGTGTTGAAAGTACAAAAAAACTGAAGCAGAGTATTGATCAATTAAGGACTGAGTATAATGCTTCTATAGGCTCAATAAAAGTTAGTGTTGATTCTGTAAAAAATAGTGCAGATGTACTTTCAAGCTCTGTTACTAGAATAGATCAGAATATTGGCAGGCTAGCAACTAACGATAGTGTTAAGTCTATTGTTTTTGAAGCAGAGAAAAACTTGGCTTCAAAGCATGACTTAGATAAAATATCAAATGAAATAAATAGTACAAAATCTGATATTGAAAATAAAATAAATAAAGTAGAAAGTCATTCTAATTGGCAATTTGGAATACTAATAGCTACTTTATTTCTAGGCTTTCTTGCAATTGCAGTACCATTATTTTTCATGTTATACCAATCTATACAAAATACACCAAAAACTAATAATCTTAGTTCTATTGAGAAACAAATTAAGAGCAAAACTATATCCTTAATTTACTCTGGGATTAACTAACAATAAAGTTTATATACTCTAAATTTATTGAGGAGGAAACCAATCCTTATCGAGTAATTGTTCAAAAGAATAAGGACATTCTTTTGGCAAAGAATTAAGCTGAGTTTTCTTTCGCACAATTAACAAAGCATCTTGGTAAATATTTGGTAATTCACTCACTAAATATTTTCTTAAATTCGTGGTGAGTCTATCTTCAATTTGAACCCGAAATGTAATAATTTCTCCAGCCCAATGATTAGTATTTCTCTCTTGTTCTAAGTCCCAAAATTGGTATAAAAGGAGATGAATAATAATCTGTAGCAGCAAACTTTTAACAGCAGTTTTCTCACTGCGTCCCAACGCTTCTAATTCCTCAATTAAATGATTATAATCTAACGCTTCCAATTGCCGAGTTTTTAGTAGCTTCACGGTTTCAGTTAACCACTGGTCATACTCAGCTTCATAAAGTTCTTTCAAATGACTCATTTGAGACTTCCTATCATTTTCTGAGTTGTCTGGGTTATGGGTATGCCGAGGGCGCGATCGCAGACTAGGTTTCTATAGTACTTTTTATTTTA
>CAYNXM010000123.1:0-4398 GCA_964401105.1 uncultured Lyngbya sp. | reverse complement strand
TTATTCCAAGCCCAAACATATTTAGGGTCAATTTCAATAGCTTTGTCATAGGAGTCAATGGCTTCCTGGTACTTTCCTAAATTCTTGAGTGAAATGCCACGATTATTCCAAGCATCAGTATATTTAGGGTTAATTTCAATAGCTTTATCGTAAGATTCAATTGCTTCAGTATATTTTTCTAAATTCTTGAGTGAAATACCACGGTTATTCCAAGCCCAAGCATTTTTTGGATCAAGTTCAATCGCTTTATCCAACGAAGTAAGTGCCTGCTGGTATTTTCCTAACTTATTAAGTGACCAACCACGGTTAATCCAAGCGTAAGCATTTTTCGGGTCAAGTTCAATAGCTTTGTCATAGGAGTCAATGGCTTCCTGGTACTTTCCTAACTTATTAAGTGAAATGCCACGATTATTCCAAGCCCAAACATATTTAGGGTCAATTTCAATAGCTTTGTCATAGGAGTCAATGGCTTCCTGGTACTTTCCTAAATTCTTGAGTAAATAAGTACGGTTATTCCAAGTGTAAGTATTATTAGGATCAAGTTCAATCGCTTTATCCAACGAAGTAAGTGCTTCAGTATATTTTCCCAACTTATTGAGTGAATTACCACGGTTTCTCCAAGCCCAAGCATTTTTTGGATCAATTTCAATAGCTTTATCCAACGAAGTAAGTGCTTCGTGGTATTTTCCTAAATTCTTGAGTGACTTACCATGATTTCTCCAAGTATAAGCATCGTTTGGATCAATTTCAATGGCTTTATCCAACGAACTAAGTGCTTGCTGATATTTTCCTAAATTATTAAGTGAATTACCATGGTTTTTCCAAGCCCAAGCAGAGTTCGGGTCAAGTTCTATAGCTTTATCCAAGGAGTTAACTGCTTCAGTATATTTTCCTAAATCATTGAGTGACCAACCACGACCCGTCCAAGCATAAGCAGATTTAGGATCAAGTTCAATAGCCTTATCCAACGAAGTAAGTGCTTCAGTATATTTTCCTAATCTATTAAGTGAATTACCACGATTTCTCCAAGTCGAAGCGCTGTTCTTATTCAGAAAGTAAAAGAATAAAATGATAATAATAGATAAGCCCAAAAAGTTGATGGGTTTAGCATTCAGCCATATCTGAGGAAAGTCTTCTAATTCTATGACAAACTCAAAACGAATTTCAGTGTTATCTCTCTCACGAGGGGTAATCTCTTCTTCAAGGCGATTTAGCACTGTCTCTCTGCTTATTTCTCTTGCTATCGTGGCTGGGTAGAAAATACTAGAACTTTCTGGGAGTTGACTCATCGCGGTAATGTTTCCATCGACAAAATGATGATTTACACTATCATTACTGAGAAGATATTCAGATCTCTCAAACTGAACAGGTCTTGTTTGATATGGGTTACAACTGGATAAAAATAAAGCTGAAAGACTAACGGCTAAAAGATAAGGCTGAGAAGTCATCATGGTAGTCGCACAGAAATGATTTTGCGGGTTTGATGATTACGGGTTACTGTAATACAACCGAGATGGTGAAGTCGTGATTGAATATTAACCGCGATCGCGTAGCTCGGCTTACCGCCGTATCGCTAAAAACAAACATTATTACAGATGTCTACACTACCAGTTTTTACTGTTACGGTTTCCGTAAAAGAAATATTATAGTTTTCCCTATACTGAGACTTACAATTTCAGATGTCCGTCGAAGCAGAGAAAACCTATAATAAACAAGTTCATCCTAATCCTGATTTCAATGTCTTCTACCACAATTTGGGGTACTCTCTACGGTGTTAGCGTCGGCCCAGGTGACCCAGAATTAATCACCCTCAAAGGCTTAAATTTACTCAAACAGACTCCAGTGGTGGCATTTCCCGCAGGTATTGACGGTAAGCCGGGTATTGCTGAAGGCATTATTTCTCAATGGCTGAATCCACAACAGCAACAACTGCCTTTACACTTTCCCTATGTCAGGGATGAAACAGAATTAACTCAGGCATGGCAACAAGCCGCCCACACGGTTGCATCTTATTTACAACAAGGAATAGACGTGGTATTTGCCTGTGAAGGAGATGTGAGTTTCTATAGTACGTTTACTTACCTGGCACAAACTTTACAATCAACTTATCCTGAAATTAAAGTGCAAGCTATTCCTGGAGTCTGTTCTCCTCTGGCTGCTGTAGCGAGTTTAGGGATTCCCCTAACAATCCGAAGTCAACGTTTAACCATCTTACCTGCACTATATCAAATGGAACAACTGGAAAATGCGATTAACCAGGCAGATGTCGTGGTGTTAATGAAGGTCAGTTCAGTGTATCAACAGGTTTGGGAGATTCTTAAACAGTTTAATCTACTTGAACAAGCTAGTGTTGTAAAATGGGCAACCCAACAGAGGCAAGCAGTCTATCATGGATTAAGCGATCGCCCCCAATTGCAATTATCCTACTTTTCACTAATGATTATTCAAACTGAAAGCCACAGGGGAAAAGCATCAAGCAAGGGCAAGATAGGATAATGATTAATTTCACGGCAGAAATCCTAAAAATTCGCTATAAGTGATAAAGTAACTCAGTTTAGGCTTGTACTTCCATTTCTCAAGATCTAAATTTTTTACCTTGAATCTCGTAATTATGGCGTATTCCACTCCCTTGAATCGTACTGCCCCAAACCTGCTGCGTCAACCCTTTATGATCGCAGCCTTAGCCTCTGTTGGGATACATGGATTAGTTGCCGCCAATTTTGAGAAAATTTCATTATTTCCTAGAACTGCTGAGTTACCGCCTAGCGTCCAATTGATGGAGTTGTCGCCCCTACAAATTAGCCGTCTGTATCCACCGCCACCTGAGAAGTTATCCCTGGGTACAATTAGCGCCCCTCCTTCTTTATCCACATTAGGACCCAGTCCGACATTACCAGAATTTCCTGCCACCTTGTCTACTCCAACATTTCCCTCCTTTCCCACTTCTCCCACCTTACCCCCGGTGTCTTCTCGGTTGCCATCCATTCCCTCTTCACCCGGAATCTCATCTTTTCCCCTTTCCAATGTTCCCAGTTTTCCCGACTCTATTCCCATTCCCAATGATTTGCCCATCTTCTCTACAGAACCCCAATTTAAAGATAAGAATAATCGAGAATTAGACAGATTTCGAGATAGACAATTAGCCCTTGAAAATCTATCCCCAGAAGACCGAGAAATAATAGATAATATGACACCGGATGTGTATGGGGCTGACATTTTTAATACTCAACCTCCCGGAGGAGAAGCAGAGGAAAATTACGGCATTCCACCGCAGCGTTATGCTACTTTAAACCCAGATACTCCAACGACAACCACAGAAGAAACTCCCGTTGACCCAGAAAATTTTAAAGGGTCAATTTTATCGAATTTACAGCAATCTCAAAAACAAATTGCAGCCAATTCAGAAACACCTGTTACCCCTTCGTCAGATAATGCCACCCAAGGCATAGGAGAAGGAAGAGAGTATGCGGCTTGGGGACAGCAACTTCTTCAAGATTATCCTAACTTGGTTTCCAAGGGGTATGAAACACTTGAAATTGTTTCTCCCGCAGAAGCTTGTGATCAGCAGTTAAGTGGTAAAGCCGTTGTTGGCGTGGTGATGGGGACAGGGGGAGAAGTTCTTAGAGGGCCAAAACTTTTATCCAGTACAGGCTATTCTGTTTTAAATAATGCGGCAATGGCAAAAGTAGAAGAGGTTGTAGTCACTCAGTTAAGTGGACAGGTAAGAAACCAACCTGCGGTGTTTTGGTATGCATTTGATTTTAACCCAGACAATTGCGCTACACCTCAACCCGCCTCAGAGGCTACACCGCCCCCTGCCGTTCAACAGCCTCAGCCAGTCGAAACGACTCCTGTAGAGACGCAACCCCCAGTTGATGTTAATCCCAGTAATGAAGTAGAAGAATCATTTCCTTCTTCTCCTGAGATGACTATACCAGAACCAGAACCAGAACCAGAACCAGAACCACAGTTGGAAAGTTCTCCCCCTGTAGATTTTCCCGCAGAACCAGAGTCGGAAAGTTTTCCCCCTGTAGATTTTCCAGCAGAAACAGAGTTAGAAAGTTCTCCATCTCCGACAATGCCTTCTCAACAACAGTTAGAGAGTGATTCACTACCTGCTACGCCTCCGATAGAAGAAGAGTCTGAGACGAATGAAGTGACTCCACCATCAACACCCACTGAACATAAAGGGAGTTTACTCGAATCATTAACAACCCCCTATACTGAACCTGAAGAATAAATCATAGATGAGGTCAGTTTAGCTTAAATCTCGAAAGAAGCCCCACGCCATAAATACTATAAGAAATAACTATATTTTGGCGTGGGATGAATTTCGAGCAATAAATTAACCCGCGTAGCGTCCACATTTCCCAAATCTATGCTATCATACTTTATAGC
>CAYNXM010000122.1:0-24626 GCA_964401105.1 uncultured Lyngbya sp. | reverse complement strand
TTGGGTACTTTCTGTCACGCAGTGATGGTAAAACCTATGTATTTTTCTTATCACCTAATAAAACTCATTCTGGGTGGACAAAAATATTCAAAGATAATCGAGAAAGAATTTTTAATTTAGTGTTCAAGTTTTATCTTCTGAATCAGACTTTACTAAATGAACAAATTAAAACAATAAATGGTTTTGAAGAATTATTACTTATACATTCTAGAAAACTAAGCAAGAAGTCAAAAGGTACTTTGTTCGTGTGGGGACTAAATTTGTTAATCAAATACAATCAATATAATGTACTAACGTTAAACCTAACTCGGAAATGCAAACGATACTTAAAAACAGATTATAGTATTACAGATGGCGATGATATGGGAGAGTTATTAATTGAGAAAAATAAGAATTACTATTTTGATCGGGATCTTGATGCTCGCCGCCAAAATGATATCTCTTTTATGCATTTTCCTGACAAGAAAAATGAGAAAGATTATCAGAAGTTTAAAAAAAATCAACTTTATCATTACCAAAATCTGATGACGAAACTTGAGAATTTCTTAACTGAGTGTGATATTGCTTTTGAAACACTTCATTTTCAAGCCGATCATTACTTAGAAAACCCTTTTATCACAAATATAGAATCTGTAGAATCATTAGAGATTATTAATAATACTGGAGTTGATTTAACTGAATCTGAGCAACAATTTATAACAAACTTCCTGAGACATCAAGGAGTTATTGATATCACTTTTTATCATAATGGAAAAACTATCAGTCACTATGAATCAATAGAGATTGAAGGAGAAGATAAATCTAAACTGAAAATTACTGAAGTTATACCTTGGTCAAGTATTCAACTCAATAAAGATGAAAATTACTTAGTTTTTAATAAACTTTTAGAAGAAGAAGCAGGTTCAATGGCGTATCAGAGAGGGGATGGCTTCTGGTGTCCATCAACAAAGATAGATAATCAATCAAAAATTGATTTTTATTCCCAATTAAAGAAAAAATTTAACTATTTAGCAACTGGTGTTTTTTATAGTACACAAGGGATAAATATATCTGAATTTAAGATTATTGCAAAGCAGCAAAGTTCGCAAAAAAAAGATGACACAGAAAATAAGCAATCCGTTCTTACTTATAAAAAAATAGATCTAGATGATCTTCGCTCAGATATTCCGGCTGTTGTAAATGGTAACTTATTAGATGTAGATGATGCTCTTTCTTCCTATTTTATAGCACAAGAGAATAGTGAAGAATGGGAAAGATTGTGCAATGAATACAAAATAAAAATATCACCTGAATATCAGAAAGTATTGATGGAGATGGGAATCAAAAACTGGATTAGGCAAAGTATTGCAGATGATAGTATTGGCTTACCGATCACTCCTCAATCATTTTCTGAAAAACGTTTTTTTGTGATCTATGTGCGTAGTCGTAAGAAAAAGGAAGCTAAAGCTGTTGCGGTTGAATTTCTGTATAAGGAAGGTTATATTTATATCAAAAATATAATGCGTGATTTGAAACAGATTAAAGCTGAATTTAAATTTTTAAGAACAAGAAAGAATACAGAAGATTTAATTAACGGTCAGCAATATTTTGTAGATGAATCTAAGCAAGTTTATATTAGTTGCTATACCAGTGATTTTTTTACACCTACTTTAATCGGACGGAATGGTATTCTTGAGAAACTAGAAAATAAAACACTAAAAATAAACCGAGCCATTCAAGATAATAGTAAATTATTACCCTTAGTCTCCTATTATAACTCTGCTATTAAACCTTTTAATAAAATTCAAAATAGAATTTGTTTTGATTTACATAACGAAGAATTTATCCAGTATTATGTTCCGCCAGCACAAAGTCTTCAATCAAACATTAAAAAAGGATTTAGAGTCTATCATTTGATAGGAAAGACAGCTTCTGGAGAATCAATTCACACATCTAAGCTACTTGAACTTCCCATCACTGCTTTACATTTCAGTACGTTAACTCAGAAGATTTTAAAGATCGGTGATAATAGCCAGTCATCATTACTACAAAAAGTAGCTAAAGTATTAATTGAAAATTGATTAATCGCTGAAATTTTGATATTAGTTATTATTCAGCCTACATTAGTTTTAACTCTAGTAGATTAGTAGTAATTCTCTCTTTTGAGATAATAATACTGAACTTAGATCAGTAAAACAACCGTAGGATATGGAGATGTTTATCCTGTTATATTCATTTCGGCGAGTGTTAGGCGGTATTGTGGCTATTATGGGGGTAGGACTGGTCGCTTTAGCTGCTGGAATTGTTGCCACCAGTTTTGCCGAAGTCCTAGAAAAAAAGAAACAGAAACAGAAAGTATATATACAGAGATGTCCTTACTGCGGAAAACCCATTAGTCAATCTTCTGACCACCTCAAAGACAATGATTTAGATTGACATTGAGCCGATAGAATTATTACGATAGAGAATCTATATCTTCTCTGCAAAGGTTATGGCATAATAATATAGTCTTTAATTATAGGAGTTTTCAGTATGGGTATTGAAAGCCGAAGATTTCGGGGAATGTTTGCCCCCGAGGAAATTGTTGAACTTAAACAAGTTTGTTTTACACCCAGTCGCGTATTTCAACCCGGTCAATATACTGTTGAAGATTTACCGGATATTGCCTTTGAAATGGGATTAATTGAAAAAGCTTCTTCGATAAACGATCAAGATGATAATCCTTCAAATCCTACTCAAAGTTCTTAATTGTGCTATTGACGATGTCAACAAATGCTTACGCTTGGATTGAAAAATCCCTCTCTACTATTCATAGGGCTAACTGGTATCGTTCTGTTCAATCTATCGAAACTATTCCCGGATCTACTATTATTTTAGATGGGAAAAAAATGATTAACTTTGCCAGCAATGATTATCTAGGATTAGCCGGAGATCGACGTTTAATTCAAGCAGCCATAGCAGCTACTCAAGAATTTGGAACCGGAACAACAGGTTCTAGATTATTAACCGGACATCGGCATTTACATCGGGAATTAGAGTCTGCGATCGCGCAATTGAAGCAAACAGAAGATGCGTTAGTTTTTAGTTCTGGTTATTTAGCTAATATCGGAACAATTACTGCTTTAGTCGGGAAACGAGATCTGATTTTAGCCGATGAATATAATCATTCTAGTCTTAAAAATGGGGCTAAAATGAGTGAGGCGATGGTGATAGAATATCCTCATAATCAAGTTAATCGTCTCCGAGAAATACTTAAAAAAAATGATAGTAATTTTCGTCGTAAAATCATTATTACTGATAGTGTTTTTAGTATGGATGGGGATTTATGCCCTTTACCCGAATTACTAGATTTAGCCACAGAATTTAATTGTATGCTACTGGTTGATGAAGCCCATGCTACAGGGGTTTTAGGTAAGACGGGGGCGGGTTGTGTTGAATATTTTAATTGTATGGGTAAACCCTTAATTCAAGTGGGAACATTAAGTAAAGCTTTGGGTAGTTTAGGGGGTTATGTTGCGGGTTCTAAAAGTTTAATTGACTTTCTCAAAAATCGCGCCCCCAGTTGGATTTATACAACCGGATTAACTCCTGCGGATACAGCAGCCGCTTTAACAGCAATTCAAATTATCAAAAAACAACCCCAATATTCTCAAAACCTCCAGAAAAATATTACTGATTTCAAAAAAATACTTCAACAACATCAAATACAAACTATACAGAAATACGATAATATTTTTTCTCCGATTTTCTGTTTTGCCCAACCCGATGCAGCCACAGTCATTCAAGCCGGAAAAATATTAAAGTCAAAAGGAATATTAGCTTCTGCTATCCGTCCCCCCACCGCCAATACCAGTCGAATTCGAGTATCTTTGATGGCAACTCATCAACCCGAACAGCTACAATATTTAACTGAAGGATTAACTCAAATTTGTTAGCCTAAAATTCAATCTTAGTAAAATGATGACAAAAACAATTATTATTACGGGTGTCAGTAAAGGTTTAGGTCGGGCAATGGTTGAAAATTTTATTCAACAGGGGCATACTGTAATCGGTTGTGCTCGTTCTCAAACCGCTATCGAAGAACTAAATAAAACCTACAGTAAACCTCATGATTTTACTGCTGTTGATGTGGCAGATGAAACCCAAGTTAAAGCCTGGGCAAATACTGTGTTATCTGAATATTCATCTCCAGATATACTAATTAACAATGCTGCAATTATCAATAATCTTGCCCCTTTGTGGGAAGTACCGAGTCAAGACTTTTCTCAACTGATTGATATTAATATAAAAGGAGTAACTCATGTCATTCGCCACCTTCTCCCGGCGATGCTAGAACGCCAACAAGGCATTATTATTAATCTCAGTTCAGGTTGGGGACGTTCAACCAGTCCTCACGTTGCCTCTTATTGCGCTTCTAAATGGGCAATTGAAGGACTCACAAAAGCTTTAGCACAAGAACTTCCCCCAGGCATGGCAGCCATTCCCCTTAACCCTGGAATTATCCATACAGATATGTTAGATATCTGCTTTGGAGAGGATGCCGCCGCCTATACACCCCTCAACACTTGGGTGAAGACAGCAGTTCCATTTATTCTGAAATTAACTGCTAAAGATAATGGAGTTTCTCTCACTGTTCCGGTATAATTAGAGCTATCAATCAGATAAGATAGGAATTTTTTGTCTATAGTCGCAAGTGAATGAGGCTGTAAAATCTCACCCCCTGAGATAGAGGGGAATAGACTATTGAGAAAAAAAATAGCATTAATTAAAGGATTCGTTATTATTGATTCATTAATATTTAAATATTTTTTATATAAATTTCTATGAAATTAAAATTCACTATACTTCTCGGCATCATCCTTAGCCTATCAACAACTTTAACCAGTTGTGCCAATAGTTCAATCGGGAAAGCAATAGAAGAGTCCATACAAGCCGATCCTCAACTGAAAGATAATCCCGCTTTTACTAACTCTAACAATCAACAAAATTCTCCCATAGAAACACCCGATATTTTTGCTAAGTTACCAGAAGATTTCCCGAGTGAAATTCCCATCTATCCCGATGCTGAACTGCAAACGGTTTCCCCAAACCCAAATAGCTCAGAAGTAGCAACCCAAACCACTTGGCAAACCCGCGATCCGATCAATGCTGTACAAAACTATTATCAAAATCAGTTAAAGTCAGAAAACTGGAAAATCTTAGAACGTCCTTCAAAAGAAGGTTCAGGAGAATTTATTGCTGAAAAAGATGATTTAGAAATTACGATTTCTCTAGATTCAAATCAAAATTCCAGTTCACAAACAGAATTCAAAATAAGTTACGATCGCCCAACAACCGTTGCAGTCAATAAACCCAAATCTAAAGTCTCCGTTTCTCCTATTCCTTTGCCTCCGCCTCCGACTACTTTACCTCCAGCAACAGTTTCACCTCCCAATTCTACGCTAGAATCAACACCCAATTTACCAGAAGAAGAGATAACTTCTGAATCTGAATCTACCCCTGTAACGCCAGTTGAGGAAGTCGTACCCACCGAAGAAAAACAAACCTCAAAACCCCCCACTCAATCTGAACAAGCCCCGGCAGAATTGCGTCAATTTGTGACAGATGTAGCCCAACTGAATATATTTCAATCCTCAGATTCTCAGGCGCAAAATTCCTTATTGAATAATCCCAATAAAGTCATTACAAGGGCAGAATATGCTGAGGCGTTAGTCAAAGCCAATAATACATTTTATGCCGACCGTCCCGCTAAACAAATTCGCTTAGGAGTGGCAACAAATAACCCTGTATTTAGTGATGTTCCCACTTCTCATCCCGATTTTCCAGCTATTCAAGGACTTGCAAAAGCAGGATTAATTCCGAGTTCTTTATCCGGTGATAGTACAGCTGTGAAATTTCGTCCCGATGCGCCCTTAACACGGGAAGATTTAATCCTATGGAAAGTGCCATTAGATACTCGTCAAGCCTTACCAAAAGCAACAGTGGATGCCGTTCAAGAACGCTGGGGATTTCAAGATGCAGCAAAGATTGATACCAAGGCTTTGCAAGCTGTATTAGCTGATTTTGATAACGGAGATAATGCTAATATTCGCCGGGTATTTGGATATACCACTCTGTTTCAACCGAAAGAGTCCGTTACACGGGCAGAAGCGGCGGCGGCTTTATGGTACTTTGGCTTTCAAGGAGACGGGGTATCGGCTTCTGAGGTACAGTCTTCTGAGTCGGCTGAGAGTTAATTCAAAAGTGAGAAAATATAATCAATGCATCCCCAACTCTCCGGCTTAATAACTTATGCTTAACTGGTGGAAGTCAAATAATTAAAAGCTTATATACTTGTCAAGATTTTATGACATTGTAAAGAAATATTCTAGGGATTGATTGTACGAGTTTAGGCGGGTTGACAGCGTCTAGTAAGGTTTTGTATGATATGAGTATAGAGTATAGTTTGCGTAAGCTATGATTAAAAACTATATTTTAAGTCAGTATTCTCTTCAAACCCTTATTTGATCGTATCAACAATTGCCATTAAACTCAATTCAGTTTATTTATACTCAGTAGAGAAAAAACGTAGATTAACAGCTTGGCTTCAGGTATAAGTTGACAAAAGTACCAAAGTATGCAGTTGATCGAATTAGTATTTTGATTAAAATCTCTAAGTCGATCAAATTATATTCTATAGCAGTACGTTGTATTATTAGGACATTTCTATATCCTCAAGCCCACTCACAGCCTACTATTGCAAGACTGCCTATTGCCTGAGGCTACGCGCTATACTAACGCGATCGCTTCCTGGCTGCTAAGCGTTTTCGTCTTGAAGGTGGATAAGTGTCTTTGAGGACAACAACTTCTGCGGTATTACTTTCTCGGGCAACTCGAATTAATAAGCCGCAGAGAGCTAAACTAGCAATCATAGAACTACCCCCGTAACTAAATAAGGGTAAAGGTAAACCAGTCGTGGGTAAGGCTCCAGTTGCCACTCCAATATTTAATAAAGATTGTCCGACCATCACCACCATCACCCCAATCGCAACTAATTGATGTTCGATGCGACGGGCTTTGACGGCAACTCGGAGAGCAACGCTGGCAAAAGCAGCCAGTAAAAATAAAAAGGCAATGCCCCCAATAAAGCCAAATTCTTCCGCATAGACGGCAAAAATAAAGTCACTGTATTGGATGGGTAAATAATATAATTTTTGCTGAGATAAGCCTAAGCCAGTTCCCCAAATTCCGCCTGAACCCACAGCTAACAAACTTTGAATTAACTGATAACCATCATTGAGGGGATCTGCCCAAGGATTAAGAAACGATAACACCCGCCGTTTCTGATATTCTCGTAAACTAATACTCACGGTGGCTGATAAAATTCCAGCCAAAGCCGTTCCTCCCAGATAGCTGTAGGGTAAGCCAGAAGCTAAGGCAACAAACCAAATTGTCATGCCACAGAGTGCTGTTGTACTGAGGTTAGGCTGCATTAAAATTGTGGCTAAAATTAAGGCAAAAATCCCCAACCAAGCTAAACGTATCTTCCAACTCAGCCGTCGCCATTGGGCAAAAAAGCGAGAACTTTGTAGAATTAAAAAAGGCTTCATCAATTCTGAAGGTTGAATCAGAACGGAGCCAAAAGCAATCCACCGAGTTGCACCGTTGATGGTCGTCCCAACACCGGGAACTAAAGTCAGTCCGAGTAATCCAAGTACCACAAATAAACCCAGTCGCGCCACTCGCAACGCTGAACGAATCGGTGTACTAACAATAATGTTAAAACCAGTCATTCCCACCATTGTCCAGATGATCTGTCGCTTAAAATAATAGAGTCCATCCCCATGTTCTGCATTGGCAATGGGATAGGAAGCCGAGAACATCACTACTAAGCCAATGGATAACCACAGGAAGGTTAACCACCGTAATAGTCGGGCTTCCATTGACCAAGATTGAACAGATGGATCAATAAACGGAATTAAACGTTGCAGATTCATAGCCACCGGGTTTTGGCATCTAGAATAATAGGATATCTTGTTTTGCGGATTGCTGGAAAAGTCAAAACTGAGTTAAGGAGTGAAAGCATCAACTTTACTGGGTGAAGACATCCCTTCCTTGCTGTTCTAACCATTGAATTTCTTCCAGAGTTAAGACGATGTGGATAGTGATGAATGCGCGATCGCAGAATCACGAAAAATTCCTTGATTATATAATGTCGAATCAAAGGATTAGCAATATCTTATAAGTTACCATAAGGAAGTAAATTTCGCTGCCAATACTTACGCCTATTAACTGGGTTGAGAGAGAGTCCGGTGAATTGAGTTAAGTCTTTAATTGCTACTTAAGGATTTTTAACTCAATACTCATATTTTAAATAACAGGTTTTCTGCTTAAACGAAGTATCCGGATAATTCCAAGCCCGTGCATTGGCATAAACATAAAAGTCAAGATAGTCTGAGATATTTCTTGGAGTGAATAAGAGGGTAAGATGGCGAGTTTAGTTTTGCTGTTTTCTGCGATAATGCTACCGCAACGCGCTCGCGCTCGCAGACTTGAATTAAAAATGCAATTGTATCCTTTGGATCGCGAATCGTGAGTAAAAATTTTATATCTTAAACTCACTCAAATTATTTGGGGAAATAACGACTGAGTAAGGGATGCTTTAAAATTAAATGAGTGGTATTCGGATATTGATGACGAACTTTATTTAAAAATGTATTAACTTGAGCCGCACTAAATTGACGCAGTTCTTCTAAATCACTAAAAAAGTATTATCCTTGACTTTCAACCCTCAACTTTACTACTATGATAAGCTTCAACTAAATGATATAAATATCCCACTTCTCCAATTGCGGGATTAGTCTGCAAGGCGGAACATAAAATATTTTGTAATAATGTAGTGCCTGAGGGAGGACAGCCCAAATTAAAAAGAATATCATTTCTAGTTTGCTCTGCTTCTATCCCTCAAGGCTCAAGCCAGAAAACCCAGTTTAAACTATCGTTTAAAACCACAGCAACAACAGGTTAAAAGGACTCTACCCAAAGATAGATTTTTAATCACTTTTCCTATTTTATCTTAAATTTTTCAATAACTGACTCAACCATTTGATTAACAAACAGTTACAATAAGAACAACCACACTGAATTGACGGGGAGACCGCGTGTTATCAAACTTATCACAAGCCAGTTCTCGCCAAGCACAAATCGTTGAAGTTGTTTTCCGTAACGGTTGGGACTATATGCGGCGGCTATTGACAGGCGGAAAAGCTGGAGAACCCACTTTACCTCCTCCTGCTGTTCTTCGTAATATTTTAATTGATTTAGGGCCAGTTTATGTCAAGTTAGGACAACTTTTAAGTACTCGTCCTGACTTACTTCCGGGGTCTTATATTGAAGCTTTATCAACTTTACAAGCTCAAGTTCCTGCTGTTTCTTGGTCTGAGGTACAAATTGTTCTCCGTCAAGAATACAAGCAACCATTAGAACAGGTTTTTGAGTCTATTAATACAGAAGTTATTGCAGCCGGTTCTATTGCACAAACCTATCGCGCTACTTTAAAAGGTGGGCAAGATGTAGCCATTAAAGTTCAGCGTCCTGGAATTGACCGGATTATTGAGCAAGATATTGGTTTACTCAAAACTTTAGGGGAATTAGTTGCACTGACAGATTTTGGTGAAAACTACGATGTTGTCAGTTTAGCTTCGGAGTTTGGCACCGCATTAAAAGATGAATTAGACTTTACTAAAGAAGCACGGCATACTGAAAAACTACAACAAATTTTGTCAGAAAGCCGATGGTTTGATCCTGAAAAAATTATGGTACCTCAGGTGTACTGGGAACTCACGACACCTAAAGTTTTAGTTTTAGAATGGCTGAATGGCAAGCCCATTTTATCCGCAACTGTTGAGGGGAAAAACTATCAAGGAGATGTCGATGCTGAGCGACAAGCAATTAGTACATTAGTTTGTCGTGCCTTTTTTAAGCAGTTTTATGTTGATGGTTTTTTCCATGCCGATCCTCACCCCGGCAATTTATTTTATTTAGATGATGGTCGGGTGGCGCTACTGGACTGTGGCTTAGTGGGTCGTCTCGATCCTCAAACTCAGCAAATTTTGACCGAGTTACTATTAGCAATTGTTAACTTAGATGCTCAGCGCTGCACTCAGTTAACCCTGAAAATGGCTGAATATGCTCAACCTAAAAGTTTAGCTCGGGTTGAAAATGAATATGCTAAAATGCTGAGAAAATATTACAATCTCAGTTTGTCAGAAATTAAGTTTTCTGAGGTATTTTATGAAATATTAGAGCTAGCCAGAAATAACCGGGTAAAGTTGCCGAGTAATTTAGGGTTATATTCTAAAACTCTTGCGAATTTAGAAGGGGTGGCTCGGAGTTTTAATCCTCAGTTAAATTTGCTGGATGAAATTAAACCCTTGATGCGGGATTTATTGCAGCGACAACTGTTAGGGGACGATCCGGTTCAAACCTTACTAAGAACCGCTTTAGATGTCAAGAGTTTATCTCTGCAATCTCCCCGTCAGTTGGATCAACTTTTAGATCGAATTACCTCAGAAACGATTAAGTGGAATATTACATTACGGGAAATTGATCCATTACGCCGAAGCATCGATGATTCCGCCAATCGATTATCATTTAGTATTGTAGTTGGCTCGTTAATTATGGGTGCAGCTATTGTAACGGCTGGTGCACAAACGACTCAATTAACTCTGCTGACCAATGGATTATTTGGTGCGGCTAGTTTTCTCGGTTTATGGCTAATTTTAAGTATTTTACGTTCAGGTCGATTAAGATAAAATGATAATAATTTCGTGATGATTAAATCTCCAGTTTAAGATAGCTGTTTTTAAACTAAAATTCAATAATGGAATTCAATACCTTTGTCCAATCTTTCTCGGATCTAGAAGAATGTATTAATGCACCTAATCTCTCTGAAATTTTACTTGAACCAACTCAGTTAACTCGACAGGGAATACTGACTCAAAAACAGGCTCATGAGTTAGCAAAAACAGCGATAAAACACGAATTAAAGCCTATTTTAGTTTGGGATATTTTAACACCAGAAAATCAACTGAATCAAATTACTCAGGAATTAACTCAATGGGATTTAAATCTATTTTCTGCAATTCGAGTTTGCGATCCTGGGCTGGGTTGGTGGGTAAAAACTCATCTGCCTAATATCCCCATTCAGTTAATTGTTGAAACCGGAAATCATAACCTCGAAGCCTTGCGAGGATGGTGTGATATTTTTGCCGAGTCATTAGAACGATTAATCTTATCTATTGAACTCCCAGAACAAAAATTAATTGAATATTGCAAAACCTTAGCCGTAAACTGTGAAATCTTAGGATTAGGTTCTATTTTACTGTTTTATTCACCGCGATCGCTACTTTCTCCTCATCTTTCTGAGAGTGAAAATCAATTACAAATTGAAGCAAAAATAACCTCTGAAGACAGTGGTAATCGACTCTTTCCTACCTTAGAAACGTCTCAAGGAACTTTTATGTTTCTGGATAAAGATCAATTTATCTTGGATCAATTAGAACCGCTCAAACAAGCCGGATTACATACGGTTCGCCTGGATTTACGTCATTTGAATCAACAAGAACAGATTGATATTAATATTGCTAGTATTTGTCAACAAATTTTAACCAATCCAGCGACTTTAAGAACGCAATGGCCGCGACCTACACGAGCACCTTTTTTTAAAATTAACCGTACAACTTCAATATTCTCTCGGATGAAGTCTAAATCAAAACTGGCTGAATATCGCAATCAAAATGCCTTAGCTGAAATCCTAACGGGAGATAGTGGAAATTATGTGGTATTTTATAGTTGGCGCAGTTTTGATATCTCTCAAATTCAAAGTATCATTTTACCAACAGGTCAGGAGATTTCTGTTCCCAAAGAGACTAGATTTCATAATATTGATGGAGAACCCATTCAAACCATTGATGCTGAACAAATTTTAGTCACTTCCTGGATTAAAAAAGCGATGCCGGGTTCTTTATTATTAAATCATGACTGAAGAAGAGAGAAAGGAATAGAATAATTTTATTGATAAAAAATGTCAAACACAGAAGCAAATCATTTAACTTTCTGCTAAAATATTAGCTTCTATGATATGATTTGACTTCGATACTCAACTTTTAATTAAAGGATAGTTATGACACAAGCAACTCTGGTTCAAGCCTTTGGTGAGGTTAAAGACAACCCAGTGAATCTGGATAAAAGCGTAACCACCCCAGTTTGCGAAGGGATGAATATTTTACTGGCTAGTTTCCAAGGACTCTATTTACAATATCAAAAACATCACTTTGTTGTCGAAGGTTCTGAGTTTTATTCTCTACATGAATTCTTTCAAGAAAGCCTGGAAGAAGTTCAAGACCATGTACATGAAATAGGTGAACGTCTCAATGGCTTAGGAGGGACTCCGGCTGCATCTTTTAGTAAGTTAGCAGAATTATGCTGTTTTTCTCCAGAAGAAGATGGGATTTTTGCAATGCGTCAAATGGTTGAACATGACCTCAGCGCAGAACAATCTGTGATTAAGACTTTACGTAGTTTAGCAGCTCAAGCTGACAGTTTAGGCGATCGCGCCACTCGTTATTTATACGAGCAAATCTTGCTAAAAACTGAAGAAAGAGCCTTCCATCTGGATCACTTCCTTACCTCTGATAGTCTCACTTTAGCTTTTGTTGGTAATGGTAATGGTAATTAATTAATTAATTGTCTAAGTTGTAGGGGTAATCATGTATTACCTCTACATTGAGTCCTGTAAGGTTGATGCTCATTTTAATCAATTAATCGAGTTGAATAACTAAAAACAAATAGAGTAATATTAAGAATTTTATCAAATTTCAACACATTCTAAAATAAAGATAAAATTGTAAAGTAGCATTCAATTACTTTAAATAAAAACTGTTAACTCTTACAAACAATTAGAACAATGCGCGTAGCTCACAATATCACAGAACTGATTGGTCGTACTCCCCTGGTTCAGTTAAATCGAATTCCGCAATCTGAAGGCTGTGTGGCTCAAATTCTAGTGAAGTTAGAGAGTATGAACCCAGCCGCCTCCGTGAAAGACCGCATCGGGGTTAACATGATTAATACCGCAGAACGCGAAGGCAGAATCACCCCAGGAAAAACCGTATTAGTTGAACCCACATCAGGAAATACCGGAATTGCCTTAGCGATGGCAGCGGCAGCAAAAGGATACAGACTGATTTTAACCATGCCTGAAAGTATGAGTACCGAACGTCGGGCGATGTTAAAAGCCTATGGGGCCGAGTTAGAATTGACCCCAGCTTCTCAGGGAATGAAAGGGGCAATTAGTCGGGCGCAGGAATTGGTAGACACTTTAGAAAATGGGTTAATGTTGCAACAATTCAACAACCCAGCAAACCCCGAAATTCATCGTCAAACTACCGCTAAAGAAATTTGGGAAGATACAGACGGCAAAGTTGATATCTTAATTGCCGGAGTGGGCACTGGAGGCACGATTACCGGAGTAGCAGAAGCTATCAAACAACACAAACCCAGCTTTCAAGTGATCGCTGTTGAACCCAGTAGTAGCCCTGTGCTTTCGGGAGGAAACCCCGGTTCCCATAAAATTCAAGGGATTGGGGCGGGTTTTGTCCCCGATGTGTTAAATGTTGATATGATTGATCAAGTGGTGACTGTTGCCGACGAAGATGCGATCAAATTTGGTCGTCGTTTAGCCAAAGAAGAAGGGATATTGTCTGGGATTTCCTCGGGGGCGGCTTTAGCAGCAGCCATTCAGGTGGCAAAACGTCCAGAAAATGCAGGGAAATTGATCGTGATGATTCAACCCAGCTTTGGTGAACGTTATCTCAGTACCCCCCTATTTCAGGGAATGGATCAAGAACAACGAGAACCGGTATTAGCGGGGAAATGAGATCCCCTCAGGGCGCATACAGTGTGCCCCTACTTTGCTAATGTCTGACGCTGAATTTGTAATAGTTCCTGAATGCCTTTTTCAGCATAATCCATAATTTTTGTCAATTGTTGACGGGTGAAACTATTAGCCTCAGCAGTGCCTTGTAATTCAATAATCCCTAATTGATCATTCATGACGATATTAAAATCAATCTCGGCAGCAACATCTTCATCATAATTGAGATCTAAAAAAGGTTCTCCTTCCAATAAACCGACAGAAATCGCTGCTATTTGATGACAAATCGGCGATCGCTCTAGTTTGCCTTGTTGTACCATTTTATTAAAGGCATCGGCTAAAGCAACAAATCCCCCAGTAATTGAAGTGGTACGAGTCCCAGCATCGGCTTGAATTACATCTGCATCTACCGTTACCGTCATTTCTCCTAACGCTTTCAAATCTACAGCCGCCCGTAAACTGCGTCCAATTAACCGTTGAATTTCTTGAGTGCGTCCTGATAACTTGAAGGTTTCGCGAGAATGACGCTGTTGAGTTGCCCCCGGTAACATCCGGTATTCTGCCGTTAACCATCCTTGGCCGCTACCAGTGAGAAACCGAGGTACACCGGGCTGTATCGTCACATTACACAATACTTTAGTTTCCCCACTACTGGCCAATACCGACGCGGCAGAAAAACGGGTATAATCTCGTTCAAACTGCACTGAACGCAGTTGATTCGGTTGTCTACCATCAGGACGTTGCCAAGCCATAGATCTTTTATTCCTATCCAGTTTCCAGCTATCAATTTAGCAGTTATAGTCAGTCATAGGTTGGGTTAAAGCATGAAACCCACTATTAATCTTGAAACAAGTGAGTCGTCAAAATGACAGTTATTATCTGGCAACTGCGCTACAATTATAAGTGAAGCTGCATCCGTTAGGAGTGAGGTGAGGATGAAGTATTTAGAGAGTTTCTTTGAGTATTAATAAGCAATATGGTTTTTCTTTGTTCTCAACTCCAGCATGACTTAATTCCCCAAGCTCATTCTCCTGAAGATGACTTGAAGCTTGCCTGTGAGATTAAAGACTTTCGAGCCTCTATGTTTCAACTGTTTCAGCGTAAGATAGATGAAATTACCTCTGTTTATCCCGATGAAGAGAATCAGGAGAAACTATACCTAAAGGTTCGTCAAGTCCTAGATGAGTGTTCCGAGGTAAAACAAGCCCACTATCGTCGCGGTGAGCTTCAGGATCGTCTATGGGCTAGAGTGTTGATGGACATCGACGATGACCGACAGCGTCTTGAAGATGTCTATCAATGCCATCTGAAGGGAAAAGGAGGACTGGAGCTGAATCCAGATTTAGACATTCCCTCACACCAACTCAAGACCAACATCCATAGAATGCCGGGAGGCTATCTTCATGATCGCCAAGAGGATAGTTTTGGGTCAGGGGTGCTGTATGACCATGGCACTTTTCTGTACGGACAGGGGTGGTTCGGTCCCCTCAATGATGAACTCGGTCAGACCTTGATTCATCAGATCTTGTCCCAGCACTACCCAAATTTTCAACCCCAGATGATTTTGGATTTAGGGTGTTCAGTCGGTCACAGCACATTGCCCTACCCATTGGTCTATCCAAAAGCTAAAGTTTGGGGAATTGATCTAGGAGCGTCGTTGTTGAGATATGCGATCGCCCGTGCAAGGATCCTGAACCAAGCGGTGTATTTCTCTCAACAAAATGCTGAAAGCACCGAATTTGCCGATCGGTCTTTTGATTTAGTGGTGAGCCATATTCTTCTGCACGAAATCCCTGGGGTGTCAAGGAAGCGAGTATTTGCTGAAAGCTATCGCCTGCTGAAGCCTGGGGGAATTATGGTTCATTTGGAGAGCAAATTATTTCTTGATCCTTCTACACTAGTTGCTCGGTATTTCCGCGACACTGAAGTCTGGGCGAATTCAGAACCTTATCTGGCTTCGTCAAAATTCGAGGATTTTCCCTCCTATGCCTTAGAGGCGGGGTTTATGCCAGAGGAGTTTCACGTGCATTACACGCCGGGGTACTATGCAGCCAAAAAGGGGGATACCAATGCAAGGTGGGTGGCATTTTGTGGGGTAAAGCGTTAGACCACGCAGCAAGTTAAACAGATTAACGTGAATTCGACAGCGATCGCGCTGGCTGCTTTAGTCATTATTTCAGATTGTTATTTCTCTATTTTAACAGTTTCTACTGCTTTACTTGCCGTTATGATAGCGGTTTTAGCACAGAAGTTGAAAACTCATTTTGAGATGTAACTTTAGCTGTATTCAAATAATCACTAATTAATCGATTCGGCTGATAGAATGTATCTGGTTTACTTTGAACTATACTAATCAGCGAACGCCGTTCTAAAGATTCGACTGCCTGCATTAACTCTATAATTTTATCCGGTTTAAACTGAGTTTTTAAATTCTTTAAACTCACCGAATTTTTTATTTTTACTAATTTTGATAAAATTAGTTTTTCTACAGGAGATAATCGATTTAACTGTTGTGCTAGAGTATCGCTAAAATCCCCTAAAAAAGGATGATAATTAACTGCTAAAAAATCAGAAACTTGGTTTGCAAATAAATTATGAATAATTTCTGCAATCACTTTTAAGGCTTGAGGATTACCTGAATATTGTTGAATTAAAGTAGAATAAAGTCCTTGATCAAATAATCCTCTATCTTGTAATGATTCATTAATGTTACCTGAGGGAGTTAATCAGAGTCAACTGACTTTCTCTTCTGCGAATTTACAAATTGATAGTAGCTCTGCTGAGGCATCCACTGCAATTGAATTGAATGGTACTTTCCTTGCAATTGTTCAGGGAGTTACCTCGTCATCTAGTCTAAACTTTGTTGCCTTTGATCCTAACGTTGTTCCCAGTAGCTAAACAGAACTTTCTCTTTTCTGTAAACTTTCCAGTCAATAATAGCAAGCCTTTAACTATTGACTGAGTTCTGTATTGTAGGTAATACGGCTGTAGGCCACACGACGCGATCGCACACAACCTAAAACATAAAGTTAATGGTTAGAGGCTATCTCTATCCTTTTTTATTGATATATTAAGTTATATTTTAGCTTAAAACATTTAAAGATAAGTTTTACATTTTTGATAAAAAACCTAATACGTGTTAGGTGAAATTAGATCTCATATTTTTTAAGATAAAAATTAGCTTACGTTCATCAAAGGATATTAATCATCATGACAGCTCCTAGTTTTGTCACATTATACGACGTGGAATACGGCATCAATGAAACTATTAATATCGATCCATTCATAAATTTTGATGGCTCATATAATGCTTCCAGTGATTTAACTTTTGAGCCATATCTTTACTATCAAAATGATATTTTTAATCTGGGTGATGATGTCTTATATGACGTGAATGAAGGAGTGTTTCATGGAGTCCAATTTGATCAGTTTGGTAATTCGGCAGTGGACTTTGCTGGTGATCCGATGTTCATTGATTTTAATACTGACTTCATCTAGTTAGCTTTTATCCGTTTCATCATTAAAACTGAACTGCTTAATAGTTGGGAAAGTTAATACCTTCCCTTTTTTTTATTGAGTTGGGCTTAAATTCATTTTCCATAGAAGGAAGAGGGAATAGAAACTAGTAAGAACGTTAAATAATTACACGCTCTGGCTAGATACTACCAGCTCCTCCTACAGCCATATCCTCCAGGTTAGTTACTAAGCCAGAGCATACGGGTATATATAAAACTTCATTTACTGATGATCGGCAGCAGATACTGTTGATCTCGAATAAAATTGATATTATTTTAGTTAAAAATTAAAAGCGTATCACTAATAATAATAACGTATAGGTTGATCGGAATCAATCTTTCTTTCGGTAGAGATTAATATTTATCTTCATTTGATATCTGAGGATTCATTAGGAGCAAAGTAATAAGGCCAGAGGCGATCGCAGAAAAACAGAGTTCCTGAAGCCACACAAATCGGAATCGCTAATAAATTGATAAAAGGAACAGTAATTAATCCCAGACAAACTAATGCAAAGCTGGCACTGGCAGGCAATGCTAAACGAATCATTTTCAGTTTTTCTCTAAACTTTAATCGTCGTCGTTCTAAAGGGGAATCAATAAAGTCTAAACAAGCCATTGTTGCAGTTAATGCAATTCCACCCATTGTAAATGCTACTGTGCCAAAACCTGGAAAAAAGTTGAGCAATAATAAGGGAATGCCTACACCGAGTTGAATCATAAGCTTCTTCAGTTCAAAGGCGATCGCCCGCCAAATATCTTGAACTGTTCCTGTCAAGCTTCCTGCGGGAACAACAGCCGGCTTTCCTGTTTTAATTTCCTCTAATTTTTCCGAAAGTTGACCATACCAAGGTGAACCAATAATTACGCCAAACTGAAGCAAAATAAATCCAATAATCAGAAGTAATGCTAGTACAAAAATAACTCGCAAAACCAAACCCATAAAAATAGCAACTACATCCAGATAGCTTAACCAACTAGGGAGATTAGCCACTAAGTTATCAATCTGAGTATCTATCAATAAAGTCAATGATTCAATTGCATGAAATCCAGGAAATAATAACCCTACATATAAAAGAATTCCCAAGACAAAATTCACGAGTAGAGGAATTACAATATATCCTCTCAGTTTGGGTCTATTGTAGAATAAACTTAACGCTCGAAATGGATAAGTTGCTCCGGCAATAAAACCAATGGGAGCACGGATTAAACCTGGGGGTTTGGGTGAGATCGGTTGTGACATCGATGGGTAAAAATTCAAAGCTGATCAATTAAATCATCCTAGTTTTAACTGAGGATTACTGTATATTAGCTATTTCAATCTATAACATTTTCTAGATGGACATTTTATTTAAATTTTATAGAATTAATCAAAATTTTTTGGAGAATATCAAGCTAAAAATAATTAATCAGTTTAACCTGTATCATATCTATTCTTAACCTCTTTATTCTACGCTATGAATATATTTTGTTGATAATTTTACTGTGACTTCCTCCAATTTGACTGTTTTCCCCACTCCACTCACGCCACGAAACTTTAATCATTATGACTATCTTCCGTTGTAGCCAGAAGCATTTTTGTGTCTAACCCCGCGCGCGAAATTGCTGATGTCATTGGTACTACGCAAGTCAGTTTAACACGAATGATGCAGCGTTTAGAACGTTTTGGTCGTCTTTCCCGTCCCCGTCGTCATTATTTTGTGCTGCACGATTAAAATAAGAGCAAATTCTCCTGAGTAGTCCAGTACAATTAAAGTTAACCTGAAAAAAAGGAGTGGGGAATTATTACAATTGTAGCAATTATGCTATATAAAAATAGGAGAAAATTATGAGCAAAGCTATCCTGAATGAGAATTCACCCATTGTGCTGCAAATGCGACCTGTTCTCGAGATGACAGATGAACAATTCTTTGATTTTTGTCAACTTAACCGTGACTATCGCATTGAACGCACAGCTAATGGAGAGATGATGATTATGTCCCCCACAGGTTCAGAAACCGGAAACCGTAATTTTAAGCTGTCTCAACAACTTGCTAACTGGACAGATAAAGATGGTACAGGAATTGGATTTGATTCTTCTTCGGGTTTCAGACTGCCGAATGGTGCAAATCGTTCTCCTGATGCTGCTTGGATGAGGTTAGAAAAATGGAACTCAATTTCTGCTGATTTACAGGTTAAGTTTGCTCCGGTTTGTCCGGATTTTGTAGTCGAAATTCGCTCCCCCAGTGACAGTTTAAAACCCCTACAAGATAAGCTTCAAGAATATATTGAAAATGGTGCATCTCTCGGCTGGTTAATTGACCGCAAAAACCGCAATATTTACGTTTTTCGACCCGAAGCCGAGGTTGAACGTTTGGAAAATCAAGCAACAGTTAGTGGTGAACCTGTGTTATCTGGATTTACCTTAAATATGGAAAAAATTTGGTAGTTTGGGGAGTGAAAAACGATAGAGCTGAAGATACACTGAGTGAAAATAGTTAAAAATGCTAATATTAGACAATTTTTAATTAAGCTTGACGTTATGGAAGAAATTATAGCACTCAAATAATTATTATTAAAAGGTGATATTCAAGTCTCATTGATTTTGGTTGAAGACTTAGAATAAATCGGTCGCAAAGCAATTATTAAGACTATTCGCAGCTATGCAATTATTTTACTCCTACACTTAATTAAACAACAAGCAGAAAATCGTACGACTCGTTCTTGAGAGGTTTCTATTCGCAACTGAGTCCGAGAAATTAAGCGAGAAAATAAAAGGCGTAAAGCCAGTGGCTACAGCAGTACAAGGTAAGTGGGGCGGACATCTCGGATTGTCTTTATGGGGAATAAGGAATAGGGAATACAGCAGTAGCGCGTAGCGATACGACTTACCTCACGCGCTCGCGATCGCAAACGGGAATAGTTAAGATGTCAAGCACCATTTAGCGTAATGCTATAACTATTGCGCTCAAGGAACTGTTAAGTACATATAACTATTGCGCTCAAGGAACTATAGAACTGTTGAGTATATCTAACTATTGCGCTCAAGGAACTGTTAAGTACATATAACTATTGCGCTCAAGGAACTGTTGAGTACATATAACTATTGCGCTCAAGGAACTGTTGAGTACATATAACTATTGCACTCAAGGAACTGTTGAGTATATCTAACTATTGCGCTCAAAGAACTATAAAACTGTTAAGTATATCTAACTATTGCGCTCAAAGAACTATAGAACTGTTAAGTACATATAACTATTACGCTCAAAGAACTATAGAACTGTTAAGTACATATAACTATTGCGCTCAAGGAACTGTGACGCTCAAGGAACTCTGATGCTCATGTTTGTGTGCGGGCAATATAATCTGATGAAGTTCGAGGCTCTATTTAACAGACTTCCGAAAAGCGGAAAGTTGAGGCAGTCCGGTCTTCGGTCTCTCGGATGCAAGCTCCCTTGGCTGCGAAGACTGCGTCTTGGGGTTCCCCCAAGTAGAGGAACTGCCGTGGCGGAGATGTGTGCCGTCGCGCCAAACTTTTCAAGAAAAAGATGTTAATCACCCATTGGCGTAGTGCTATATTATCTAAATTAAGAAGAACTGATAGAAACTTTAGAAGAAGCCTATTTAAACGCAATTGACCATGCCTCTCTAGAAGTTAAAGAAGGACGTTATGAACCCAGTGAACTTGAACTAATTGTTAATCAATCTCAAATTATTGAGCCAGCAATGGCGTTAATTTCAGCTTCTCAAATTGAAAGAAATAAATAATTAGTTAACTTTGTCCCTCTATTTTTTAACGATTATTTTGACAAGGATGTGGATTAGATTGCTGAGGTTGAATTCCTGTTTTTGTCGGGTCATAACTCACCAGAATTACATCCCCGTTTTCGTCTCTTATCCATCCTCGCGCTGGGATAATATCGAGACTAGAAATAGGCTGATTATCCTCTATTTCAGAACGCTGTTGAGATGAATTGTGAGGCTGTGTCGCAACAGGTTCAACTAAATCGACATTAATCTGATTTCCCGTTGCTTTATCATTCGGGTCAGCAGCAATACCGCCTCGCCCTGTGACAATAAACTCACTACCGCCGCGTTGCCGACAAAATTCTGCCGCAATTAAATCGTTGGGGTCAACCACAGCAACTTCAGGAATTTCAGCAGGTTGAAACGTCACCGAAGAATCAATTGTTAAATTTCCGGCGGCAACAATTGTACTATCAACAGACTGAACTATGCCAACAGTAGGTTGAGTGAAAGGACGAATATTAATATTACTGCCGCCACTGGGACTAAATGCATCTGTAATAATATCACTTCTATTCAATAACACTAGTAAATCCGCATCTATTTCGACATTTCCTTCAAATGTTTCACCACTTTCGCTTCCACTAGCTGTAATTCCACAACTATTAAACAAGCGAACATCATTGGATTGAAGTCTAATATTTCCTCCTTGACCGCCTTCAGAAGCAGCAAAAAGAGAAGACTGATTTTCTATAAGCGTTGATGTGGCTGTGATATCAAGCTTACCCGGAATTCCAGAAGATTCAGAATTTACACTGATAATAGACTCATCCAAAATCCGTAAGGTCTCTGTTTGAATGGTCACGTTACCTGCATCACCAGTTGTTCGAGTTCTAGCAGAAATTCCGCTGTCACTGAGTTCAACTAATTCAGAGGCATAAATATTGACATTACCTGCATCTCCTCCCCCTGGAGTATTCTGTTCAGGAAATAGAAATGAGCTAACTGCTATGACAGCCTCATTTTGAACAATTAATCGTTCTGTGTTGATGGTAATATCTCCACCATTTCCAAAACTATTGGTGGTTGCTTGTAAGCCACTATCTGAAATTGTAATTTCCTCTGAAGCAATGACTCGGAGATTACCAGCCCTGCCACTAGAGCTATCATTAGCATTGGTATTAACAACTCCACCCTCAGCAACAGTTAGTTTTGCTGTTTCAATACTAATGTTTCCCCCGTTGCCTGTACCCAAGGTGCTAGAGCTAACAAAAACGGTCGATTTATCGATACCCAGACCGATAATTTCTACAGCATCAGTTGCTAGTATCCTAATATTTCCTGCATTTCCGGTTGAATTTTCATCGCTAATGGCAGTGATACTGGAGCGGTCTCGAACTGAAAGGGATGGTGTGATAATCGTAATATCTCCTGCATCTGCACTACCAGTGGTATTTGTAAATATGCTACCGTTGAGGCTAACCTCAGAGTTTGTTCCACTTAATTCTACAGATTCAGTTGCAAAGATAGAGACTTGTCCTGACTCGCCTGTGCCATTGGCTGTACGGGCTTCTATAGTTCCTAATTTCACGGAAAAACACGGAAATCAGTTTGTAAGAGTAATCTTAACTGGGTGAACTACTACACCCTCTATCCCATTGCAAAAAGCATCTGGGACTACTTTGCGGATAATGTTGTAACTCCCGTTTACGTCGGCGTTAAATTTAACGCCGATTTTTGAATAGTACAATCCTCGCTTCAGGCGACGACCGCTAAACTTTGCAGTTTTAGCTTCTGCTGTTCCGTAAATAGGTAGAGGATCTGCGTCCAAGAAGCTGGCAATTGAGGTGTAGGACTCTTCGGTAATGACAACTTTAATGCCAACCAACTGAGCCTTGTAAGTCAACATCTCGATCAACCTAGCATGAGGAACGCTGGTGAAGTTTTGATTGTTGACCTTACCTATATTAATTTCTTGCTTCGAGTTCTCGTTTTTCCCGATCACAAGAGTCGAGATATTGCTCTCAACTAGCTGATTGATAATGAAACGGCTAGACTTGTGAAGGTAATCATCTATTTTGAATCCCCGCTTAGATGACAAGCGCTGAATTTTATTAGATGTTTTTCTGTTTCCTTTGAGCTGAGATTGAAGCTCGGCTTTCTTCTTATTGTAGAAGTTGTTAACCGCTTTAACGGGTCTGCCATTAATCAGGAAAGGTTTGAAACCTTTTTGATTTGAAGTTACAGCCGCCAAGTTGTTAAGACCAACATCTACACCCCCATTGCGTAAAACCAGACGTTCTGCCTCAACAGTCACGCTACCACCACTTCCGGTTCCACTGCCACTGCCTTCTGTTCTAACAGGTTTTACACTGGCATCAAGTATAGAATTATTTTGACTGCCTAGTCCATCTAAGAGTTCTACATCATCTGCTCTAACAATAATCGTTCCTGCATCTCCTGCATTATCGGCTGCGACATCGACTACTGCACCATCAGTCAATCTAAGCTGTTGAGCTTCAATGATGACAGTCCCTGCATTTCCGGATGTACCAGATTGAGCTAAAAAACCTGAGCTAATATTCCGTCCTTCTGGCGACAAAATAGTTCCACTGACATCAATATTCTCAGCTTTAACTATAATTGTTCCCCCATTACCTTCACCCTCAGTTGAAGTAATAATTTGTGCTCCATCTATCATGCGGAGTTGTGGAGTTTCAATTGTAATATTGCCAGCATTGCCCGTTGTATTTTCAGTAACGTTACTGAAGATATCTCCACTAATCAATTGAACTGAATCAGATGCACGAATGGTTACATCACCAGCATCCCCTTGTCCAGAATTATTAGCAATAATTTGTGCTTCATCTGTCATGCGGAGTTGTAAAGTTTCAATTGTAATATTTCCGGCATTTCCTACTGCATTTTCATCAATATTAGCAAATAAATTACTTGAAGATTCACCAGATGATGTAGTTCCAGATATCTCTACTGATTCACTGGCTATAATTGTAATGTTTCCTCCATCTCCTTCTCCCAAATTTCCTGCAATAATTTGTGAGCCTTCTAGTAGTTGTAGCTGTGAAGTTTCAATTGCAATATTGCCAGCATTACCCATCGTATTTTCAGTAATGCCACTAAATATACCTCCATTAATTAATTGAACTGATTCAGATGCTTGAATTGTCACACTACCAGCATTTCCTTGCCCTGAATTTCCTGTAATAATTTGCGATCCATTTATTTGAATTTGACCTGTTTCAATTGTGACATTACCGGCATTTCCAATAGTATTTTCTTCAGCCAAACTGACAATAGCACTATTATTTGATAGCTCAACAGACTCTGGAGCTTGAATTTTTACATTTCCAGCATTACCAGTTCCAAAGGTTATCGTATTTATAAAAGCATCATCGTTAATTAACAAAGAGTTAGTATTTATGTTAATGTCTCCAGGATTTCCTATTGCATTGGAGTCAATATTATTTCTGATA
>CAYNXM010000121.1:0-3803 GCA_964401105.1 uncultured Lyngbya sp. | reverse complement strand
CAAGCCATTATCGATAAAGGATTACCTGAAATTTTTGCTTGGCGTTTAGCTAAAGGGTTAGAATTTGCCGAAAAAGCCGATGACCCGACTCATGTTTGTGAACGTTAAAGATTAACTGAATTGGGATTATAATCATGTGGGCAATTTTAAGCGGAATTGAAGGGAATTTAACAGCTTATCAAGCCGTTCTCCGAGACATTAAACAACAGCAAGTTGAGGTTGAACAACTCTATATTCTGGGAGATTTAATCGGCCCAAACCCTGAGAGTGAAGCGTTAGTTCAGTTCGTTCGACAATCTGTAACATCTGGACAACTTCAACCTCAAGTTTGTATGGGATGGTGGGAAGAACAATGTTTTAATTTACATGGGTTAGGAAGCAACGCTGAAGCCGAAGAATTAACCCAAAAATATGATGGAGAGACGGTTAAACGCTTGTGGCATTCTGTTTCCCGTGAAACCGTACAATGGTTAAGACAACAACATTTTGGTTTCTTTGAATTAGACTGTTTACTGATTCATGGAACTACAGTTAGTGTCAGCGAAGAATTAACCCCACAAACGCCCCCTTGGAAAATATTAGACCGACTACAAAGAATGGGGGCAAATCAGTTATTTTGTGGTCGTTCTGGTCAAACTTTCGAGTATCAATTACAGCAGAGTTCTATTTCTTCAACCGTGTCAACTTTAGATGAACAAAACTCCCCTCAAACCCTGACAATTTCAGAAAAACGAATGATTGGGGTCGGTTCAGTAGGTCGCCATTCGGGAATAGCAACCTACACCTTATACAACCCCTATTCTAATTATGTAAAATTTCAGACCGTTGATTATCACCCTGCCATCAAAACAATTCCAACTCATGCTAATTCTTTAAACTGCTAATTATCCATGACAGTCACACCCTGTATGACCACAACCGCTAGAACCCTCTGCATGACCATTAGCGCAGGCGCGCGCAACAGTAATATTTACCCTCTTTCTCAATAGCCATTTCAATTAACGGCACAGACGCAGGGTTCACAAGCGCATTTGACTTCAACAGCAGTTGTCATAATTTCTTATTCCTTTTCGTTATTTTTCTGTCTTTTAGCTTATCTAATATTTAAACAATTGGAGGTAAAGTTTACTTTTTTTTCACACTCAATTATAGCAATGATAATTATTCTTAAGTTATTAGTTGTTAGTTAATCAGAGTAGGCTTTGCAGAGTTTACATATATCCTAACTTAAGAACGTACTGCTATAACGATTGAAAACAATTCAAGAGAAACTCAAAATCATGGAAACAACAACATCATTGATTCCCAACTTTCCCAAACGAGGAATGCCCGTCACGATTATTACAGGATTTTTAGGCAGTGGAAAAACCACTTTACTGAATCAAATTCTAGAAAATAAACAAGACTTGAAAGTCGCTGTTTTAGTAAATGAATTTGGTGATATTAATATTGATGCTCAACTGCTCATTTCCACAGATGATGATATGGTTGAATTGAGTAATGGCTGTATTTGTTGCACAATTAATGAAGGATTAATCGATGCCGTTTATCGAGTTCTAGAGCGAGAAGAACAAGTAGATTATATGGTGATTGAAACCACAGGCGTTGCCGATCCATTACCGATTATTTTAACCTTTTTAGGGACTGAACTACGAGAGTTGACTCGCCTAGATTCTGTGATTAGTATGGTGGATGCAGAAAGCTTTACACCCGACCATTTTGACAGTGAAGCTGCCCTCAAACAAATTACTTACAGTGATGTTGTTATCCTCAATAAAACTGACCTCGCATCTGTCTCAAAAATCGAGGAACTAGAACAGTATATTACCGTTCTAAAACAGAGTGCAAGAATTCTCAAAAGTCAGTATGGTCAAGTTCCTTTACCATTAATCTTAGATGTTGAATTAACACCGATTGAACAGTATCAAGTTGAAGAAGAACATCACCATCATCACCATTCCGAACATTTAGATGAAGAAGAACATCATCATCATGAACATCACCATCACCATTCCGAACACTTAGATAACGATGGTTTTGTCTCCCTTTCATTTCAAAGCGATCGCCCATTTGATTTAGACAAATTTGAAATATTTTTAACTGAAGAAATGCCAACAACGGTATTTCGGGCGAAAGGAATTCTCTGGTTCAATCAAAGTGAAAATCGCCACATTTTTCAACTGAGTGGTCCTCGATATGATATCAAAACAGAGAACTGGTTAGAAGCCCCCAAGAACCAGGTTGTTTTTATCGGTCGTCATCTTGACACGGATAAAATGCGCCAGCAGTTAACAGACTGTTTGGTGTCAAATGAAGCTGAATTAGCAGAGATACCTCGTGTTTCATCTCTCTAAACGTTTCATTGATTCTGTTACTTTATGGATTGATTTCCCATTCTAATTTATGACATTTACCCAGTCCGAATCGAGTTCAAATCAGCATCCTGTACTCCCAACCCTGACAACTGAATCTCAACCTCCCGTTTCAGATGCCGAAATGCGCCAAGCAGTACGGACACTGTTACTAGGATTAGGAGAAAATCCAGATCGAGAAGACTTAAAAGATACGCCTAAACGAGTGGTTAAAGCCTTGAAATTTTTAACCTCGGGTTATCATCAATCTTTGGATGAATTGCTGAATGGCGCGATTTTTCATGAGAATGCTGATGAAATGGTATTAGTGCGGGATATTGATATTTTTAGAACACGTCAAGAATTTATGAGTTTAATTCGACATAATCCCAATTTTCATTAATTAATGTTGAAAATGACTGATAGCACTGCGCCCTAAGATGTTGATAAATTCAGAGAACAAAAAGTTGCTCAAAGCTTTGTCTAATCAGCTTTTTCGTTCTCTGTTTCCTATTTCCTAGCGCAGCGCCATAACAAATAACAAATACGCAAATATTTCGCTAAAATTAGAGGTAAGTTTCTCGAGCATCTGACTACCATGAGTAATTCAACGACTCGACGACAATTTCTGCTCACAGGTGCGGCTGTTGCTGGCGGTATTGTAGGTCATGCGGCGTTAAAACAACAAGGTTCAGAAATTGCTGCGACTTCTAACATTCAACTGCCGACAACATCGACTTTACCGCAACGAGTTTTAGGGAAAACAGGTCTAAAATTACCGATTTTTGGCTTAGGCGGGGCGGGACAAACCCCGTTATCAAAACGCGGACAACAAGCTGAAGCGATCGCCCAAATTGAAGCCGCGTTAAACTTAGGGATTCGCTATTTTGATACAGCCGCTAGTTATGGCCCGAGTGAGGAGAATTTAGGCAAGGTTTTGCCCCCATATCGTTCTCAAGTTATACTGACGACTAAGACCGCCCGACGAGATCGAGATGGAGCATGGCGGGAATTAGAGCGATCGCTAAAACGTTTAAATACAGATTACCTGGATTTGTGGCAATTACATCATGTTTCTTTTGATGAAGAATTAGATCAAATTTTGAGTAATACTGGGGCTATTAAAGCGATTGAAGAGGCGAAAGAACAAGGTATTATTAAATTCTCTGGCATTACCGGACACCACGAACCGGATGTAATTGCGGCTGGGTTACAACGTTATCCCTTTGATACGACGTTAATCGCCTTAAATGCAGCCGACCCCCATCATCCGCGTCCGTTTGCTTCAACCGTGTTACCTGTGGCACAACAGCAAAATGTCGGAGTGATAGCGATGAAAATCCCGGCTTATGGGCGACTGTTTCGCAATGGTGTTTTAGATAACATGGAACAGGCTATGGGTTATGTATTATCCTTAGCGGGTGTCCATTGTTGTATTATTGCCGCAGAATC
>CAYNXM010000120.1:0-6462 GCA_964401105.1 uncultured Lyngbya sp. | reverse complement strand
CAGAGTCATCACGCGATTAGTTGAATTGCTTACAGTCTTTAAGAACACCAGATGGATATTGTAATTGGACGGGGCAAAACAGCCCGTAGAGCTTACGGTATTGATGAAATTGCATTAGTTCCTGGGCTAAGAACATTAGACCCCAGTTTAGCCGATGCCAGTTGGAGCATTGGTGGCATTAAACGGGATATTCCGATTATTGCCAGTGCAATGGATGGAGTTGTTGATGTTGAGATGGCTGTCCGTCTAACCCAACAGGGGGCAATGGGGGTGCTGAATTTGGAAGGCATTCAAACCCGTTACCCAGACCCTGAACCCATTCTCGATCAAATTGCCTCGGTGGGGAAAGAAGAATTTGTTTCTCTGATGCAGAAACTCTATGCTGAACCGATTAAACCTGAATTAATTACCCAGCGAATTCAGGAGATTAAAAATCGCGGTGGCATTGCTGCTGTCAGTGCTACTCCTGCCGGTGCAATGAAATATGGTACCACGGTGGCTGAAGCAGGGGCAGATATGTTTTTTGTCCAAGCGACTGTGGTGTCTACAGCCTTCTTATCCCCAGAATCGGTTAATCCCTTAGATTTACATCAATTTTGCCAGGAAATGCCAATTCCTGTTGTTCTCGGGAATTGCGTCACTTATGAAGTGGCTTTAAACCTGATGAAAGCGGGGGCTTCCGGGGTTCTGGTCGGGATTGGCCCTGGGGCTGCCTGTACGTCCCGTGGGGTTCTTGGTGTTGGTCTTCCCCAAGCGACAGCAGTGGCAGACTGTGCCGCCGCCCGAGATGACTATCAACAAGAAACGGGTCGATATGTCCCGGTTATTGCAGATGGGGGATTAATTACGGGGGGCGATATTTGTAAATGTATTGCCTGTGGTGCAGACGGTGTGATGATTGGTTCTCCCTTTGCCCGCGCTAAAGAAGCCCCTGGACGGGGTTTTCATTGGGGTATGGCAACACCTAGCCCAGTATTACCGCGAGGGACTCGAATTCGGGTCGGAACCACGGGGACTGTAGAACAAATCCTACGGGGGCCAGCTTTATTGGATGATGGAACCCATAATCTATTGGGGGCCTTACAAACCAGTATGGGAACTTTAGGGGCTAAAACCCTGAAAGAAATGCAACAAGTAGAAGTTGTGATTGCTCCTTCTTTACTGACAGAGGGTAAGGTTTATCAAAAAGCCCAACAATTGGGTATGGGTAAATAAAATAACCGGAATCTTGTTAATAGATTTCTTAGCAAAGGATAAGAGAATTGTCAACTCAATTTTTCCAAGCCTTTGCTTTTTTGATCGCAATATATAGTTTGATATATCCCTAATAAATTTGTTCTAAACGGCGAAAATCCCGTTCAACTTCCGCCCATAATGTGCGATTATGAGGATCGGTTCGCAAGGCTTTTTTAAGGTAATTTCTGGCTTTTTCAATTTGTCGTTCTTTAATTAAGTGTCGTCCCCAACGTTGATAAGTAATCGCTTGCCATTGACGAATTTCATGATCTTGAGGAATGCGTTGGGCTAATCCTTCAACTAAAGCGATCGCCCGAGGAAACCGTTGATATTTTAATAATCGTTGCAGTTGTTTATAAGATCCTTCTTTTAACTGTTGTTCTGTTTGACTCAAGGCGGCATTAAATTTAACCTTAGGTTGTTTGCGTCGAATTTTAGGTTTGATCGGTTGATAATCAGGGGATGGTGTTGAGGGTTTAGAATAAGATTGAGATGGCTTTTCGGATTCAGTTGGCGCAATTTTTAACAGATATTGATAAGCCTCGGTAATCGCAATAAATTGATCTCTGGCTTGTAAATTATCCGGATTCACATCAGGATGATAAACTCGGGCTAAACGGCGATAAGAAGCCTTGACTTCCTGTAAACTCGCCCCAGATTGTAACCCTAACTGCCGATAGTAATTGACTGTGTCCATTGACGTTGTGTGATTCAACCCAATTCACCGAATAAACAGTAGAGACGCTACCTTGAACGTCCCTACAGCGATTATTCCCTATTTTAAAGGAAGTTTGTCCACTTCATCTCAATTAGTGGCGTTAAACCGGGCGTTCTTCGATCACTTGATCGATTAAACCGTACTCTTTTGCCTCCTGGGCAGACAGAAAGTAATCTCGGTCTGTATCCTTCTCGATTTTATCGATCGGTTGTCCGGTTTGTTCAGCGAGAATACTATTCAATAAACCCCGAATTCGCAGGATTTCTTTAGCTTCGATTTCAATATCGGTTGCCTGACCCCGAGTCCCTCCCATGGGTTGGTGAATCATAATCCGGGCGTGAGGTAAAGCTAAACGCTTTCCTTTAGTACCCGCTGCTAACAGAAACGATCCCATTGACGCGGCTAAACCCACACAAATGGTAATCACCTCTGATTTGATGTATTGCATGGTATCGTAAATCGCCATGCCAGCGGTGACAGAACCTCCTGGAGAGTTGATATAGAGATAAATCGGTTTATTGGGGTCATCGGAGTCTAAATATAGCATCGCCGCCACCAGACTGTTGGCAATACTATCATTGACTTCTTGACCAAGAAACAAAATTCGTTCCTGGTTTAAACGGGTGTAGATATCTACCCATTGTTCGTATTGACTGCCAGGAAGACGGTAAGGAACTTTTGGAATACCAATTGGCATAAGACTGACCTGTGTTAAATGATTGAATGAATGAATTGACGGGTTGGCCGCTTTGACGGGTTGGCTATCGACGGGTTGGCTATCGACGGGTTGGCTATCTTGACGGGTTGGGCTATCGCCCAAACATTTCCCGTCACGCCAAACATTTCCCGTCACGCCAAACATTTCCCGTCACGCCAAACATTTTCCGTCACGCCAAACATTTTCCGTCACTGAATTTAAAGCGTTGCCACGGCTTTCGGTAACTCTTTACGGCTTTCTAAAACCCGATCAATTAAACCGTATTCTTTGGCAGTTTCGGGGGTCATATAGAACATCCGGTCGGTATCTTTTTGAATTTTGTCCGTGGACTGACCGGTATTTTTTGCCAGAATTTCGAGGAAGGTTTGACGGTTTTCTAACACTTCTTTCGCCCGAATTTGAATATCGGTGGCTTGACCTCTTGCCCCACTTTTAGCTTGATTCAGGACAATCGTGGCATGGGGTAAACTGGCCCGGTATCCCTTGGTTCCCGCCGAAAGAATCATGGCAGCGGTTCCCATTGCCTGACCAATACAGATGGTATGAACCGGAGGCTTAACGTAATTGATGGTATCGCAGATGGCAAAGGCTTCTGTTTCAAACCCAATGGCATCGCCCCCATACCAGGACGTTCCGGTAGAGTTGATGTAAAAATAGATGGGCTTTTCAGGATCATCAAACTGCAAAAACAGCAGTTGGGCGATGATCAATTCGGTCACATCAATCCCAACTTGGCGCTTGATATCATCGGAAGAATATAACGGCAACCCCAAATAAACAATCCGTTCCTTCAACAGCAAGGACTGTAAATCGGGCGGGGGGGTGCGAATTGGACTATCGTTGTAAGAATATGGTGATTGCACAGTATGATATTTGGTGAACTCTTCATGAATTGTAGCTTGGCTAAATGAAGCTATCCTTATAAGAAATAGTAGCGCAAGTCCAGATCAGTCCCATGAACGTCAGTATACGGCCGATTCTTAACGATCCCAATCTCGATGCTGTCAACCGAACCGTACAGCGTCAATTATCCATTTCTGTTTCTGCCTTAGCCAATGCCGCTAGACCCCATGTTCCTCTGAATCTTTGCTTGATTTTAGACCATAGTGGGTCAATGAGTGGTAGACCCCTGGAAACCGTAAAACAAGCAGCAGCCGAGTTAATTGATCGACTCCAACCGGGGGATCGGATATCCGTAATTGTGTTCGATCATCGGGCAAAAGTATTAATTCCGAATCAAGATATTGATGATCCTGAAAAAATTAAGCGGCAAATTAATCGACTCAAAACCTCAGGCGGCACCGCGATTGATGAAGGATTGAGATTAGGCATAGAAGAACTGGGGAAAGGCAAGCAAGAACGGATTTCTCAAGCGTTTTTACTCACCGATGGTGAAAATGAACATGGGGATAATATTCGCTGTTTAAAAATGGCAAGATTGGCAGCCGATTATAATCTCACCTTAAATACTTTTGGGTTTGGGGATGATTGGAATCAAGATGTCTTAGAAGAAATTGCCGATGCGGGTAGCGGGGCGCTAGCTTATATTGAATATCCCGATCAAGCGATTGATGAATTTAGCCGCTTATTTACCCGGATGCAATCGGTGGGGTTAACCAATGCTTATTTATCCTTTTCACTGATGCCAAAAGTACGACTGGCAGAACTTAAACCCATTGCCCAAGTCGCGCCGGATACGATTGAATTACCCATTCAAAAACAGGGCGATCAATATTTAGTCCGCTTAGGCGATTTAATGACTGATACCGAACGGGTGATTTTAGCTAATCTTTATATCGGACAACTCCCGGAAGGCAAACAGCCCATTGCTCAAATTCAAGTGCGTTATGACGATCCGGCTTTAGGGGCAGAAAATCTCTATTGCGAACCGGTTATTGTCGAAGCAAATGTTGTTTCTCAATATCAGCCTTCTAATAATCCGCAAGTTCAACAGCATATTTTATCTTTAGCGAAGTATCGACAAACTCAAATTGCTGAAACTAAATTGCAACAGGGAGATCGAACAGGCGCTGCCACGATGTTACAAACTGCTGCTAAAACGGCATTACAAATGGGGGATAAAAGTGCCGCAACCGTATTACAAACCAGCGCGACTCGCTTACAATCTGGTGAAGAACTATCCGAAGCCGACCGGAAAAAAACACGAATTGTGTCAAAAACTGTTTTAAAATAGATGAATCGGCAACCGCGAACCTAGTCTTGTTGACTTCTTGTCTGAATCGGGAATACTATAAATTGGTTTACCGGAGCAAGTCTTCGGAGATCCCGATCTTGGCCTTCGAGGTTTCCGGAATGATGATATAGGAGTATTAAATGGAGAATTAATTCATAATCCTTGCGATCGCACGATAACTGTTAATGGCGATATCCGAATTTTTGATACTCACAAACTTTCTTTAAAAAATGACAATGGAGAAATTATTGGTATTTTGGGAGTTTCTCGAGATATCACTCAACGTCATGCAGCCGAGACAGCTTTACAACAATCGGAAGCATTATTACGGGAAAAAAATAAAATTATAGAGCAAACTTTGCCAGAACTAAAACGCGCTCAAGCGCAAATTATTCAAAGCGAAAAAATGTCTAGTTTAGGTCAAATAGTGGCAGGAATTGCCCATGAAATTAATAATCCTGTTAATTTTATTCATGGTAATATTCATCAGACTAACGAATATACTCAAGATTTAATCTGATTAATTCAACTTGATCAAGATTATTATCCTAATCCTCCAGAGGAAATTCAAATAGAAACAGAAGAAGTAGACTTAGAATTCCTGGAAACTGATTTAGCAAAACTAATTAAATCCATGAAAGTTGGGACTGAACGGATTCGGGAAATTGTTAAATCCTTACGAAATTTTTCTCGCTTAGATGAAGTAGAACTTAAAAGTGTGAATATTCATGAAGGTATCGAAAGTACTTTAATGATTCTCAATAGTCGCTTAAAAGAAAAGCCAGGTTACACAGGTATTAAAGTCATTCGAGATTATGGTCAATTGCCTTCGATTGATTGTTATCCCGGTCTACTCAATCAAGTTTTTATGAATATTATTAGTAATGCAATTGATGCTTTGGATAAACAAAATCAATCCGAAATATTCACCGAAAGAATAGCCAAGCCGAGTACAATTAAGATGAAAACAGAAGTTTGCCGATAAAATTGGGTTGCAATTCATATTATTTATAATGGTCATGGCATTAATGAAACTATTCGCGAACGTCTCTTTGATCCATTTTTTACCACAAAATTTGTAGGAAAAGGAACCGGACTCGGTCTTTCAATTAGTTATCAAATTATTGTTGAAAAACATAAAGGTTATCTCAAATGTAATTCTACCTTGCATGAAGGAAGTGAATTTGTGATTGAAATTCCCATTTGCCCTCAGTTATTGAGTGATAGGGCTGTGGGTTGACAGATTCGGAATTTCAGCAATTTACTAAGTGTCAAATCAAGCAGCAAACCCGATTTCATCACAGCAGAAATAGCAATTGTGTTTAGATCGCAATAGTTTTTCCGGGGCAGTCTAAGTTATTCAGAATTTCAGCAATTTACTAAGTGTCAAATCAAGCAGTAAACCCGATTTCATCAAAGCAGAAATAGCAATTGTGTTTAGATCGCAATAGTTTTTCCGGGGCAGTCTGAGTTATTCAGAATTTCAGCAATTTACTAAGTGTCAAATCAAGCAGTAAACCCGATTTCATCACAGCAGAAATAGCAATTGTGTTTAGATCGCAATAGTTTTTCCGGGGCAGTCTGAGTTATTCAGAA
>CAYNXM010000119.1:0-14463 GCA_964401105.1 uncultured Lyngbya sp. | reverse complement strand
ATATGTTATCTTTCCAGCACCGTCAACAAAAGTGTTTTTATCAAGATAGCCAAAATAGTCATCCCCATTTCGGATAAAAGCTTCTTCGGGACGACCAAATTGATTTCGCTCAAAACCACCATTAAAACCAAATCGTTCAGTTGATTTACCAGAAACCCAAATCAGTCTCTCAAAAATTCCATCAGTGAATGAAATTTCTGGGACTTCCGTGTATTTACTCAAGTAATTAAATTCAGCTTCCAAAACCTTAATTTTCTCCGTTCCTTTACCTTTCAGCACTGAAGGATCATAGCTGAAAGATCCCTGAAATTGTTGACCTTTTAACGAACCCGAAATCACATCTACTACAAAATCATAAGTAATACTTGTATACACGTGATTTCGTTCAACTTTATTCGCTTTTTCGGAATTCTTCATTGGTTTCATCATTCATTGTGGGTACTTCTCTAATATGCTGAAATTAATTATTAATGAACAGTCGCATAATTCAATGAAACACAAATGAGTGACACCTAATATTCCTCAAAAATTTCACTTTTCCATTAACGTAGCCGTATTGAAAGCGGATTGGAAACATCAAGAATTGATGCACAATATAGAAGAGTATTAGCTGCTTGGAATGCGTTTCAGATTACCCTCTAACGAAGAACTCAAATGGGTTCTATTAATGAATGCTCAGAAACTCCTAAATAAAAAAGACTGAGACACAGGCAAATACCCATAATACTCAGTCGCGATTAAATGAATTTTTGGAAGTTAAAGTTTAGCTGATAGTCTTGATTTTTTGCTCTTGAAAGCGGGGTTTAAACAACCTCATACCGATCAATCCCAACAAAACTAATGTTCCTCCGGTTGAACGGGGTTCAGGAACTGGAACAGGCTGAGAATCGAGGCCTGCTATCCATCCCTCAAGGTTTCCGTCTGGGTTGAGTCCTAAACCAACAATTGTTGAGCCATCACTTGAAATTTCAGTTGCAGTCAAATTTGTCCAGCTACCCAACTCTAAATCAAAGTCATTTGTTAACACTTCTGTCAGAGAGCGCATTCCATTCAAGCTATCCCAGATAAAAGGCTCTTCGCCGAAGGCTCCCTCACTTTGGCCAACAATAATTGAGCCATCTCCTGAGATGGCTGTGGCCGTACTAAAGAAATTGCCCCCCGCTAAGTCTCCCAACCCGATCATGCCCATTTCTGCTGTCCAGCGAAACGCTTCTGTGCCGCTAGCGAGAGTCACCGGTAAGCCACTGGCACTTGAATTGGCACTTGAACTTCTTCCGGCAACCACTAAGCCGTCATTTGAAACGCTTGCAGCCGTGCTAAAGATCTCTCCTCCTGGCAAATCTCCCAGTTCGCTCAACCCGGCTTCTTCAGTCCATCGTAAAGCCATTTTACCAATAGAGTTCGTCCCCGTTCCAACAATGACTGACCCATCAAAAGAGGCACTGACGACAGTACTGTCGAAATCACCCCCCTCAAAATCTCCCAGTCCAACCATGCCGGTTTCTGCACTCCAGCGAAATGCCTCTCTACCGGAAGCACTATCGCTGTCGCCAACCACAACCCGGCCATCACCTGAAATACTGAGTGTGAAACTACTGAAGGTACCTCCTGGTAAATCTCCCAAGGGAACCAGTCCGGTTTCTGCTGTCCAGTGAAAAGACTGAAGCGGTGGCATAGACAGGGCACTCTCAGCACTAAAACTAGCTCCAGCAGCAGCTAATCCATCATCTGATACGCCGAAAACACCGCTCAAGAAATCGCCGCCAGGGAGATCTCCAAGTCCCATTAAGCCTGTTTCTGCTGTCCAGAGAAACGCTTCTCCATCTGGCCCAGCTTCACTAAAACTAATCCCACCCACAATTGAACCATCAGCAGAAACACTGGTTGCTGCACTACTGAAACCGCCACCCGGCAAGTCTCCTACTCCTGTGAAAAAAGCGGCTGTGGCTGGAGTTTGACTATTAAAAACCCCTAAAATACTTCCAAATGCGATCAGAGTTAAGTGTGAAGAGAATTTGTTAAACATTGTTGATGAATTAGCGTCTGATAAATTGAGTCGGTGTGGCGGAGTGAAACATTTTATTGATTGCTGTGGAGACGTTCGATTGAACGTCTCGAATGATTACTATCGTCACAGATAGTTTCTGAGATTAAGTCAAGATTTCAACGGCAAATCCAACGGCAACGCCGGCTAATACGATACAGAGAATACCTCCTTTAACATCTGATAATTCATCAACAGAGAGGTCTGTTAACTCAATAGCAGCAGATTTTTCTAAGTCTTGGATGACGATACTTGTATGAGTCATGTCAATGATCTCCGATAAAAATCATATTTTTTTCAGCTTTAGGAAGAGTTTTTTCTGCCTAATCACATTACTATCTTGCTCAATTTTTTCTATGTATTCAAGGGTTTAATGACGATAAAATCGATATAAGTCACACAATTATGTCTGGGTTTTCAACTCAAGCGGTCTGATGAGTGATTCCAATTCCGCTCAAAAGGAACTGAAATCAAAAAAACCCAGAATTTTTCGAGACATAATTCTCACAGTTATGTATTTTTTTCTGGTCGATTATCTTCTGAGGCGCTCCCCTAAATCCCTAAATTCTCTCTGACTCAGAGATTTGAAGATACAGATTTTGATTAAAAATATCCTAAATGTATCGATAATGGAAGCGTGCCATTGACGACACGCTGGTGATGCTTACACAATTAACTCAAATTTCCCGCTAATCACATACTTCAAATTGAGCCAATTCTTTGGGGACATCTGGGGAGTAAGGGACATCAACTCCGCGCGGCGCTAAAATACCAATACCATAGACGCATCCTTCCTCAACAGTACAACTGCTCATCTGTAAGTTTAATTCATATACAGCCTCTTCATCGGGTTCAAAAGGCAAAACAGAGACAGTATCCTCTTCATCAGACTTGAGCACTTCTCCTGCCAAGCTAGAGACATTCAACTCAGTATCATCGCAGTTTTCATCGCAATAACCGACAAAGATATACTCTATAGATGGATCTAGTCGGAGGGTTAATGGGGCATTGACTTTCGGCGGCCCTTTACGAACCACAGGCCAGTAAGCCAAGTCATAACCGTCTCTTCCCGCCTCCTCAACCACTTCTTCCAGTTTACAAACGACAGTCACTTCTTCATCGGTAAGTTCCCGGGCGACAGCCGTTCCTATCATTGTCACACCCAAGAGAACAAATGCTCCAGGCCAGAATAGATGTTTACGTTTCATTGATATTTTTTGGGAAGGGTTGGTATTAAGTCGATAGAACTGAAATACTGAGAGGATATCATATTTTCTTACCTCTGCTAATGGTCTCTTGGAGTTGAGACGTTAGGGTTTTAAAGCCAGAGCAGAATGTATGCTATATTTTTTGAGACTAATTTGCCAAGCAGAGTTCATCTAAAAAAGTCATGGAAACACTGATAATTAGACCTCAAGATATTGCTGAAGTTGTCAAGCGAATCGGGCTTGATTCCCTAATGGACAGGATGATGACTAGCTTGAGCGAAGCTTTCAAGGAAGTTAATCGAGGCCAGGGGGAACTGCGATCGCGGGCTGGATTCGTCAAAAAACCATCCTGTGCTTGTGTCGAATGGATGCCCTACATGAGAAAAACAGACCAGTCTGTCACAATCAAAGTAGTCGCTTATCAGCCAGACAATATTAAGACAATCGGTATCCCTACGGTTTTGGCAACCACAAGCCTTTATGATTTTAACAACGGTCATTTAGTGGCTCTGTGTGATGCTGTCACCCTAACTGCCATTCGGACAGGAGCCGCCTCTGCGATCGCTAGCAAGATCCTAGCCCATCCCGATAGTGCTACCGTCGGACTGGTAGGAGCAGGAGCACAAGCCGTCACCCAGTTACATGGGTTGAGTCGAGTGTTTCCATTGCGGCAGGTATTAGTTTACGATATTGACCCAGATGTAGCTCGCTCATTCTCCTCACGAGTCGCATTTTTAGGACTATCAGTTCGGAGTTGTTCCCTAGAGGAACTCGAACGCAATGCTGACATTATTTGTACGGCTACCTCGGTTGATGAAGGAGCAGATCCCGTCATGACCGGTGAAAACCTCAAACCTCACGTTCATATTAATGCCGTAGGTGCAGATATCATCGGCAAAACAGAGTTGCCCCTATCTGTACTCAAACGGAGTTTTGTCTGCCCAGACTTTCCCGAACAAGCCTTGGTTGAAGGCGAATGTCAGCAGTTACAACCCGAGGAAGTCGGCTCAAGTTTAATGGAAGCGATCGAACGACCAGAAGAGTTTTATCATTGGCGAGAACAGCAGACAGTATTTGACTCTACGGGATTGGCAATAGAAGACCATGTCGCATTGTCAATTATGCAGGAATTGGTACAAGCTCATGGCTTGGGTCAACGTCTGCAACTTGAATATTGTCCGAATGACCCCTATAACCCATACGAGTTTATCACCAGTTCAGTGCAGCATTCGTCAGCACAGCCCGAACCATTAGCAACAGTGGGTTAAACAACCCATAAAGGTGTGCCTCAACTGAGGTACACGAACGCTCGTTAGTATTAGTATTCAAGGAGAAATTTTTCATGCAACTGAGCAGCGAACAATTGCAAACTTATGAAGACCTTGGCTATCTCTTAGTGCCAAACTGTTTTTCTGAAGCAGAAACAGATCGCATGAGAACTGAACTGCGGACAATATATGCCCAGGAAACACCTAGAAAAATTATTGAAGGAGATGAAAACCAGATCCGCACAGTTCTAGGTGTACATAGTGAAAACGAAATTTTTCGACGCTGCTCGCACCATGCTTCTATTATTGAACCCATAATGCAAATTCTGGGGAGCAAGATATATATTCATCAAAGCCAAATTAATCCCAAAATAGCCTGGAAAAATGATGTTTGGATCTGGCATCAAGATTATGTATTTTTTCATAAAGAAGATGGTATTCCTACACCCCAGCTAGTCATTGCGCTTGTTTTCTTGTATGAAGTTAACGAATTTAATGGACCGTTAATGTTAATTCCCGGTTCTCATAAAGAAGGTATCGTTAGCGTTTTAAATCCAGTCACAGACAGTGAGACTGATGAGAGCGAAGAAGAATGGCATCGACATATTAAAACGAACCAGACTTATCATGTCGATCGCAAAACATTTGAAAAATTAGTAAATCAGTATGGTATTGTAGCACCAAAGGGAAAAGCGGGTTCGGTTCTATTTATGCACCCTAATTGCGTTCATGGTTCAAGCTCGAATATGTCTCCTTTTGATCGTGCATTATTCGCGATTAGGTACAACAGCGTTAAAAATCTTCCACTTCCTGTAGAAAATCCACGTCCTGATTTTCAAGCCTCTCGCGATTATACACCAATAGAACCTTTATCAGATGAAGTTGTGTTGGTATAGTAGCAAGCTGCTATTAAGTTGATGATTTTTAGGTGGGGAGCTGCTTTATACGAACCTAGCTCCCTCAAAAAGTAGTAAGCCTGCTTCTTTGTTTTTAGTGTAGCGATTTTATTTGGATTGGGAGTGTCTTTTGAAAGCTATACAACAAAAATCTTCAATTCAAGACAATATTACAGCAATTATCGCATTAGCGATCGCCATAGTAGCTCTGTCTTGGATAGCAATCTTTTTTAGATTATTGGAACGGGAAATCGGTCCATTGGCAACCGCATTTCATAGAGTTGGGCTCGCAACTTTTCTTTTAGGTATATGGAATGGACAACAAGCTCTACGTTACCAGTTTTCTCAGGATAAACCCGTACAGAAACAGCCTTATACAAGTTGGGTACTCGCCCAATTATTCATAGCAGGAATTTGTTTTGCTGGCGACCAAATTTTGTGGGCTTGGTCCCTGACTCAAACTAGCGTTGCTAATTCTACTTTACTGACATATCTAAGTCCTCTGTGGACGACTCTTTTGGGTTGGTTGATATGGGGCCAGCAGTTTGACAAGCGATTTTTAATTGGGATGGGAGTCGCGATGGTAGGAGCTTGTATGATTGGAATAGAAGACTTGCAAATTGCGACGGGAAACCTACAAGGTGATGGAGTTGCCGTACTCGCTTCAGTCGGCTTTAGTATTTACTTATTAATCCTAGAAAAACTCCGACAAAAATATAGTGCTGAAACTCTACTTTTCTGGAGTTCTTTATTTTCAACTCTATGGATATTGCCGATTGTTTTAATAATGGAAGATCGACTTTTCCCTTATTCTTGGCAATCTTGGGTGTTTGTAATTTTGTTAGGTCTTATTTGTCAAATTTTGGGTCAAGGGCTTGTGAATTATTGCCTTAAGCGTTTATCTTCAGGATTCGTTGCTGTTAGCCTACTCCTGTCACCCATAATGACTGCAATTTTTGGTTGGATGATTTTCTCAGAAAGCTTGAGTATTTTGAATGGGGTGGCATTTGCTATCGTTTTATTGGGGATTTATCTCGCTAAATCAAGCTCCTCTGCTGTTAAAGAATAAGCCTCAAATTCAGGGGTGTTAAACTGTAACTGTGATTAACTATTGTATTAAAATTATTTTACTTTTAATATTTTAAAATAGAATGGAACATCTAATTATCTTTACTCGTTATCCTGAAGCGGGGAAAACAAAGACGAGACTGATTCCTGCTTTGGGGGCGCAAGGTGCGGCTCAACTTCATCGTCAAATGGCACAACAAACTGTTGAGACGGGACGTAAATTAATCCAGTCACGGGGGGTATCTTTAGAAATTCGATATACAGGAGGATCTCTTGTTCAAATGCAGGATTGGTTAGGGTTAGATTTAATTTATAGTATACAAGGGACGGGTGATTTAGGCGATCGCATGAATCAAAGTTTTCAAGCGGGTTTTAATCAAGGATTCTCTGCTATTATTATTATTGGAACCGATTGTATTGATTTAAATACAGATATTTTAACTCAAGCGTTCGATACATTAAAACAGCAAGATTTAGTGATTGGAACGGCTACAGATGGGGGCTATTATTTGATCGGTTTACGGCGATTCATTCCTGAACTGTTTCAAGGTATTGATTGGGGGACTGAGGGGGTTTTACAACAGACTTTAGACCGTTGTCAGCCCTTAAATTTGAGTATTGGTAACTTACCTCAACTTTCTGATATTGATCGCCCAGAAGATTTAGAAAGGGTTCAGTAGATTCATTTAAAATTAATACGTTCTACTCATTCATTGTTTTATAAGTTGAAACGGCAGAAGGTGAACTGCGGTTGAGATAGCGGAAAATCCAGTATTTAAAAACTGCATCTAAAATTACTGGAAAAGTTGCAATAAAGAGAAAGTTAAAGTCTCGATTTTCAGGTAAGCCAAAATGCCGAGCAGTATTTTCTAAAATTACTTCCCATCCGTGGGGAGAGTGGAACCCGACAAACATATCCGTTAACAGAATAATAATAAATGCTTTAGCGCTATCACTTAAACCATAAATTAGATCCCCCATAAAAGATTTGAGAATATCCACTTCTTTACGATTGGTATAAATAATAATGCCAAAAGCAAAAACTGATAAAATATCTGCAAAAACATTTTTAATTGCATCCGATCCTAAACTTTGATATTCTTCAGCAATTCTTTGGGCTTTAAGTCTCACCTCTTCTTCAATTTCCTCATCCGTGATTTCAGGAGTTATCCCGATCATGCGTTGAAATTCTAGCCGTTCTTGATAGCGGTGTAATTCTGTAAACGCTTCTTCTTCCATATCCATATTCAGAAAGATTTCTTGCTGTTCTTCCTGATGCCAGAATGAATCAACAATAGGACCCACTACAAAATTTTTAGCTAGTTGTTGAGTTAATAAAGGGATTAAAATTAATAGTAAAACAAACCGAATTGAAATAATTGTTTTAACTTTAGAGGTTCGATATTTTTTCAGAACTTCATCTTCCGACTCCGGATTCAATTCTCGACGAATTCGACCAAAAGTCCGCAGCAAAGAGCGAGGCAAAAAGCTCATATCTGAACCCGAGGTAAGTTCTTGTTTAAAGTTATTCTCTGAAGTGGGAATACCCGGCTCATTGTAGTTCTGATTCATTGAAATATCTGGCTCAGAATCAGATTGAGGCACAACAGAAAATTGAGGAGATTCAGGTATCTTAACGAGAGCCTTAGATTGTTTGGAACGCTTTTGAGAAGTTGATTGATAGGGACTAATAACGGAATCAATAAAATTGAGTTTTTCATAACAGATAGAAAAACCTTCTGATGCTTTCAACTCCATCAATTCTTGCCGATCGAGCGCAGCACTGCCATTGGTTTCGGTTGGAGTCAAAGAGTCCGAAATTCCGACAATAGAACGACTAATATTGAATTCTGCTAAGCGAGTTTTAATAATACTGAGAGATTGTTTTAATTCGGATTTGAAATAATTATTTACGCGATCGCCAAAATCACCCGTTTCTGTAGAAATGGGTTTACCATTAAAATGCTCATTCTCAATGGAGCGTATTTTCAACGCTGCATCATACGCTTGATCCAGCGCTCTATCTGGAGTTTGTCGAAACCATTGATGAGCATAGCGCAAGAGGGTTTTAATCATATCGCCAGGTGATGCTTGTTATGACAAAATTGGTTTTGACATCGTTTGATAGCACAAGTCTGTTAACCAATATAAGTCAAGCATCGCGCTTCGGGGTAAATTCCCCTACTTAATCCGATCAATTGCTTAAGACTCTTCTCTATTCGATTCACGGGAGAATGCGCCCTGCTGGAATCGAACCAGCCTGAAGGCGAATTATGAGTTCGCTGCCTCCCCAATCGGCCAAGGGCGCGTGAGCGGTGTCAGGAGTGATTAAACAGATCGGGTTTCACTCTAGACAATCCTATAATAAAATATAGCATGAATTGAAACATTCTTATCCTGCAAATCCCAGTTAATCGCAGCTCTCGTTAATCTCGACAAAAAACTTGACCCGTCTCGGGTGCATTTGATTCAACAGACTGCTAAGATACTATACTTATGACACATAGGCAGTGAAGATATTGATGCACACCGACATAGAGAGGAGGACCCGATTGAACTCTACTGTCATATTAACTGTTGTTCTGCTGGTAATGATGTTTGGCTCCGGACTATTTAGTTCGAGTTGGGGATACAAGTTAGGCCGAGAAGCCTTAAAAGAAATTAGTCAACCGGATATGCGTCCGAGTCATCTCACGGGTAAAAAAACCGATGGCGATCGCAAAGAAAGTGTCCAAATGCTGAAAGAAGCCGATATTGTCAAAAGTGTCAAGCAGCGCATGGAAGGCAAAGGAGAAGAGGCTATTGTTCAGGTGGCCTCAACTTCTGTCCCCGAGTCTGGTGCTGAAGCGAAACCGCAAGCAACAGACTCCCCAAGTCCTCAGTCTGTCTTTCCCATTGTCAGCCGAGATGGTGAGGTGACGATGCAGGTGACTTCAGCCAGTCGCAAAGGGACTTCTCTCAAGTTAAAGGTTAGCCTCAAAAACGAGGGAGAACAATCGGTTCGCTTTCTTTACAGTTTTCTGAATGTGACTGATGATAAAGGTCGGGCGTTGAGTGCCAGTGTTGATGAGCTACCCGGACAAGTTCCCCCTGACAATAAAACTTATACTGGAATTGTGAGTATTCCGACTGTGCTGTTGGATAATGCTAATGAGCTGGCGATGAGCTTAACCGATTATCCCGATCAGAACTTACAGTTACAAATGTCTGGAATTCCAATTGTCAAATAAGACGTTATCATGAATCCCCCCATGCTAATCTGTGCCACACGGGCAAGCATTTTCAACTGCTGCGATCTATCTCAGGAGACGGGCATGCATCAACCTCAGGGGGATAATTGATCAGATGATGACCCTGACGCTTAAGGATATGCTGGTGCGATTGCTTGCGGTATTTTTACTGATCGCCATTAATGCGTTTTTTGTCACGGCTGAGTTTTCCATGGTATCAGTCCGGCGATCGCGCATTAGTCAGCTGGTGGAAGCAGGAGATGCCCCAGCCCGCAGTGTACAACGGCTACAGCGACGGATTGATTTATTACTGTCAACCACTCAATTTGGCATTACTCTCTCTAGTTTAGCTTTAGGATGGATTGCCGAGGGTACTGTTGCGGTTGTCCTCAAAAATTGGTTATCCTATCTTCCCGTTGCCCCCCAAATTCAAGCCACTTTATCCCATTCCGTTGCCATTCCCCTACTGACCTTTTTTGCCATTGCTTACCTACAAATTGTCCTGGGGGAACTCTATCCTAAATCCGTTGCCTTACTCTATCCCGAACAGTTGGCGCGGTTACTGGCTGCCCCTAGTTTAGCGATCGCCCGCTTTTTTCGGCCATTTGTCTGGGCGTTAAATCAGTCTACTCGTTGGTTACTCAAGTTAGGCGGTATGACGTTTACAGGGGAACCCTACACCCGCGTTACCCCGGAAGAATTACAGTTAATTATTGCCACTTCTACTGAGTCTACCGGTTTAGAAGCAGAAGAACGACAACTATTAAATAATGTGTTTGAATTTGGGGATGTGGCAGCGGAAGAAGTGATGATTCCCCGCACGAGTATTGTTGCCCTGCCGAGAAACGCTACATTTCAAACCTTGTTAGATGAAACAGCCGTTTCGGGACATTCCCGTTATCCGGTGATGGGGGAATCTTTAGATGATATTATCGGGATTGTAGACTTTAAAGATTTGGCAAAACCCTTAGCTGAACGGATTTTATCTGCGGAAACTCCTCTTGAACCGTGGGTACGTCCAGCGCGATTTATTTCCGCACAAATTCTTTTGAGTGAATTGTTGCCATTAATGCAGCGGGCCCATACGGAAATGGTGATTATTGTCGATGAATTTGGCGGCACAGCCGGGTTAGTCACCATTCAAGATTTAGTCGCGGAAATTATTGGGGAAAGTGCTGAACCCACCCAAACCGAGGAAGTGAAACTGCAATACATTGATGAGCAAACTTTCCTGGTACAAGCCCAGTTGGATATTGAAGAAGTCAATGAATTATTAAACTTAAGTTTACCCTTAACTGAAGAGTATCAAACTTTAGCAGGATTTATCATCGATCAACTACAAAAAATTCCCACTGAAGGAGAAGTTTTCCACTATCAAAACCTTGAATTGACGGTGGCGGCGGCTGAAGGGCCTCGGTTAGATCAAGTTCAAATTCACTTAATTGAAACTGAAGTAGATTCTGAACTATTATCTGAGATTACGGATTCAACGGAAACCAGTCAGGAGTTAGCTGATTCACCTGAAGCGGTTCATTCTTCCGATAATGTGGTCGATCCTTCATCGGAGTTAGAATCAAGAAAAGATGGAGAGATACAAACGTGGGGAGACACGGGAGACACGGGAGATACGGGAGATACGGGAGATACGGGAGATACGGGAGATACGGGAGATGGGGAGAAAAATTTCTGATATGAGTTACAAGCTTTTCCCAACTCCATGGGCTGCCTATTCCATCAAATAACAAATGACCAATAACCAATAGCTATGTCATTCAATCGAGTTCGGATTGCAAAAGAACAAGCGGAATTTGTTAAATCTTTAACCGAATCAGACAGTAAAGTTGGGCCGTTTCAAACTTATGCAGATGCGGTCGTATTTGCCGCAATGTTAGGGTTAAAACGTCAAAAAAGAGTGGCTGTTGAAACGATTTCTAAACGAGAACCTGGTCCTATTTCTATGGAAGTATTTATTTCAAGAGGATATGATTTAGCGATGAAGTTAATGGTGTTATCAGAAACACAAGAAACAGTGGTTTTATCCCCGTTTAACTCTGAAGCAGAAACACAAAAAACTCAGATTTTTGAAGAATATGCTAATGGTGGATTAGAGATTTTACAAGAAGAATTGCGCGGATCGGTTGATTATACCACTCAGATTTTATTACTACTGATGGCAGAACGCGATCGCGACAATTCAACCTCGGAAGAATTTGATTTAACTCGATTTCTTTAAGGTTTATTTTTGCTGTCAAAAGTGTTAAAATGATACTTTACTAATAAATTTAAGACCTAAAATAATTGTGAGCGAAAAACGCATTTTAATTTGGTATCGTAATGACTTACGAATTCACGATCATGAACCTTTACACTTAGCAATTAAAGCAAAAGCTCAAATTATTCCAGTTTATTGTTTTGATCCAAGGCAATTTGGAGAAACTTCTTATGGCTTTCCCAAAACAGGCGGGTTTCGCGCCAAATTTTTAATTGAAAGTATTGCTAATTTACGGCAATCTCTGCAAAACTTAGGAAGTAATTTAATCATTCGTCAGGGATTACCAGAAGAAGTGATTCCGGAAATAGTTAAAGCGTTAGAAATTGATAGTGTTTCTTATTATCAAGAGGTGACAGCAGAAGAGTTAGCAGTTGAAATAGTATTATCAAACACCTTAAAATCCCTAGGTGTTACTTCAAAAGCCTGTTGGGGGGCAACACTTTATGATATTAATGATTTACCGTTTGAAATTAAACGGTTACCTGAAGTTTTTACTCAGTTTCGTAAACAAGTTGAGAAAAATAGTAGTCCTTATCAATCTTTTCCCACTCCTAAAAGTTTGCCCAAGTTGCCTGAAATAGATTTAGGAGAAATACCTACATTACAAGACTTTGGTTTAGAATTGCCAGCCGCAGATGAACGCGGTGTTTTACAATTTCACGGCGGAGAAACAGCAGGAATAGAAAGACTCAAAGATTATTTTTGGCAACAGAATTGTCTAAAAGATTATAAACAAACCCGTAATGGTTTACTCGGGGCAAATTATTCATCTAAATTTTCACCTTGGTTAGCTAATGGTTGTTTATCTCCTCGGTTTATTTATGACCAAGTAGAGGAATACGAAGAACAACGAGTTAAAAATGATTCGACTTACTGGTTAGTATTTGAGTTATTATGGCGGGATTATTTTCGGTTTATTTGCCTCAAACACGGTAATAAAATCTTTCGTCAATCCGGTTTACAAGGGATTGATATTCCCTGGAAAGACAATGAAAAACAGTTTGAACAATGGCGAACCGGAATCACGGGTTTTCCCTTCGTTGATGCCAATATGCGAGAGTTAGCTGCAACGGGATTTATGTCAAATCGAGGACGGCAAAATGTCGCTAGTTTTTTAACTAAAAATCTGGGAATTAATTGGCAAATGGGGGCAGAATGGTTTGAATCTGTTTTGATTGATTATGATGTTTGCAGTAACTGGGGAAATTGGAATTATACAGCAGGGGTGGGAAATGATGCCCGAGGTTTTCGCTATTTTAATATTCCAAAACAAGCCAAAGATTACGACCCTAAAGGAGATTATGTGCGGTATTGGTTGCCGGAGTTAGCAGGAATTCCAGGAGATAAAGTTCATGCACCTTGGAAGCTTTCCAAGGATGAACAAAAGAAGTTTAATGTACGTTTAGGCGTAGATTATCCCAACCCGATAGTAGATTTAGGAAAGTCAGTGAAGGCAAATCAAAAGATTTATGAAGCAGCGATAAATAAGAGATAATTAACCACAAAGACACAGAAGTGCACAAAGGGAAGAAAGAAAGAACGTTAAATGGGTGAATAAATGGCAAACTGTTTTGTGGTAAAATCTAATCTATCTCGTATTATCTAGCAACTACAGCACAATTATAATACTAAGTTAGCTGGCAAAATAAACTTTGGAGCAAGTAGACTCCGTTAATTACTTCAATGGCAGTCAATCTCAATAAACCTCATCTTTGGAAAGCAGATATTTCGCAGTCGGTAGACATGTACAACGACTGGTTTATGAACTTCGCTCCAAGTGCTTTTCGAGAAACGAGAGTTGAGGTTACTAAGGATGTTGAGGAAACACTTAGAGCGACAGAAAACTTGACAAATATTACCACTGATATTCTTCGGAGGCATCCTGGAGTGCTACCTACTTTGAGAATGTCAACTTGCCCACCTCTTGCAGTCGATAGACTAATTGGTCTTGCATCAGTCCCAAGCAGTCTTGTAAAAAGAATGGAGAAAGAGAAAAAATTACCTGTACGGCTTCAAGGGAATGCCTTGGATATAGAGCTTCGGAAAATTGGTGAAATTATAGAGAAAATGGCTGACCCAGATATTTTTCCTTGGCTCAATCGCTCTCAATCTCCCTCACAAGAAGACATATACCGTGCCGCTACGATTGTGGCAGACCGCCTTTGTGGGTCAGTCACTAATCCAATTATCCGCAATGCACAAGAGCAAAGACAGTTAGCAGCTATCCAAAACTGGCTAGAAGCTTGCCAATATACGAAACTGGTAGGACAAGATGGTATAAGATTTGATCAAATGCCCCCTGGCACTTTTAGTTTTCGTATGAACGTGCCTGTAAATTTAGCTTAAATCTCGAAAGAAGCCCCACGCCATAAATACTATAAGAAATAACTATATTTTGGCGTGGGATGAATTTCGAGCAATAAATTAACCCGCGTAGCGTCCACATTTCCCAAATCTATGCTATCATACTTTATAGC
>CAYNXM010000118.1:0-12396 GCA_964401105.1 uncultured Lyngbya sp. | reverse complement strand
AAAATATTTCAAATCAATGGAGATCAAAATGGTCAAGGTGCACCCGTTAATTTAGCGGGCTTAATAGCCCCGAATCAACTGGCAAATTACTATCAACAATCGGATGTATTTGTATTTCCTTCAGTCTGTCACGAAGCCTTTGGAATGCCTCTAGCTGAAGCCATGGTTGCCGGACTGCCTGTAGTTGCCAGTGATGGGGGTGCTTTTCCTGAATTAGTAGAAGATGAGAAAACCGGATTAATTGTTAAACGCAGTGATGCGGATGCCTTAGCAGAGGCAATAATTAAGCTGCTTTCTGATTCTTCATTACGAGATTCAATGGGAAAACTCGGTTGTGAAACTGCGATAAAACGCTTCTCTTTTGAACAAATGACTGAAGATTTATATCATCAGTATCAGCAGCTTCTGAATGCTTAACTATTAACTACGAAGAGGGTAAGAACTGATTTTAATTTTTGCCCTCTGCTCAATTAATTGGGATCAATAACAGTGAGTCTACTCTTTCTTAGAAATCCAATTCGTCAGATTTATCAGGCGCTAATGCAGCGAAAAATAACAGATGCTTCTGCCCAGCATTTAGAGCGATCTGCGATTATTTTTTCACCCCATCAAGATGATGAAACCCTGGGTTGTGGAGGAACGATTATCCGCAAAAAACAAGCGGGGGCTGATGTCAAAATTGTCTTTATGACTGATGGGGCTGGGTCTCATTCCCACATTATTTCTCGACAGAAGCTGGCAGAAATTAGAGCAAAAGAAGCCGTAGCAGCGGCTCAAACATTAGGGGTTGAACCTGAAGATATTTTATTTTTAGGAGTCCCCGATGGCAGCTTAAGTAAAAATCAAGCAGCAGCCACTCAAAAAGTGGTTGAAATTCTCTCAAGATTTTATCCGGAAGAAGTCTTTATTCCCTATAGCAAAGATGGTATTCCCGATCATAATGCCACTTATCAGATTGTCATAGAGGCATTGAAAACATGGGGTTGGGAAGCTACAATTTATGAGTATCCAATCTGGTTTTGGAATCACTGGCCGTGGACGGTTGGAGCCAAACCCAGTAATCAAGAATTCTCCAATTTTAAACAAGAACTTCAAGCGGGCTTAACTCTAATTAAAACCTTTCAATATACCGTTTATATCGGTCATATTTTAGAGCAGAAACGAGCCGCCCTAGCACAACATAAATCCCAAGTCACTCAACTGATTCCTCATCCCCGCTGGCTGACTTTAAATGATGTCTCCCAAGGTGAATTCTTGAACTGTTTCTTTCAAGATTACGAACGTTTTCATCGCTATCAATTCACTCAAAATTCAGTATGTTAAGTTATTCTCTACACAAATCAACTTCGGCTGATCAGGTGAATCAAATATTCACAGATTCTTTTTCTGATCAAACTTCTGCCGGAAAAACCATTGGTACTTATAGTTCAAGTGGAGTTCGCCGCGGGGGAATTGATGTTGAAAAACGCATCACCATTGATAACGGTGCATTACGGTTTCAACCTCTACTCAAACCCGGTTGGGGACGACAAGGGATTGCTTATGGCCCCTACAAACGCGCTAATGGCTTAGCCTTTGCTGTCTTTCTGAGTAATGGTCATAATACTTCCCAAGCTGAACGGATTGAACCCTTAAAACGACGGTTAAAAGAATGGCTGCAAGGGAACCATACTCAAACCCATAAACAACAACTTTTAAGCTGGCTAAAAAGTCCGCAAAAACGCTACAGTTTCCATCAACTATTGCGGTGGATGTATAGTTCTCCTGAATTTGCCAAATATTGCCCTCTGCCAAAATTAGATGAAAACCTGGCAATCGGCTGGTTCCCGAATCAAGTCCCAGCAAACCCCGGCCAAGAAGGCAACGGCTTTATTGTCCACGCCACAGGCCCGGAGAATGGTGAACTGTGGACTCGCATCGGTGAAGCTTTATTACCCACTATCCGAGGTTTACAAAACCTACAAACCTATTATGTGGTGATATTACGAGAACGGGGGGCAGCCTATTATGCCGCCTCTATTCCCAACGCCCATGGCTTAGTCGATTATCCCAATATGCGTCCCCTTGCCATCGATCCCTTTAGCGACGATCCAGAGGTCTATGCAGCCCTGTATCAGAGCGTCTTAGGGCAAATCGGCTTCCGGGTAGATACGAGGGTTTACGGGGCACAGGTGACCCAAGTTCCCCAGTTCGCCACCTGGTATGGTAGCGCCCAACAAGCCGACGGACTCACCGGACGGGGAAGCTTAAACGAAACAGAGGCAGAAGTGGGGGGATATTGGCAAGTCCATCAGGGACGGTTTGAACGCACTTTCCTCGGTACTGTTGCCACTGCTGACAATAGTGTCGCCACAATATCGGCCAAGAAACCGGCTGGGTTAATTCATCTGTTAGTTCAACCGGGAACTCAAACCAGTGGGGTACAACTGCTGTGGCGGGTTAAGGATAAACAGAATTACTGGTGTTTTGAAGCCGACGGTTCGCGGGTTCAACTACGAGTAAAAATTGCAGGAGTTTGGGAAACCCTCGGTTATAGCGAACTGTGGAAACTCAAACCGAACTGTAGCAACACCTTGCAAATTCTCGATGATGGCGAGACGTTTACCATCTCCCTCAACGGCAAACAGGTGTTTAGTAAATGGTTCCGCGACCCTCGTTTACAAAACGCCACAGGCGCAGGCATCGGGGCAACCACTGCCAACCCTTCTCTACATTTGCGACAATTTGAAGTTCATCCCCGTAGTCTTCCCATTCCGTTTGAATTGGATATGGGGAGTCCCTGGATGGCAACCGGAAGCAAAATTGCGATCGCAGATGGCTTTAGTGGCAAAACGCAAGACTTAGCCGGAACATCTCCAACGGTGGGGGATGGAGTTTGGCGAAAGTTAATGGGAGAAGGGCAATTTCGCTTAACCGGAAATGGATCGGCCCAAGTGTTAGCCAACGTCAAACATCCCTGCCCCGGACGCACCGTCTACACGGTTCCCTGGGAACAACCCGAACTGGCTGATATCCAAGTCACCATTACACCCCCTGGAACGGGTGCCAGACAGCGACAACGGGGTCGTGGCGGCCTGATTTTCTGGCAAGATCACCAAAACTATATGATCATCAACAACTGGCTGGATGACTTCTACACGGGGGCTTCTATCTCTTGTTTCTTCTGCCTCAATGGTTTTGAAGAACTCTATGATGCCGTGTGGACAAACGTCGGCAGCCGCGTGTATTGGGGTATTCCCCACACTTTAAGAGTGGTTTTTGATGGGATGCATTTCATCACTTACATCGACCAAGAACCCGTCGTATATCGCGCCTTAACCGATGTTTATCCCGATGCCACAGGGTTAAAAATTCACCAAGTTGGGATTGTCGCCAACTGGGAATGGGGCAATGATACAGGCAGCATCTTTCACAATTTCATCGCTAAAGTTTAAACTAATTGAGGTTGCATCATGATGAAGTCTTTACAACGGAATGCCGTAAGTTTATTGGCTGAAACCGTACAATGGTTGAGTCACTCTAAATCTCAATCTAATACTCAAAAATCCCACCTCAAAGCAATCAAAGATCCAGTGGTCACTTGGAGTCAAGGATTAGGATCGGGATTGAAATTTTGCCCCGATAAATCTAATCCGGATTTTGCCAAAGGAACCTATGAATTACCGCTGCAAAAAGCCTTTGCCACTCACGTTCAACCGGGAAATGTCTTCTATGATATTGGGGCAAATATTGGCTTCTTTACTGTTTTAGCCGCCCAATTGGTGGGCAAATCAGGTCAAGTTTATGCCTTTGAACCCGTGCCTGAAAATGCTGAACGGGTACGATATAATACTAAACTTAATCAGTTTAAGAATGTCACTGTTTTTCAAAAAGCCGTTTCAGCCAGTAAAGGGGAAGGAAATTTATTACTCGCCCATCATTCGGGTGGTGCCACCCTTTCAACAGCAGGCACTCCTCCAGATTTACGGGGGTCAATGCAAATCGAATTAGTCTGTATTGATGATTTAGTAGCAAGCGGAAAAATTAAGCCACCAACAGCGGTAAAAGTGGATGTGGAAGGGGCAGAAATTGAAGTCCTCAAAGGGATGTTAAAAACCATCGATCAATATAAACCAATCATTTTCTATGAAGTGGATGATGGCAATAAAGAATCATTTCAACAAAAAAGTGATGCTTTAGAAAGCTTTATCCGGGAGTTAGGCTACAAAATCATCCATCTTGAAGATGCTTATCCTACTGTAGCCTGGAATGTAGGTCATGCGATCGCCATGCCCGAATAAGGGTGATGGGTTTAGGGAAACTTACTCTCTTTATTTTATTACCTTTTTTGAATTTTTCCGGAATCTCACCCCCTAAACCCTGAAGAAGAGAGATAAGCTGCTCTGATGCAAGATTCCGGGTCTCATATCTGCACGTAGAGATCCGGTTTTATTGATTTTAACTCATTTCAAATTAGGGTGTTCATCGTTGCGCTTTAGCCTCCTTCTCAAGTCTAAATTTTTCCATCACAGGCAAAAACAGAAATGATTGAAAATCTTGGGAATATTTAATCTTATTCCTCGCTGCAATTGCTGATTTCATTGTGGATTAAAACTGTTACTCAATTAACTCAGGAGAATTGGACCATGACTTCTGTTTCTGAAGCATTACAACTGGCGATGCAACATCATCGCGCTAATCATTATTCTAAAGCCCAACGAGTCTATAATAAGATTTTAGAATCTCAACCCAATCAACCTGACGCTTTATATGGCTTAGGAATTTTGTTTCAACAAATTGGTCAACCCGAAACGGCAGAAAAACTGCTCAATAGCGCTTTAAAAGTTCAACCCAATTCGGCGCGAGTTTGGTTTAGCCTCGGAAATTTACATCAAACTCATCATCAGTTTGAGGCAGCCATTCATGCTTATCAGCAAGCCTTAAAATTTGAACCCAATTCTATCGCCATCCGGAATAATTTAGGGTATACCCTGCAACAGCAAGGACAACTAGAAGCAGCAATTGAGTGTTATCAAACCATTCTTAAAACCAACCCTAACTGTACCGAAGCAGAAGTCAACTTAGCCAATATTTACTTTACTCAAAATCAGCTTTCTGAAGAGCAAATTACAACCTATGCCCGCTTAAATAATAAACTCGGTCAAACTCGGCAAACAGAGGGGAGTTTAGCAGCAGCCATGGCTTATTATCAACAAGCCATTGAAATGCAACCTCAATTTGTTAATGCTCATCATAACTTAGGTTCAGTTTTACAAGCCCAAGGAAAACTCAGGGAAGCCATTACTGCTTATGAAACCGCTTTAGATATTAACCCTGACGATGGGGAAGCCTATTATCAACTCGGGAAAATTTATCAAAAACAAAACCATTTAGAAGCAGCAGCAATTGCTTATCAAACGGGATTGAGTTTAATTAATCCTTACTACGCGATCGCTATCGAATCTGAAGCCCAAAACTCAGAATCTCCAGAGGATTATACCACACCTTTTGTACCCTTTGGCACAGTTGAGGTAGGTGGACATAATTTTCCGGCAATCTCTCCAGTTTATACCACCAAAAAGCGTCCGTTTTGGACTGTTGTGATTCCCGTTTATAATCGCAAACAGTTTATTTTAGAATGTCTTGCTAGTGTTTTAATTCAGTGGCGTGGACATGAAGAAATGGAAATTATTGTGATGGATAATGCTAGCGATCCTCCCATTGCCGATTTAGTTCATTCTATTGGTAAAGGCATTGTTCGCTATTATCGTCATCCCGAAAATTTACCTTTGCAACATAACTGGAATGCAGCCGTTTCTTTATGTCAAGGCTATTGGATTCATCTACTCCATGACGATGATTATGTCTTACCGGGTTTTTATGCAAGGCTGAAACAAAGTTTAGAATCTGCCCCGGATTCTGTGGGGGGTGCTTGTACCGCTTATAAGAATTTTAACGAACAAGAAACTATTGTTTTTTCTCAAGATTATGGCTATGGAGATAAACGGGGAATTGCTCAAGATTGGTTATGGAAAATAGGGGTTTCTAACCCCACAAGTCCCCCTTCTGTTGTCATTCGTCGCGCGGCTTATGAACAGCTTGGCGGTTACAATCCTGAGTTTACTTATACCACAGATTGGGAATTTTATAAGCGGGTGGCATCCTTTTATGATTGGTGGTATGAGCCGGGTTTTTGGGTGCGTTATCGTCAGCATTCTCAAAACGTGACAACCGAACAAAATAAAGCCGGAATTCAAGGCACTGCTATCCGTTTAGCGATTGAATTATCTGAGCGTTATTTCCCCATCAAACACTGTGCAGAAATTACAGCAAGAGCTAGAAGTCATTATTTTGACTGGTGTTTATTACACTTATCCATTCCCTTAAAAGCAGGTAATGTAACCGGGGCATTTCGGTTGTTACAAGAAGCCCTCAGAATTGATTCTTCCCCTGCTGCATTAGATAAATTATTTGCCTGGTTACGCCAACCAGAAGCAGCTCCCCTGCGGAATGAAGTAGTGTCTCAATTAATCTCTGTTTCACTTGCAGAAAACACAGAAAAACTCTATTTTGCTCAAGCGTAATTTCGTGATTTTCTATTAATCTTCTAATCTGAATTGCTACTGGCTTACAGTTAATGAAGTCGGTAGCAATTCAAGTAAAAATTAAAATAGATTTAAACCGGAGTATTGTATTGAATATCATAATTTAGAACAGTATCAGAACAGTCTTTGAGTGTGACAAAATGCTAAAGTGAATTCAAATATAGCAATAAGAAATGATTTGTGAGAAACCTCAACATCTGTAAAAATTCCGAAATGCCTAATTCTGTTCCCTGTTCCCTTTTACAGTGAGATTTTTTTACAACTCAGATAGGATTGCTATAGTTATTTTTATTAAACTTCATCGCAAAATTCCAGGAAAACCAAACCAAAGGAATAAGAATTACGATTTCTTTTGAAACGCCAATTAAATTATTAAATGTCATCATTGACTGTAACATCGTTAAACCCGGTTCAGAATAGTCAAATCCATTAAAGATAGTTATAGGGGAAATATAGTAGCTGATTGTAATTGGCCAAAACCCTTGTAGACCATAAGGTAATGCATCATCAGCAACCAGTAAATCTAGCAGAATATGACTGGCATATAATCCGGCAAACCACACACCTATCCAACTCCAATGTTTGAACTTTAAGATACGACTAATCATTGCAATGACACAACCAATAAATAGAGCAACAATAAAACTATGAGTGGCTTGTCGATGCAGGATAGATGGATCTTGATGTAAAATTAATCCAGCAAAAATATCTAAATCTGGGGAATTCGCAACAAAAATAGCAGTGAGTAATGCTGCAATTCTTTGAGTTTTAGAAATCTGAGGGTAAGCTAGATAAAATCCGCAAATTCCAGCTAATGTATGTCCAATTGGTGAAGGCATATTAAAACCATTGTGAGCTTGGGGATGGAGTAGCACAATTTGTCTGCCCCTCTGTTCATATAACTTAACAAAAAAATTTTACTTTCGACACCCGAGTGAATCAGTAGTCACGCCGTTACATCGCCCAGATGCAAGCCAACAGCCGAGAGAGATGTCAAGAATTGTATCAAGTCGGCAGAGTTTAAAAGCAGAACTTGGTAGAATGCAAGCCAGTATCCCTTCACTGTTATATTGTTCTCTAGCTAAATTTTTATGACCACTGCACCTGCTTATCCCACTGCTCCGGATGTTTCCTTAGAGGATTATATTGTTCTGGGTTTAGCCACTTGCTTTATCAAAGAAGATGGAGAAGTTCAGCAAGTTAAAGTGATAGAACCCATTCCTTCTGCTGCGTTAGAAGCAATACTAAAAGGAATTCCAACTTCTTACGAACTGGCTTTTGCCACCACTGTGGGTGTGGTTTTAGTCGAAGGAACAGTTAAACTGCCGCCTGAGTTTCCCGCCGATGCCATACTGGGAGAGGATTTTGCTCTGCGGGTATTCTCTGCGGCTCGTACCTTCAAACAGCGTCCCAGTGCTCAATCTCATATTCCCCTCGGCACAACGTTTAATCAGTTTAACTATTCCCTAGAACGAAAACGGGTATTAAATTCTGAGCGAGTGGTGAGTAAGGAAGATAATGTCAAGCAACACGCCTATACTCATCAAGTCCTTTGACATACTCCCCCGGTTGAAACACGGGGGATTCTAAGCTACGTGCTTACGCACACGCTGCGCGAACAAACAACAGTTGCAGGAAACTCCTGTCTTACACCATCTAACTTAAGAGTCGATGCCCCAACTCTCTTAATGTTTAATGAAGCGTTTTCATCCCGTCCATTAATGCTTGAACATGACGGACAACGCCATTGTCTGACAGCTAACTCCAGTTTTTCTAGAACATGACCACAATGAAAACAAGTCTTGCTTGATGGATACCATTGATCGATAAAGACGATCGATTTACCTTTCTTGGTTGCAACCCATTCAAGTATGAAAATAAATTCGCCAAAAGCTAAGTCACCTATTTTCCGTCCCCAAAGCCTTTGCATTCCTTTGAGGTTTAAAGTCTCAAAGCAGAGTACATCAAACTGGTCTGTGAGTTGATGAGCTAACTTCCAGAACCAATCCCGGCGACGGTTTACAACTTTTTCATGCTGTCTAACTAAATGCTTTCTAGCATGATCCCAATTGTTAGACCCAAAACGTTTTTTAGACAGTTTTCGAGAAGCTTTCTTAACGTCATTAATAGCTTGCTTTAAAAACTGTGGCGACTGGACAGAGAAGCCTTCAGAGCAGGTGAGAAAAGTTTTTAATCCGAAATCAAATCCAGCAATTTTACGAAGTCGGCGCAGCTCTCGGAGCTTGCATCCGAGAGAACGCTGACCTGTCTCTGACTTGATTTCAGGGTGGCTGCCACTATCGACAACCACCACCAAAAACATCTCACCAAGAGCTGTTCTTTTTACTGTTACGGTCTTTATTTTTCCTTCGATGGATTGAGAATTCCAAAACTGATAAACTAACTCACCAACTTTGACTCTGTTTCCACCAATAAATTTATATCCTGCTTGTTTTAGGGTGAATGATTTATACTTTTTAATTTTCTTAAAGTTAGGGGGTCTGACTCCTTTTTTATTATGCTTGAAGAACAGTTGATAGGCTTTTTCAATGCGCTGACAGATATCTTGAACAGCTTGAGAGCCTACTAATTGCCAGAACTTATTACGTTTTCTCAGCTTGGCGATGTGCTTCTGAAGTTTTGCACAGTTTAAATGCTTGCCCCACATTCGATAATATCGCTTGTGTAGAGCAATGCAGTGATTGTAGATCACTCCTGAGGCATTAATCGCCCTTTTGAGGTATCTATTGCGTTTGTGTTCGTACAATTTAAACTTAAGTGTCTTCATGCTAATCATGTTAACATAAGCTGTAGATGGATACAACTGGTCAACATGATGAGCAGCTATAAGCATTTTAACCACGCAGTTGGGATGGCGACAGTACATCTAGTGTGGATACCCTGCCGCAGAAAACGACTATTCTACAGAAATGAACCATTAAAACTAAGATGTATTGAGATTTTCAATACAGTAGCTAACGATAATAGGTGGATAATTAAGGCACTAGAAGTAGCTTCAGACCACATTCACTTATTAGTCGAATATGATCCTCATCATTCAATAGCACAAGTGGTCAAGGCGTTTAAAGGAAGGTCGTCTAGATATCTTAGGCAAGAATTCCCAGAGCTAATGAAACTACCAAGTCTCTGGACACATTCATATATGTTTGATACAACGGGAAAAATTAGCACTCAGAAGGTACTGGCTTATATCAATGACCCTCATCACGGATGAATAAATTCATCGAGCACGCTTATATCCCCCGGATAAATCACGGGGGCTTTACCCATCACGCTCGTAAGCGCCTTGAAATTACAAGCTTGTTACCGAGTCAATCCACTTCAGTATATGATTGATTGTGTTGATCTCGGGAGAGAGTACCGTTGATGGGGGCAACCGAAAAACAGGAGCAACTCCACTTAGAGTTGCAACAGACTCGCGAGGAATTGGAGCAAATTCAAGCACAGTTTGATCAGGTGCTGGGTGAATTAGAACAGGCACAATTTCAGTTACAGCAAATTCAGCCAACCCCCCCACAACCTGCTTCTGAGGGGGTTCAAGAAGAGTTAGCACAAACACAGCAGGAATTAGAAGAAACAAAATCTCAATTACAGCAAACTGAGTCTGTATTAGAACAGTCCCATGCTCAGTTAAAGGAAACCATGGAAGTGTTGGAGCAGTCTCACAAGCTGTATCAACAAAGTCAGGCAGAAATCAAACAACTTCAACAGCAACAAGTTTCAAATGAGGGATTAGAAAATATTAAAACTGAACTGAAGCAAACCCAGGATGAATTAGAACGCACTCAAGCTCAATTTGATCGGGTTTTAGTCGAGTTAGAACAGGAATCTTCTCAAGTGGAAGAAATCCAGACTCAACTGAAGCAACGAGATCAAGAGTTAGAACAGGTTAATTCTCAATTGTATCAGACTCAGGAAGAGTTAAAACAGGTATTAGAAAAGTCGTCCTCTCAATCTTTAGTCTCTCAAAATCAAATAAAAAAAGATTCAACCCCAACCCCTTCAAATATAACAAATTGGGAACTATTTTGAATAAAAATATAGAGAATTTTACTAATTTTTTTAAAGTCAAATATTTCACTTTTTGACAGAGTTTGTGACCTGCTCCCCTTTTCTATCCCTATCTGGCGAATTATTCCATTTACTATATCACAGTGGTCAAGATTTTGTCTTTTAATTGAAGATGCTATTGGTCTGATCTTTCAACAATACCAGAGCTAACCCTTCCAGCCTATAGAATGTGGGTGTTACAGGTTTTTGGATATTACATTCAAATGCTTATCAGAAAAATCTGGGCGCAAAGTGAGTCCATAATTTCAAATTGTCATCATGTCTGACATTTCTCGCCGTCATTTCATTCAATTTGCTAGCTCTACCCTAGCTACTTTAGGATTAAGCCAGTGGGATATTATTAATAAAAGCAACCGCTACACTCAAGTGCTTGCTGAAGATACTCCTCGTAAATTAGCATTATTAGTTGGAATTAATCAATATCCTAACAGCGATCGCTTTAATAATCTAGCTGGATGCGTTACTGATGTAGACTTACAAGAGTATCTCCTGATTCATCGTTTTGGCTTTAATCCTAAGAATATTATTCGCCTCACCAGTGACGAAACCCCAGACAAACAACCGACTCGCAATAACATTTTAACTACCTTTGAAGAACACCTGATTAAACAAGCCCAACCGGGAGATATTGTGGTTTTTCATTTTTCCGGTCATGGGTCTCGATTATCTGAACAAAACTCGATCCAAAATTGCTCAAACCCACTCGTTAGTGATGGAATCAATAGTACATTAGTCCCGGCTGATGATGGGGAAAATGGCATAGCATTTGATATTATGGGACGTACATTATTTCTATTAATGTTAGCGTTAAAAACAGAAAATGTTACCGCAATACTGGATAGTTGTTACTCCGGTGGGGGGACACGAGGTAACTTTCGAGTCCGTTCAGTTTCCGGTGAGGGATTACAATTAAACCCTGAAGAAATCGCCTATCAACAATCTTGGATGGAGAAATTAAAACTCACTCCAGAACAACTGACTCGTCGGCGCTGTGCGGCAGTAGCTAAAGGTGTAGTTTTTGCCTCCGCCCAACCCAATCAAGAAGCTTTAGATGCCGATTTAGGTGACTTTGCAGCCGGGGCATTTACTTACTTAATGACTCAATATCTTTGGCAACAAACGGATACTGTAAACGGGGCAATTGCAGAGATTTCTCGTGCAATTAAATCAATTTCATCTCAAATTCCCTTAGCAGATGGTCGCCTGAATCAACCTATTTATTTTTTCACTACAAATATTCCAGCAATTGATGCAGTAATTATTGAAGTTGTAGGCAGTAAAGCGATTTTATGGTTGGGAGGCGTTGAGAAAGAAAGTCTGGAAGCTTTTCAAACAGGTGCAACATTTACCATTATTGATCGGAGAGGAGAAGCGTTAGGAAAAGTAGAATTAATCTCTGAGCGTCAAGGATTAATAGCAGAAGCTAAATTAATTGAAAATAGTGGTATTTCCACGCTCAAATCAGGAATGTGGTTACAAGAATCTAGTCGTGTGATTCCTGCTAATTTAAAATTGTATCTTGGACTAGATGCTTCTTTAAAAGCAGACCTCAATCTAGCTCAACAGCAGCTTTCTAGCATCAATCGGGTGGAAGTTGTACCCCAACAATCGGGAAATAATCCCTATCCTGGAGGAGTACAATACATCTTCAGTCGCATGACAGAAGAATACCAACAAAAATCACAACCCCAAGCAGAATTTAATCTTCCAGCAGTAGGTA
>CAYNXM010000117.1:0-5897 GCA_964401105.1 uncultured Lyngbya sp. | reverse complement strand
ATTCGAGCAGGAGAACTTATTCCATTACTATTAGAACGTCAAGGAAATTTTCAAGTCTTATCGGCTTCTGAAACCTGGCAAGTGAACGATCATATTATTTATTTATTACACGATCCTAAACCCAAGCTGTTAAAGCGGCTTTCAGGTTCACAGCAGTCTGCTTTGACTTTAGAAAAACATCCGGTTGTTGAAGAAGTTCCAATTGCGATGCCGACACCCGTTGAAGCAGACAAGGAAGAAATATAGTATGGGTCGATTGGGTTGGGAGTCAGCAATAGGCAATATTTTAGCAATAGAGGCTTTGAAAAGTGTTCAAAAATGATAAAGTTTTGGTAGAAAGAGTCAGAAAACAATCTATTAGTAAGCTTCTACCTTTATTTGATGCTTATAGAGTATTCTATGGACAAGATAGTAATATGTCGAAAGCAGAATATTTTCTAGAGTATAACATAGAGCAGAATTTGATTGTATCTTTATTGGCGACATCTATTGACAGCGGAGACCCTATTGGATTTTGTCAATTATTCCCTTCTTTTAGTTCTGTGAATATGTGCAAAATATATATTTTAAATGATTTATTTGTCACGAGTGCATATCGCCGCAAAGGTGTTGGTTCTTTTTTAATAGATTCAGCTATATTATTCTCGAAGCAGAACGGAGTCAATCGCTTAAAGTTAGAAACTGCTAATGATAATGAGATCGGACAACGCTTCTATGAAAGTTGTGGCTGGAAGAAATCTAACTTTCAACCCTATTTTTTTATAGAACCCAAGTGATCTCTTTGTGAGAGGTTACAATCAATTAAAATAGATCTTTAACTTTTCACTTAAATAAGTTAGGCTTAGCCTTTAAAGACAAAAACATTGAAAATTTTTATTTTTGTTAATTTTTGATAACATTGTAAAGAAAAATAATGAGTTAGGATTGCACGAGTTTACTGAGTTGACAGCTCCCCATCCGGTTTGATATGATATGAGATAGAGAGTATAATTGAGTATAGCTATGCCTATTAACTCAAATTATGATAAGTATTCTTTGAAAAAAAATGCGCGCGCGAGACGGGAAATGCTTGGCATGACGGGGACGGAAAATGTTTGGGCGATAGCCCAACCCGTCGTAAAATGTTTGGGCGTGACGGGAAATGTTTGGCGTGACGGGAAATGTTTGGCGTGACGGGAAATGTTTGGCGATCGCGCCAACCCGTCAAGATAGCCAACCCGTCAAGATAGCCAACCCGTCGATAGCCCAACCCGTCGTAAAATGTTTGGGCGTGACGGGAAATGTTTGGCGTGACGGGAAATGTTTGGCGCGCGCGCCAACCCGTCAAGATAGCCAACCCGTCGATGGCTTCCTGGGATTGCGCCAACGGGGAGCAGGACCTCTTGTACCTCTTTTAATAATAGGTCTGCCGTTAAATAGCGGTGCGACCCTGCGGCTTTCTCCTAACGGAGAGGCTACGCCAACGCAAGCCGCTAAGGAACGCGCACCAAGAGAAGCGGCATTAACCAAATCTTCCCCGTCTTATAAGCCCCTTCCACTCTTCCAGCGATTAGAAGGACTCTGAGGCGAGTTGTAGAGATCTTTAGACGGAAAATGTTTGGGCGCCAGCCCAACCCGTCGATAAAATGTGAGCAGCTTCCGTGGTACCGACTATCATTGAATTAGAAGGTTATCATAATAGTTTTTAGTCTAGTATAAATCTATTCTGTTTGACTGACATTTCCCCCTTCAGTATCAATCGATCTGATAAGGGTTCTATAGACTTGCGCGATCGCACTCGGGGGTGGGCTTGCCCGTATTGATCAAATCAGTTTGTACTGAAGTGAATTTGACTACTTTTGTTTGTTGCAGCGATATCCTCATAGCTATTTTTTCAAGTCAGATTAATTCACCCGATTAGGTGAAGTCTTATTACTCATCACTTCAGTCTGCTTAAAGTCTACTTTTTGGAAGTCCGGAGTCATCAATAGAATCAAAAAAAGTCAACATATATTTTTATAGTTCTTGCAAAGACATTCAGGAAATATACTAATCATCAGTATGCCTGAATCTCAGTCTAATTTTTAAATTAGATTAAATTTTAGTATTTTGCAAATATTGAAGGAAGAAAAATTGAATGTGAGTCTACAGCAGGTCAAGAAATAAGACTTACAATTGAGATTCCAATTTGTTAATTAAAAACTAGATGATATTTAATAACAAGATTATGGGAATTCTGTAAGTGATCGGGTAATTCGCTGGTGATATTATGGCGCTTCAACGGAAACTGCTGACCACATTTTTACCGATTACCCTCATTCCCCTGACCTTAGCAGGTGTGGTGAGCAGTGTAATCGCCTATCATAGAGCTTATCAGCAAGCCACTATTCAACTTCATGATCGAGCCACTCTCGCGGCTGAATTAACTTATTATGAGCTGAGGGGTGCAATTCGATTATTAAAAACAGTTGCGGCTGAACCTTTGCTATTAGAATCAATTCAAGCAGGAACCGTAGAGGTCGAAGCTTCAAATCTCCACACTCGTACTATCGAAGCGGTTGAAACTGAATTTGCTGAAACGAAGTTATTGCAACCTAATCTGTTATTAAATAACTATTTAAAGAATATTACTAAAATCGGTCAGTTTGCGGAAATTTTTGTGACAGAACGTTATGGCTTTAATGTTGCTTACTCCCACATCACTAGTGATTTTGTACAGCGGGATGAATATTGGTGGCAAAAGGGGAAGCAGCAGGGACAATGGCTCGATCAACCACAATTTGATCAATCTAGCGATCAAATTACAGTGGATTTAATTGTATCAATTGATGATCCTAAATCGGGAGAGTTTTTAGGAATTATCAAAGGGGGATATAAAGCCAATAACTTGCAGCAGCTTAGAGAAGAAATTCAACAGATTAAAATGAGTCGTTCAGAACAGTTAAAAATTTTTAAAAGGAGTACTCAGCCGACAGAGATTCTTCATATACAGGCTAATCAACTGCCATCTAAAAGCGATCCCTTAGAAGCTACAGAAATTTTGAAAAATGCTATTCAAGCTTTAAAAGAAATTCGTCCTTCACAGACGACTAAAACTCAAATATTAACAGTATCTTGGTCTGATCAAAACCGATTATATGCCATGACTCCAATTCTAGAAACTGATTGGGTTGTGTTGACTATAGTTAATCGAAGGGATATTCAACAGGTAGGATATCAAATGGCTGCTGTGTTTGCATTATTTTTTATCAGTTTAGGTTTTGTTTCTACCCTCGCAATTCTTAAGTTTTCTCGCCAGCTATCCGATCCTATTCGTCATTTAGATAAGCTAGCTCAACAAGTCATTCATCAAGCAGATTTTAGTCTGCAAGTTCCTGTAAAAAATCATGATGAAGTGGGTTCTTTGGCAAAATCTTTAAATCAATTAATTCAATGGATTGGTGAGTATACTGAAGAGCTAGAACAGACACAATTTCAGCTCATTCAAAGTGAAAAAATGTCAGCATTAGGTCAATTGAGTACAGGAATTGCTCACGAAATAAATAGTCCTATTAGTTGTATTCATAGTAATTTATCTTATCTAGAAAAATATTTAGAAGATTTAATTAATCATTTAAAACTTTATCAATTACAATTTTCAAATCCTGGAGATGAGATCAGACAAGATGCTAAAAATATTGACATTAATTATATTTTAAAAGATTTACCTCAATTAATCTCGTTTTTGAACAAAGGAGTACAACAGCTTTATAGTCTTAGTCTGTCAATGCGAACCTTTTCTCGGAAAGATACGGATCGAGCAGTTGAGTTTGATCTACATTCTTGTATTGATAGTACATTATTAATCTTGAAGCATCGACTTCAATCAAATACGGCTGAAATTCAAGTTATTAAAAAGTATGGTACTCTACCCCAAATTAGAGGTTATGCAGGTCAACTCAATCAAGTTTTCCTTAATCTTTTAAGTAATGCTATCGATGCCATTGATGAGTTGAATCTTCAACGCTCACCGGACGATATTAAAGCGAATCCCAATTGGATTTGTATTATAACTGAAATCCTTTCAAACGATTGGATTAAAATTGTGATTGCAGACAACGGTTCCGGCATTCCAGAAGAGATTCAGCACCGATTATTTGACTCCTTTTTTACTACAAAATCAGTCGGTAAAGGAACAGGCTTAGGGTTATCCATTAGTTATCAAATTATTGTAGAAAAACATCACGGTAAAATCAGTTGTAATTCAACCCTCGGAAAGGGAACAGAATTTATGATTGAAATGCCTTTACGCAGTGAGTCATAAGTCACTAAAATATTAAATTACTTGTTAATATTTGCCAAGATTGACAATAATGTGTTAGCAGATAAGATGGAATCTATATTGATGGAAAAAACTCTAAATTTTATATTATTAATCTATGAAAAGCCGCCAGGTGCTGCTACTCTATCGCAAAGGAAGACGGGATTTCCGAGGTCAAAACCTTAGGGGTCAGTCCTTTCGAGGTCAAAACTTATCGGGAGCTGACTTTAGCTACGCAGATCTTCAAGGGGCGAATTTTTATAGAGCCAATTTGCACAATAGCCAATTTCGTGGGATTAAAGCCGGACTGCAAAAACGCTGGAAGATTATCTTACTGTTAATGTCCTGGTTACTATCAATATTCTCTGGTTTAGGACTGGTTTTAATTAGTTACTTTACCCTACTCGTACTAAATCTTTCTAACCCGAGCGATAGCACCGCTGGCTGGAATACTTTACTATTAACAATTGCATTTGTCTTTATTGCCATTCGTCAATTGATCGGCGGTAACTTCGGCACCATCGCTGCCACTGTTGTGGTTGCCGTCATTGGCATCATTACCAGTGCCACGGCTGGAATGATCGAAATGGCGACTTTTGTCGGTACCCTGGGAATTGCAGGCGCGTTAGCTGGGTTTGCGATCGCAGTTGTATTAACCTCAGCCGTCGCCTTCGCCGTGGCGTTTTTAGTCTCTCCAATAGCCGCAATTTTGCTCGCGATCGCCCGCACTATAGCAGTGGCTGCTATTGCCAGTTTAATTGCATCTTATCTCTCTGGGGGAGTGGGTGGGGTGGCGATCGCAGCAGCAGTTTCAGTCAGCTTTTTCTTTGACTATTTAGGATGGCGATCGCTAGACGGAGAAGGACGATATGCAGGTATTCAAACCATTGCTGTCAATTTAGCAGCCATTGGTGGTACCCGTTTTCGCCGCACAAATTTAACCGATGTAGATTTTACAAATGCGATTATTCCCAGCACTGATTTTGGTCAATCTAAACTCGATCGGACCTGCTGGAAAGGGGTCAAATATTTTGATCGAATTCGCACCGGAAATACTTATTTAAAATCTAGATTGATTCGAGAATTACTGCGGACCGGTCGAGGAGAAAACCAAAATTTTAATCGTCAAGATTTACGGTGGCTCAATTTACAAGGCGCAAACTTAAAAAATGCCAGTTTTATCAGTGCAAACCTCAGCCACAGTAATCTAAAAAACGCAAATTTATCTGGTGCCAGATTAATTCGGACACAATTAGATAAAACAGATTTAACCAACACTATTCTAACCCGAGCTTTTATTCAAAATTGGATTATTACGACTCGTACAAAATTAGATGGAATTGAATGCGATTATATCTTTCTGCGGCTGCCTTCCCCCGATAATCTCGATCAAAATCCTCGCCGTCAGCCAGAAGATTGGAATCAAACCTTTCAACCGGGAGAGTTTACAGAATTAACTTTACAGAAATTATACAATCGTTTTGATCCAGATAAAACCCAAATTCAATTAGCAGAAACCCTATTACAAACCTCTGAATTTTACCCTGTTTCTTCCCCTCTGTCTTTAGCTGAAATTCCAACTCTTCTTAAATCTTGGATAAAAATACTCAGTCAAACA
>CAYNXM010000116.1:0-3256 GCA_964401105.1 uncultured Lyngbya sp. | reverse complement strand
CATCCATTAACAGTAATATTAAGATCCGTTGTGTTAACTGTGGAGAACTGCTTTCTTTCAGGTAAGATAGCAGATTCTCTCGTTGCGATCGCTTGAAGTGACCTTTAGCTAGCATAGTTGTAGATGCACACTCTATCTAATTATTATTTTATACATATTAGATGTGGAATAGCTTATTATTCTGCTATAATGCTACTATGCTTTTAAGTAGCAACTATGTTTGTACGCTTAGTTCAAGGTTAATCCCTTACCACATCAAATATCTGCCATAGAAGAGGCGATTCGGATAACACAGTTTGTCAGAAATAAAGCCCTCCGTTATTGGATGGAGCATCGTGGTATTGGAAAAAAGGAACTCTTTAGATACAACACGCGACTGAGGCATGAGTTTAAGTTTGTCCGCGATTTAAACTCTCACGCTTGTCAGGTGGGAATTGAAAGAATTCTCAGAGCCATTAATCGGTTCTATGAAAACTGCAAAAACAACAAACCTGGGAAGAAGCGGTGCGACAGGCGCGGATTCTCAATCCGCCTTACGTGAGTCGCGCACCAAGAGAAGGTTATCCCAGGTTTAAGAAAAATACTCGCTGTCGTTGAGTACAAAATCTCCGGATGGAAACTTTCAGAAAATCGAAAACATATTGAGTTGATCGATAAAAAGGGTATTGGCAGGCTTAAATTAGTCGGTTCAAGGGACTTAAATTATTTACTCCGTGGAGGCTTTCGCTTCAATACCTGGGGCCGTATTGTCTTTAAACACAACCCGCAGTAACGGCGGCGCAACAAATGTTGTGATAATTACCATCAAAATAATTGCAACATCCAAAGACTCAGATAGGGCACCGCTGGCTGAACCAACCGCAGCAAAAACTAACCCCACTTCGCCCCGAGGAATCATTCCGACTCCAATGGCAACCCGATTAATTTTGTCAACACCGAAGACACTAAAGCCAGAAATCATCTTACCGACAATCGCAACCAGAATCAGAAACGAAGCAATGACTAACCCTTCTCGATTTGCGGCAATAGCGGGGTTAAGCACACTTAAATCGGTCTTGGTGCCGACAGTCACAAAGAAAACAGGCACCACTACATCGGCAATCGGTTTAGTGAGTTCTTCGAGTTTCTGGTCATCAATTTCAGTTTCATCCAACACCAGTCCGGCAGCAAACCCGCCTAAAATCGCTTCCAAGCCAATGGCTGAGGCGATATAAGCCAAAGCCAACGCCAAAATAAATCCAGGAATAACCACTCGTCCCCGAGTTTTAAATTGACAGGCTAGGGCAATAAAGCTTTCATTAAAGAAGCGACCGAGTAAAATCGCCCCGACCAAAAATACACTGGCGCTAATAATTAAAAAGATGACATTGGAAACATCCACCTCTCCCGTTTTCGCCAGACTGGCAACCACCGCCAAGACAACGATGCCCAAAATATCATCCATTACCGCTGCCCCCAGGATAATTTGACCCTCCTGAGTCGATAAACAGCCTATTTCAGCCAACACTCGAGAAGTAATCCCAATACTGGTCGCGGTTAAAGCCGCCCCTGCAAAAATAGCCGCCACTACAGGGACATGAAAAATTAGGATTAATCCCGCTGTCCCAGCCGCAAATGGGGCGACCACACCCACCACAGCAACGAGTAAAGATTGAACCCCGACCGCCAACAGTTGACGAATATTCGATTCTAAACCAATCTCAAACAGCAGGATAATCACCCCTAACTCCGCCAAAATAGAAACCACTTCACTTTGAATTTCAAAAGTAGCTTCCGCGCTGGCTGGGTCTAAATTGGCTGTTGCTGCCAAAATACTCATAATTACGGAAGTCGAACTATCCCCATTTTCTGGAAAAATCACCAAGTGTAGGGCGGATACCCCAATGATCACTCCTCCGACCAATTCCCCTAAGACTGGCGGAAAACCAAACCCGTTAAAAAATTCTCCCCCCGCTTTGCTGGCGATGTAAATTGCCACTAAACTCAGAAGCACCGCACATAATACCATAGTTGAGTTAACCGGCACCACCGCTTCAACCGCTTCTACTGTAGCAATTAAGGAGAAAGAATAGGGGGTCGGCACTGAGAAAGTCTCAATGGGCATAACAAACCCTGCAATTAAATTAACCATCTCTGTTGTTGCCGAATTCATCGGTGTTTACTTTAACGAATAATTTATCATAAGAAACATCAAAAGATATTCAAGTTCAAAAATTGTCCCTTGCCCCTGAGAAAGGAAAAAATGTCACTCAATCGATAGATGATGAATCGCAAAACTTCAAGTAATATGCATGAGTAACGAGAGCTTGAGGGAGCGAATGATTCATGAAAAAAATAGACTGGCAAGGCTTTAAGAAAATTATGGGAGCATTCACTTGGGTTAGTGTGACAGTGATGTTGCTTTACCATATTCATCAAGCGATTTCTCAAGCCCGATCGACTGCTAATCGTCGGAATGAGGGTTTAGTCTCTTCAAGGTTAATCATGACTCAAGAAACCGCTCTGATTCCTTTTTATATTAATAAAAACTTTAAAAATAATGAGTTGAAAGTTTAAAAAAAATATCTCTTTTTTCTAGAAAAAATCAAACTAGCCAAGATTTAGAACGAGAAGTAAACAGACTGCCGGAAAATCAAACAAAGATGTTAGCAAAAGATGATATATGGGTTAATTATCCTAATACTTTAGCCAGAAGAACACCCAGAGGAAAAATTATTGATCAGTTTTGGTGAGTCAAGTCAATTGCTGCTAAAAGTTGCATGTAATCAAAATTATCCACCAGCGTGAATAAAGATTGTGCTAAATCGGGATGAGTCACAGCAATTTCCTCAGCGATCTCCCACCGGCATACTCTCAAGAAAAGTCGAAAACTTCCGTATACATTAGGATCGATATCTCCATATTTCATACCTTGAATATGACAAGTTTGCAGCGCTTCTTCTGCAATAGGTAGGGCAGCATTCCACATGATTTCAGATAATTTTTCTCCAACTAGCAGAGAATCAGATAATTTTTCTCCAACTAGCGGAGAAAAGGCTAAAGGTTCCGGCATCATCTCTGGAACGAATCTTCGGGGAGATAGAAAAGAGGACTCTGGTAGCATATCAAGCGAGCAGAAATTTTATCTAACTAAATATAACATAAAATATAACTTGGTCAATCGCTGAAATACTTATTTTTTCGTTGACGTGCGTCGATGCCATACCCAGCAGTAGCGAAAGGAAACCGTAGGGTGCGTGACTCACGCACCCTACCC
>CAYNXM010000115.1:0-6231 GCA_964401105.1 uncultured Lyngbya sp. | reverse complement strand
AAAGAGAGAATATTTAAATCTCATCAATTATTGTCAAACTGTCGTCAAACTAAGGTCTAGATGGGGTGAAATCTAAGCTGGCAGTCGGACTTGAACCGACAACCTTCCGATTACAAGTCGGATGCACTACCAATTGTGCTACATCGGCATCACAAGGAACTATAACATTAATCATAATCCAAAAATTGTATCTAGGAAAATCCGCTGATACAAGAGTAACAGGGACAACGCTTCTCAAGCAGCCCCTGCTACTGTTGATCTTGCTTGCTTAGCAATCTGTCTCGAAAAACACCCTAATGGTAGAGAGTATTTTCCCAAATCTTAGATTTGGGAAGCTTATTCTCAACATAGGAACTTTAACATAATTTTGAAGCAAATGCTATCTTTTTTCAAACAAATTTAGACGCTGAGCAGTCATAATAATGTGATCCAAATTGAGTCTCATCTATTACTGATTCATGACCTATATCAAGATTTTATAACTTTTTCTCATGAATCTCCTGATTTTTTTTGATCTATCTAAGTTGTTCAAGAGAGTGAAAATATCAGTTTTATTTTTAGAATACTATGCCTGTCTCATTTAACCTTGTAATATATAGCCAGCCCAATGATAAGGATTTGCGAAAGGATGATATTTCTTAGATAACAAAGCGATCGCTGTTCTTAAATCATTCACTTGTTGTTGATTGTTTTCTGTTTGATGACTCAAGATAAATTCTTCTAGCTTTGGCTGATAGTTATTCTTAAACTCATCCATCGTTAGATTACGAAGCTGGCTTTGAGCTAATTGAAATGCTGAAGAAATAGGAAGGGTTTGTCTATTTTGATAATAAAGTAAACTAAAAATAATATTAGCAATAGGGTCTATTTGCCAAAGAGGTGTAATTATTCTTTGAACTCCGCAGTACAGTAAATTAGCCAGTGGATGAATAGGATGAGTGAGTAAAGATAGATCTGTAAATTGTATTCTACATTCTGATAAAAATATTTCAGATAAGTTTGATAAATCCCAAGCCATTACTTTTTCTAGAGTTAAAGATTCGTTCAATAACTGCCATTGAGTTTTCAAAGGATGTTGTAAATTTAATTGAATTTTAGAACTGGCGTAAAGGCTTTGTATCTGTGGAATTAAAGCTTGTACTTGGCTGAGGGTTGCTTCTTGTGCTTTGATATAGTTCATGTTATCATCAGCCATTATTTGAGCAATTTCTTGACAAGCATATTGATTAAATATATTGCTCTTTGCTGAATTTTCAATAATACCTAAAATAGGTAAAGATGCTGATTCTTGAGAGGGAAAGTGATGTAAAAATTGACAATTAGGAATCATTCGTAGATCAAAGCGATCGCCAAGATATTCTGGTTGCTCCTCAGTTAATATTGGCAAAGCTGAAAAGGGTAACCATTGTAAACCCAAATCGGGAATAATAATCAGTTCTTGAATATCTTTTAGAGAATTAGAAACAAGCTGGCTGAGTTTCAAGCGCTGTGCGATTTTTAGCAAGACTTCACCCATTTGCTGTCGCCACTGTAAAATATTACTAATACAGGGCTTAAACCAAGTATCTTCTAGTTCCTTAATGAAGGTATTGATTTCTTTTTCTGCACAACGGTGTAAATGTACTTGATCGGAGTTTATAAGAAATATATTGATTGCTTCTTCACTTACAAAAATACTTAAGATAGCAGCATTATTATTAGGAGATAAACTCTTAATATCAGGAAAACTCAGAGGGGTAACTCGCAGTCTAGCAGCTAATGCTGGATCGCTTTCTTGAAGTCTTTGCCAAATTTTTGTTGTTTCTGCTTCCAACACCGTTAATGCTGTGGCTTCTACTTGCAAACCCGCATGACTATTGAGGTTTAAACCGGAAGAACTTAAGGGTTTCAATTCATCAGATTGACGACGAAAATGGATCGCATTCATCTGACGTTGCAAACGTTGATAAAGCTCAAAATCTTCAGCTATTTCATCCCGCACAGAAAACTCAGTATCAGACAGAGAACGAACTAACTGATAACACCGAAAACGTTCAATTGTTTCTACTGCGTTCTCATATTGATTCTGTTGAATATAAATTTGAATCAGTTGGCTATAAACTTGACGATCTATTGCTTTAAATTCACCTTCTAGAGCATCAGAAATTGAACTGATGTTTTGTTGTTCTAAAACTTGAATTGCCTGCTGATAAGCTTTAATCGCTAACTCCCAATTCTTTAAGGCTACAGCTAAGTTTCCTAACTGTTGTGCTGCTATAAAGTTTTCTTGAGGAAACAATTGAGGAACTGCTAAATCTAAACTCTTTTGAAAGATCTCTAATGCTTTCTCAGACTGTTGAGAAACTTGATAAATTTTTCCTAAGCAATTTAGTGTTTTGGCTTCCCCTTGTACATCTTGCAAACTCTGCCGAATTTCAATAGCTTGATGACAATTGGCGATCGCTTCCTCATATTGTGCTTGACTGCCATAGATTTCTGCTAAATCTAAAATTCCATTCGCCTCAGCCACCTGATAGTTCAAGCGACGCGCTAAATCTAAGTAAGCATTAGTATAGTTTAAAGCCTCTTGTGTATTTCCCTGACGCTGATAAATTAACCCTAAGTTTCTGAGGCAACTGGCTTGGGGAAAAGGATAATCTCCCGCTTGAAATAAAGTCAGGGCTTGCTGATAAAAATCAATCGCTTTTTTGGATTTTTGTAGGGCTGCATAAGTATGACCCATACTACTTAAACCATAAGCATACGCGAAGCTCAAATCATGCTTTTTAGCTAAAGTCAATGCTTGTTTATGATAGTCTAAGGCTTGTTGATATTGACCCAATGCATAATGAACTTGACCTAAATAATTAAGTCCATGAATTTCTGCGGTGCGGAACTTAACTTTATGAGAAATTTCTAAGGCTTCTTGATAACAAGAAATTGCTCGGTCATACTGACCCAGTAAAGTACAAACTTGTCCTAAACTATTAAGAGCATTGGCTTCTCCTCGGCGGAAATTAATCTTTTTAGATAGCCCTAAAGCCCGCTGATGAGTGGCGATCGCTTGTTGATATTGTCCCAAAATTTGGTAGAGATTGCCCAATTTTCCGAGGCAATTAATTCCACCTTTAATTTCTCCACTGCCTTGAAACAGCGGTAAAGCTTGCTGCCAGACTTGAATAGCTTCAGTATATTCGTTCGCTTTAAAGTGTTGAGTCCCTTGCTGAAATAACTGTTCTGCCTTTTCTTTTTGTTGTTCGGGGGAGAGAGTGGATTTTTTGCGTGCAGCGGGTTGAGGGGTATGCTCGGCGAACCATGCCTCTAAACTATCAGCCTCATTGAGTTGCTGGTGGAGTGTGGTTAATAATTCAGCATCTTCTGGACAATTTCGTTCAGCCAGCAGAGTAGACATTTCGTCCAAAAACTCAATAAAGCTTTGGTCAATCAAATGAGCTGATTTTTTCAATACCAAAGCCGATTTTGCTGCCGGGTTGATCAGCAATTCGTAAATAATTTCATGATAGGCCTGTTTGAGAGTTTCGTCCATATCAATATTCATCACGTCATTCAGCGACTCTACACAATATCAGTTTCACACATCGCACCCAGCAAACCGGAATCAGGAATCACACAATACATCCCTGTCTCCTTTCTTGAGTTTGACATCCCTGAGCCGTCTCTGTCCACAAATGATCAGTTATATTTTATCAGCCATGACGAAATTCCTGGAATTATCACTCTCTCTGATTTTGATATTAAATAATCAATCAATTATAAAAGATGAGAATACCCATAAAGTTTATCCTCTCACGGATGCAGGAATTCTGAGGGCAAATATTACCAAATTTGTTGAAGATCGAGAGTAAAATCCTTTAACACCTCTTCTCCGGATAAGGTTTTCGGATCGTCTACAATCTCTACTTCTTTTCCAGTACGATAAATTTCAACTTGACGAGATTGAGGATTGATTAACCATCCTAAACGAGTGCCATTCTCAATATATTCTTGCATTTTATCTTGAATTGTTTTTAAGCGGTCGCTTTTTGAACGTAATTCAATCACAAAATCAGGAGATAAAGGAATAAACTTTTGCCGTAGTTCAATTGTTAAACTATTCCATCTTTCAATAGTAATCCAAGACGCATCCGGAGAACGGTCTGCACCGTTAGGCAGTTTAAAACCTGTTGAGGAGTCAAACACTTTCCCTAGTTTAGTTTGAGTATTCCAGTTCCAGAGTTGTGCTGTCAAGCCAGCATTATAGCTACCTGTTTCTCCTCCTGTGGGTGACATAATGACTAAATCTCCATTGGCATTGCGTTCAAATTTTAAATCTCGGTTATTCTGACATAGCTGAAAGAATTGCTCGTCTGTCAGTGCAATTGATTCTAAGTTCAGAGTGTAGTTTGTCATAGAAATGAATCAACTCAACGCTATTTATTAGTATATTTAAAAAATAGGCGATACGTGAGTCGCGCACACGCTACGCGATCGCGTAGTGTCTGCTTTACACTCAGCGTATGCGAGACTCATATATCATGTTCTCGAACCTGATGAAAATTGATAGCATCAATACTCATTTTTGGAAGAGGTTCAGCTGATCTGGCATTATTAGTTAGAACAAGACATAAATCTCTTATCCAATTAATAATGCCACAATAGATAGATGATTAAGCTAAACTAAATTGAGCAAATGGATGGAGCCTCGAACTGATTGCTGAGGCTGGGAACCAGATCAAAATAGTTCTGCCCTAGGGCAATGGCGCGGAACGCCTCGTCGTTGAGATCGGCTAAAATGCTTCCAGTGACTTCTGCTTCCTCTTTGTAGATCTCCCTATTCTTGTTACCTGCCGCAACAAAATCTGTTCCAGCCAGGATACGTTTCGGATAGCGGTTGAAAAATTCGACGTAGAGAGCGCGTTTTTCAGGAGTGTCGAAGTAGGCTTCAGCAATCACTGTCCAGGAAATGTCAAGAGATAGATTGGGATTGTTGTCGAGGAAGTCAGACATGAGCTGGATGTGCTCTGCTGGCTCCATTGTAACCAACTCACGGGACAGTCCCATGTGCATCCACACAACCTTGTTATCCGGGTAGAGGCGGAGAACTTCCTCCATCAGAGCAAGATTCTTGGTAGGATTATCATCATCGCCAAGATCGGAGTGGATTGCAATCGGAATGTTGCGCTCTTTAAGAATCACCATGAAGTCTTCCCACTGAGCAATATCCTCAATAGTGGCTGGCTCATGGCCATTACCCCGTAGGGCTTCTTTATGTAGGTTAACTTCCCCCATCCACTCAAACAAACCCGGATATTCCTTATCCAAGAGTTTAATTCCGGCAGCAATGTCTTCAGGATTTGCCAAATCGGGAAAGGTCATCGATAAGCCAACGTGAATATTGTCTTGGGGATACTCAACATAGTTGGCGGCGTTTTCAAAGTCATTCTTCATACCCGGTAGGGCATCTGTCCCCACACAATCGAGGTAATAAGTGCATTCGCCGTCATAAGGTAGGGTCTGACCAATTCCGTATAACAAGACAAAGCGGACTTCTGTTTCCTCCAGGTAGCTCATCATTTCCTCATAGGAGATGCTGGAGCCGCCAAAGGGTTCAGGGTGTAGGTGTAAATCTGTGGCAGCCGTCTGTGGCTGAGTAGTGCGGTCATAGCAGGGTTTCTCTCCTTCCCCCTTGACGAATAGTGATAAGGGACGGCTTGCTTCTGGCTGTTGGGTACTGTTTGCGTCAGTTGTTTCTGGCTGTTGGGTACTGGTTGCGTCAGTTGATGGGGATGGTTGGCAACCGGAGACTCCAACTATCGCAGTTAATAGTGCTGAGTATAGTAAAGTACGCATAATCTGCTCTCCTTAAGTCATAAGGTTAGTTAAGTTTTTGATCGACAAATTTAATAAGTCAAGTCTAGTTATTGCACAGAAGTACACCACTTCTACTTTTTTTTACAAGAATATAAATTCTATCAATAAATCGTTACATCTCTACTAAATTAATTAATGTATTATAGGGGTTTATTTAATTGATTCCTATAATAAAATCAACATTACGCTCGATCTAACAACAAGCTTAATTCATGCGATCGCGTAGCGTGGTGTCAGCCGTATCGCCTCAATATTTCCTCTAATAATTTCTGTTAACTATGCTGAAATTATAGATCCTTTTGGTTCAGGAATAGAACGTCCTAACTCTTGCGCTGTTTCTATCCATTCTTGCATAATTATTTCGACATTTTGCAAGGCTTC
>CAYNXM010000114.1:0-45672 GCA_964401105.1 uncultured Lyngbya sp. | reverse complement strand
TGAAGAAATGGAACGGGATCGCACCTGTATATGGGATGGTGTTCGGAATTATCAAGCCCGAAATTTCTTACGTGGAATGACTCGTGGAGATTTCGCTTTTTTTTATCACTCTAATACAAAATATCCGGGAATTGCGGGATTAGTAAAAGTAATTGAATCTGACCTTACCGATCCGACTCAATTTGATCCAAATAGTCAATATTTTGACCCCAAATCTACTCCGGAAGTACCGCGATGGCAAACCGTGCGAGTTGAGTTTGTTCAACAGTTTAGCAATTTTATTCCCCTAGCGCAGCTTAAACAACGGTTTACTTCAGATGAGTTATTACTGGTGCGGCGGGGAAACCGTTTATCTGTGATGCCTGTAGCCTCATCGGTGGCGCAGGAAATTTTAATCCTCGGACAACAATAAACTGGAGTAGGTGCGTTAAAGTAACGCACCCTACTGTTAACAACTGATGAAAATTAGAGAAGCAAACATCAATGATTCTGAAGGGATTAAAAACCTTCATCTTCAAGCATTTGATAATTCAGAAGCCGAATTAGTCTCTGATTTGGCAGTAAATTTATTACAGGAAAAATCAACAATTAATATTATCTCACTCATTGCGATAGATAATAATATAATAATCGCTCACATCGCCTTTAGCCCAGTATTTTTAGACAGTACTAATGAACATTTTGGTTATATACTCGCTCCATTAGCAGTATTACCTACTCATCAAAATAACGGAGTGGGTTCCACAATTGTAAAACATGGCTTAGACACTATTTCCTCATTCGGTGCATCTATTATTTTTGTTTATGGCGATCCTCAATATTATTCTAGGTTTGGCTTCAAAACAGATCTGGCTCAAAATTTTACTCCCCCTTATATACTTCAGTACCCACGATGTTGGCAGGCTAGAAAATTGAATTCTACTGTTTTTCCTGAGGGTGGTAAAATTCAATGTGTTAATTCTCTCAATAATCCCAAACTATGGTAAACGTTGCTAACAAACATCAACAGGATTTTTGTTGAAAATTTCTCAAATTTGAACAGAAATGTATCTCAGGTATGGACTTATGGGTCAACCTTTGGTCTAGACTCCAGAAGAAAATGAAGCATGAGGATCGCAAAATTCACCAAAAGTCTTTAAAATGTAGTACAAGGATTACATAGGGATAAAATTTAACAACTTTGATTCAAGCAGAAACCTTAGAACTACTAGAATGGCAACGTTTATGCCAACACCTGGCGACCTTTGCGGCGACAAAATTGGGGGCAGTCGCTGGCCGTCATTTGCAAATTCCAGCCACCCCAGGAGAAACCCTCACCTTACTGGCCCAAACTCAAGAGGCTTATCACCTGGAATTGCAGCTCGTTAATGGGTTATCCTTAGAAGGGATTCAAGATATTGGGGTAGCCCTAGAACGGGTAGAACGGCAAGGGATTCTATTCGGAGAAGAACTGTTGGCGATCGCCAATACTCTGGCTGGGGCGCGACAATTACGGCGAACGATTGATGCCCAAGAAGAAGTTCCGATTTTAACTCAGCTGGTCTTGGGGTTACGAACTTATCCTGAACTGGAACAAGAAATTCATCGCTGTATTGACGATCGGGGTGATGTTGCAGATAGGGCCAGTCCCAATTTAGGGGAAATTCGCACTCAACTACGGCAAGTCCGCAGCAGAATTCAACAAATTTTACAACGAATTTTACAACGTCAGGCAAACGCCATTAGTCAACAGCTGATAACTCAACGGGGGGATCGGTTTGTGATCCCAGTTAAAGCCGGACAAAAAGATGCCGTTCCCGGTATTGTACACGATACTTCCACCAGTGGCGCTACCCTGTATATTGAACCTAAATCTACGGTAGAACTGAATAACCAACTACGACAGTTACGCCGCAAAGAACAAACCGCAGAAGAAGCAGTCCGCCGGATGTTGAGTCAGAAAATAGAAGAGGTGAGACTCGACTTAGAACGACTCTTAGCGATCGCCACGACGATTGATTTAGCCGTTGCCCGCGCCCGCTATAGTTTATGGTTAGAAGCAAATCCCCCTAAATTTACTAATATTCAAACCGATACAGAGTCTCCCACTCTAATTCAAAATGCCGAACCCCGTACCTTTTTACGGCAACTGCGACATCCTTTACTCGTGTGGCAATACCAGCATGAACAAGGGGTTGATGTCATTCCAATTGATGTTAATATTAATCCACCCCGGCGTGTGATTGCGATTACTGGCCCCAATACGGGGGGAAAAACGGTGACTCTAAAAACCATGGGCTTAGCGGCATTAATGGCAAAAGTGGGTTTATTTATCCCGGCGCGAGAACCCGTAGAATTACCTTGGTTTGACCAAGTATTAGCCGATATTGGGGATGAACAGTCTATTGAACAAAGCCTCTCCACTTTTTCAGGACATATTCGCCGTATTAGTCGGATTTTGGAAACGCTACAACCGACTGCTGAAACTCCTGTATCTTCTGTATCTTCTGTATCCGCTGTAAACTCAGAAGAGTTAGAAGAATTAGACGATAAAGATAATTTAGAATTAGACACTCTCAACCCTACGCCTAATCCAACGCCTACCAATAGTTTAGTCTTATTAGATGAAGTCGGTGCTGGAACCGACCCCTCAGAAGGAAGTGCCTTAGCGATCGCATTATTACAATATTTAGCCGACAATGCTTTATTGACAGTGGCAACCACTCACTTTGGGGAATTAAAAGCCCTGAAGTATCAAGATGAGCGATTTGAGAACGCTTCGGTAGAATTTGATGAAAAATCCCTTCAACCCACTTATCGGCTGTTATGGGGCATTCCAGGCCGTTCTAATGCCCTAACCATTGCTAAACGTTTAGGGTTAAATCCAGAAGTGATTGAAAAAGCAACCACTTATGTTGGGGAAGCCTCAGAGGATGTGAATGAAGTCATAGCCGGGTTAGAAGCCCAACGTCGTCAGCAGGAAACCAAAGCTTCAGAAGCAGGTGAGTTACTCCAGCAAACCGAACGCCTACATCAAGAACTATATCAACGGGCGGCGATGTTGAAGCAAAGAGAACAGGAGTTAAAACAAGCCCAACAACAGCAAGTTCAGGAAGCCTTACTGGCGGCAAAACAGGAAATTGCCCAGGTTATTCGCCAACTACAGAAAGGAAAACCGACTGCCCAAGCCGCCCAAAAAGCTACAGAAGCGTTAAATCAAATAGCAGAAAAACGCTTACCCAGTCCGAAGAAAGTTGCCAAACCAAAGCCGAGTTTTCGTCCGAATGTCGGGGATAAAATTCGCATTCCCAGTATTGGGCAAACGGCAGAAGTATTAACTCAGCCGGATGCAGATGGGGAATTTACAGTGCGTTTTGGCATCATGAAAATGACCGTTAATTTAGCGGGTATTGAATCTTTGGATGGTCAAAAACCGGATATTCCGCCGAAGAAAACCACTCAATCTGAGAAAAATAAAAAGACAGAAAAACCGGAAAAAAGACCTATCCTTCGGACTGAGAAAAACACCTTAGATTTGCGCGGAAAACGAGTGTCAGATTCTGAAATTGAAATAGATCGCGTCCTGAGTCAATTAATGGATTTTGGGGCATTATGGATTATTCATGGCAAAGGTACCGGACAACTGAGGCGAGGTGTTCATGAGTTTCTCAAACAACATCCTCAAGTTGAACGGTTTGAATTAGCCACGACTGCCGACGGTGGTACGGGGGTGACTATTGCTTATTTAAAATAAGTAGAGACGTTATATATAACGTCTCTACATATATAAGGTCTCTATGGGAGTAAAAAGTGACAAACCCAGGCATTCATCATCTCTTCCCTACTCATAACTCATAATTCATAATTCATTACTCAATTCATACCCGCCTCCGCCTGGAGTTTCAATCATAAATATATCCCCAGTTTGCATCTCAACCGTTGCAGTACTTCCTAATACTTCAACTGTCCCATCTGGGCGAATAACTGTATTTTTGCCCACCAAACCGGGTTCTCCGCCATGGAGTCCAAAGGGAGGAACTTGACGATGTCCGGATAAAATAGCTGCTGTCATGGGTTCTAAAAATTGGACTCGACGAATGATGCCGTTGCCACCGCGATGTTTGCCCAAACCGCCACTATTCGGACGAATACTAAATTGTTCTAATAATACAGGAAATCGCCATTCTAATACTTCGGGATCTGTTAAGCGAGAATTGGTCATGTGGGTGTGAACCGCATCTGTCCCATCAAAATCAATTCCAGCCCCCGAACCGCCGCAAATCGTTTCATAATATTGATAGCGTTGATTACCAAAGGTAAAATTATTCATGGTTCCCTGGGAGGCCGCCATCACCCCTAAGGCACCATATAACGCATCGACAATGACTTGGGAGGTTTCTACATTGCCGGCTACCACTGCTGCCGGATAACGGGGGTTGAGTAAACAACCTTCTGGGATAACAATATTTAGCGGTTTTAAACATCCCGCATTCAACGGAATATTATCGGTGACTAATGTACGAAAAACATACAAAACGGCTGCCATACATACTGCTTTTGGGGCATTAAAATTAGTTGGAAGTTGAGGAGATGTTCCGGTAAAATCAACTGTGGCATTGCGTTTGAGTTTATCAATAGTAATTTTCACCTGAACTTTACCGCCTGCATCCATCGGATAAATAAATTCACCATCTGTTAATACATCAATTGCTTTTCGGACAGATTCTTCTGCATTATCCTGCACATATCCCATATAAGTTTGAACTGTTTCTAAACCATATTGATTCACCATCTGATGCAGTTCTTGTACTCCTTTTTCATTGGCTGCAATTTGGGCTTGTAAATCCGCTAAATTCATCTCAGGATTACGGGCTGGATATATTCCAGAAGTCAGTAATTGTTGTAAAGCTTGTTCTTGAAATACACCTTGTTTGACTAACTGAAAATGGGTTAGTAAAATTCCCTCTTCTTCCACACTGGTACTCTGAGGTGGCATTGAACCCGGTGTAATTCCGCCAATATCGGCTTGATGACCGCGAGAGGCAACATAAAACAGAATTTGCTCTTTTTTATTATCAAAAACAGGGGTAATTACGGTGACATCCGGTAAATGAGTTCCGCCTTCATAAGGATTATTTAACAGATAAACATCTCCGGGTTTAATTTCTTTATTCTTAGCATCAATTAAACTGCGAACACTTTCACTCATCGATCCTAAATGTACCGGAATATGAGGGGCATTTGCCACCAGTTCACCTTTTCCATCAAAAATAGCACAGGAAAAATCTAGCCGTTCTTTGATATTAACGGAAGCCGCCGTATTTTGTAGAATAATTCCCATCTGTTCGGCGATAAATTGAAACAAGTTTTTAAATATTTCTAAGCGAACCGGATCGGGTTTGGATACGGGATTATGGGAGGAATCTATAACATTTTCAACCTTTGAAGATGACTTTTGCGTTAAAATCAAATAGTTTTTTTCTGTTACTTCAGCTTGCCAGCCCGGTTCAATCACATTAGTACCAATACCTTCAGTAATAATGGCTGGTCCGATAATACAATCACCCGGTTGTAAATCTTCTCGTTGAAATAAAGGTGTATCTTGCCATTGATTTGCTGCATACATTTGTACGATTGAAATCGGTTGAGGCAATTGAGAACGAGTTCGAGAATATTGAGGTTCTTCTGGTAAAGAAAGATGCTGAATCATTTCGACAGAAACCGATTCTACGATTAAAGCTTTATCCGATTTTATAAATCCATAACGGCTATGATGTTTTTGTTCAAATTCTGCTATCATCATCTCTACGTTGGCAGCAAAATTAACCGTGAGTGTGGAATCAGTTCCGATATATTTTAAATTAGCATTAAATACAATAGCCTTTTCAGCTTCCTCAGAATTTAATTCCTGATCGCATTCTATTTCTAATGCAGATAAAACTTGTTTCAAATCCGAAAATGTCTCAGAATTTAACTCCATTTCCACAAACCGTTCTCGAATTACTCGAATATCTGCTAATCCCATTCCATAAGCCGATAAAACCCCAGCATAAGGATGAATAAATACAGTTTTAATTCCTAAGGTTTCCGCAATTAAACAAGCGTGTTGACCTCCAGCCCCACCAAAACAACAAAGGGCATAATCTGAGACATCATATCCCCGCTGTAGAGATATTTTTTTAACTGCATTTGCCATATTATCCACAGCAATAGCAATAAACCCAGTAGCCACTTCTTCCGGTGTGCGAGAATCTCCTGTTTTTTGTTGAATTTCAGTGGTTAATTCAGTAAATTGTTCGCGAACAATCGTAGCATCTAACGGTAAATTTCCCTCCATTCCAAACACTTTGGGGAAAAACTGAGGCTGAATTTTACCTAACATCACATTACAATCTGTGACCGTTAATCGCCCTCCCAGTCGATAACAAGCAGGCCCTGGATTCGCCCCCGCCGACTCTGGCCCCACCCGATATCGAGACCCATCAAACGCCAAAATAGACCCACCACCAGCCGCTACCGTATGAATAGCCATTATAGGGGTTCGCATCCGGACTCCCGCAATTTCTGTTTCAAATTGCCGTTCATATTCCCCGTTATAATGGGCGACATCCGTCGAAGTTCCCCCCATATCAAAACTAATAATTTTATTAAATCCTGCCCTTAAACTGGTTTGTACTGCCCCGACAATGCCTCCAGCAGGCCCTGATAAAATACTATCTTTTCCTTGAAATTGATCGGCATTGACTAAACCGCCATTAGATTGCATAAACATCAATTTTACCGTTTCACTTTCACTATTAAGTTGGTTAGTAACTCGGTTAATATAACGATGTAAAATTGGGGAAAGATAGGCATCAACAACGGTGGTATCTCCTCGGCTAATCAGTTTGATTAAGGGACTGACTTTGTGAGAAACAGAAATTTGAGTAAAGCCTATTTCTTCAGCAATTTTAGCAATTTGTTGTTCATGATTTGGATAACGATAGCTATGCATTAAAACAATAGCACAACTACAAATACCTTGATTATAAGCATTTTGTAAAGCAGTTTTGAGGGGTTCTATTTCAATAGCTTTGAGTTCATTTCCGGCAGCATCATACCGTTCATCTACTTCTATTACCTGTTCATATAATAATTCCGGTAAAACAATCTGACGAGCAAAAATATCAGGACGATTTTGATAACCAATTCTTAAAGCATCTCGAAAGCCTTTTGTAATCACTAAAACAGTGCGATCGCCTTTTCGTTCCAGTAAAGCATTTGTGGCAACAGTTGTTCCCATTTTAACCTCAGAAATACGGTAACTGGGAATGGGTTCATCGGCTGTAATTCCTAATATTTCTCTGATGCCTTGAATGACAGCATCGCAATAGCGTTCTGGATTTTCCGAGAGTAATTTATGAGTGATTAATTGACCATCAGGTTGACAAGCCACAATATCTGTAAAAGTACCGCCGCGATCTACCCAAAATTGAAATTGATTTAAATTTTTATTAGAGGTAATCTTCGTCATTGTTTTTTTGTTATCCTAAAAACTGAGATTCTCATATCCTAGAAGATGACAATAGATATAGTAAAATATCTTAAAAAATATTAGGAGATAAATATTATGGATTTTTCCCGTTTAGCCCAGTTAGAACTTTTGAATTTTGATTAGAGGTAATCTTCGTCATTGTTTTTTTGTTATCCTAAAAACTGAGATTCTCATATCCTAGAATATGACGATAGATATAGTAAAATATCTGGAAAAATATTAGGAGATAAATATTATGGATCTTCCCCGTTTAGCCCAGTTAGAACTTCGGCAAATTTGTTACTTTTTATTATTAGTCAAAGCTGGCAATAACTTTAGTGAGGCTGCCAAACGCATAGGCATTAAACAGCCTCCTTTTAGTCAACGAATTCAAGCCTTAGAAAAATCTCTTCAACTCAGTAACAAAACAGCAGAAGTTAAATTATTAGATCGCAGTAAAAGTCCTATTGTATTAACTGAGGCAGGTAAAGTCTTCCTCGAAGAAGCCCAACTGGCTTTAATACATCTTGAAAGGGCTGTAACTCAAGCCCAACGGGCGAGTCAGGGTCAAATTGGATATTTAAAAGTGGGAATGTATACTTCATTTGCCACCAGTATTTTACCCAAAATTTTAAGACAATTTAAACAACAATTTCCAGAGGTTGAACTAGAATTGCGAGAAATTCCAGTACAAAAAGAAGTGGAACTTCTAAAAAGCGGTCGAATTGATATCGTATTTCACAATTCTGTTAGTTTATACGCAGAAGATTCCGGCTTAGATTTTATGTCTATATTACAAGAAAAATTTATGCTAGTTATTCCTCAAAGTCATCCCCTGGCAAATCTAGATAAAGTTCCTTTATCTGCTTTAAAAGAGGAACAAATTATTCTACCTTCAAGAGAAGCTTTACCGTTTTATCAGCAAATTATTACACTCTGCCAACAAGCCGGTTTTGAACCTAAAATTATTCAAAATATTCATGTCACTGGAATTGTGACAATACTGAGTTTAGTGGCAGCAGAAATTGGAGTGGCAATTTTACCAGACCACGGACAAGTACTTTATCGCGAAGATGTAATTTATCGACCGATTACAGAAGTCGTTTTGACTCGGCAAGCCGTTGCAGTCTGGCGACAAGATGACTCATCCATTATTTTACATCAGTTCTTAAATATGATCCGAGAAGTGATGCAACTCTCATCTTCAAGTTTTTAATGAATATAATCATCAATAAAAATTTCTACCGTAAAGCTGATTTTTATGGGCTGCTTAGCACAAATTTTTAAAAAATGCCAAAAAATGCTTGACGATAATTCCTATCTTTTGACAAAATAGAATCAATAGCAGAGCGTCTTTTAAAATCTAACGGTCAAGCTTCTAGATTTCGAGAAAATTCAGTTTTTATTACAGTGTAGATCTACTAACTGAATGAAGAGCTAAGTAATATTACTGAATCTATCCCATCATTACTTAAAGCTAGATTGAGCTATAAAGGAGGCAAAAATCAAAAAAATTAAATGATCGATATAAGATAATAAATGTCTACAATAATCAAGGAGAACTGTGAAGTTCAGATGAAAATCTAAACTCATATAAGCCTGTTAAAAAAATCTGAAAAAAACTCGGAACGGAGTGCCCTTAAATTATGCTGTTAAAGAAAAAAAAATTTTTTCGTGAACTAACCAGTAACGGATTATACGATCAGCTTCCGAAAGAAGTTCAGAAATGGGCTGAAAGTTTACCCTGGAATGAAAGACGCTATGTTTTATCCCTTTGTTATATTCTGTGCGGCTCATCTCCCGATCGACAGGCGGAATTTTTAGATGAATATACAGCGGATGGATTGGTTTCCAAGCTGTTAGAAGATAGTGATACCATTCATCGAATTAAACAATATTTAATTAGATTTCAAATCAAAACTCGGCTGACAGAAACAGTATTGAGAGCTTATATCCGTCAATTTTATATTCATTCTGCTCAGGATGCGCGATGTCAGCCTGCTTATTATTTAGAATCAGCTTTACGATTATCTTTAAACCCAAAAGATAAAGATAAAGCATTTTACTACATCCTAGGATTTGAGATTCTTAAAATTATATTTAAAATGAGTTGGGAGCAACATGAACGACTGGCTCGTCTCCAAAGAAATCAAGAGGAATTTATTAAACACTATATCAAGCCGATTCAAAACACCCATCGTCTTAATAGAATCATTGTTCCAAAAGATGAAAAAGTATTTTTTGCATCTCGTGAGTACTTTGTTAAAAAGCCTCAAATTGCAACGAAAAAACTGATTGAGCTAATGATGGCAACATTCACCACAGAGCAAGCGATCAACTTTGGTTTTGGTATTACTCGTCATATTCGAGCACTTGAGTATGACTATGATTACATTTTTAATACCGCTGAACCGGAGAGTGTTTTTCCTTCAGGTACAGAATATATGTTAGGATAATGCCACATTCATCAACCTTGAAATGATCAACTCAAACCATGGGTTGAGAAAGCGTTCAGCTTGCCAGCTACTCTGAAACAAAGAGTCCTGGAAGAAGTAACGCTATCTAAAAATTATCATCAATTAATCATTTCTCGGCATCAGGAGAAGTAAGTGTGCTATTGTCAAAAGGTTTTGAAGTTGAGATGTTTACCGGCACTCCAATCGGTGATGTCGTGGGGTTGTCCGATCGGATCGTTGCAGATTTAGACGATTTTGTTCGAGAACCAGATAGTCGCAATGTCGAGTATACAACAGCTCCCTTGTGTAATTACGATCGCCTGTTGTGTGCTTTAGTTCGTCCGAGGCGAAAACTGCGACAATACCTGAAACAACTGGGAGACTATACCTTATTACCGGGCAGCACTTTAGCCTTGGGGGGGAGCGAAGTCTTCCATCGTTCAGATCCCCAAAACCCTTACCACGACTATATCGAAAAAACCTACGGTACGAAAGTCGTCACAGCAAGTATTCATATTAATATCGGTATCAGTGACCCAGAAGTCTTAATGCGAGCCATTCGATTAACTCAAGTCGAAGCCCCATTATATTTAGCCCTCAGCGCCGCTTCACCGTTTTTAGATGGCAAACCCACCGGTTATCATTCCAGCAGGTGGCAGCTTTTCCCCAAAACCCCGAAACAAGTCCCCCTATTTGAAAGCCATGCTCATTATATTGAATGGGTAGAAGCCCAACTAGTCGCCGGAACCATGCAAAATGTACGTCATTTATGGTCTTCCGTCCGCCCCAATGGTAACCGTCGTCCTTATGATTTAAATCGACTAGAGTTGAGAATCTGTGATTTAATGGTGAACCCCATTGCGTTGCTGGCCGTCACGGCATTACTCGAAGCCCGTTTATGGCAAGCGATCGAAAATCCTGACTTAGATCCGCTCTCTAAAAGCCACTTACCGATTTCTAAGCGTGCCGACCAATTGATGAGACAGGCCGATCAAAATGAGCAAGCGGTGGCCCACCGCAGCTTAGAAGCCGAGTTAATTCACTGGGAAAATGGCCAAGTGATTTCAGCTCAAGATTGGGTACGCGCGCTCTATGAGGAAGTGTGGCCCGTAGCTAAACGACATGGGTTTAGTTGCTTTTTGTCACCGATTACCACTTTGTTACGGCAAGGAAATACAGCCCAACAGTGGTTGCAGCAATACGGGCAAGGTATAGACAGTCGTCAGATTATGCAACAGGCGATTTCGATAATGGCTCAACAAGAACAAGCACTCGAAGATCAAATTTGTCAAACCCTTGTGGCTTAACCGGGAATTGAAGAGCAAAAACAGTTCAGAATATCTTATCCTTGATCTGATCTTCTGAAATATAAAGAAAACCTATAGATCAATTCCGGAGTCAATGGTCATTTGTCCTGGGTTATGATTTAAATCGCCTGCCGACAGTATAGCTGAGCAATTATGCCTCGAATTGTACTCATTCAGCCTCAAATCCCTCCCAACACCGGTAATATTGCCCGAACTTGTGCAGCGACCCGCACCGAGTTGCATTTAGTTGGCCCATTGGGATTTCAAATCAGCGATCGCGAATTAAAGCGAGCCGGACTCGATTATTGGCCTTATGTTCCCTTCAAATATCATCCCAATATTGATGCCTTTCAGCAGTATCATCAACACTACGGCGGCCGGTGGCTGGGGTTTAGCAAAGGGGGAGAGCAAAACTATATTCAATTTCAGTATCAAGCCAATGATTGGTTACTGTTTGGCTGTGAAACCCAAGGACTACCCCCTGAATTACTAAAGGCTTGCAACGCCACCCTCTACATTCCCATGGCAGAGCCGGGAGTCCGCAGCTTAAATTTATCCGTTAGTGTTGCCATTGGGTTGTTTGAGGCTCGTAAACAACTGGGTGAAATGATTTGAAAAATCACAGTGGTTTCCCCTTTAACGTTACCGTTGATTAATAAAATTTTTTTATCAGTTCCCGGATTTGGCTCCGCAGTTGATGTGATTACCTTTAGCCATCCTAAAATACGCTGCTTTTCAATCACAGAAAACACTTCTAACCTAATATTTTACCAATGGATCGATTCTTTCAACCGGATAGTGAATGAGAGCATACGGCCAAGTTGGTGTAGAGATTCTATGAAATGCGGAAAGTTGGCGGCTCTGGTTTGCCGTCGCGCCAAAATGCATCAAGAAGTTAGGTTGTACTTTTAGGAAAAATTGGTGTACAGTCACATCTGAACTAAAATTAACTGTAGTGTTGAATAGAGGTACACCTCGCTACCTCACCTGTCAACCTCAAACTGGATAATTGTTAAACAATTATCTTCAGTCACAGCAGAGCCATCTATTGTTTATTTCACCCTATATACTTGTCGAAATCAGAAAAGCGAGGTAATCTGACGTAAGCAAGATTTATTGTCAGTGATCTTGATTACATCAAAGAGTCAAATTGACTCTCGATCATCTCACTGACAAATCCTTGAGTGGTTCAAGGACTGTTAAGCGCTTCTCCATAGGAGGTTGTTCTTTGAAAGGGACAGTTCCATATAACGATCCGTCGGTTTCTACACCTGAAATCTTACAGGGTGAGACTCAAGTAGACAGTTCACAACAGGTTACAGTTAGCAGCAACAAGGTTTATACCTCAGCCGCTTGCTTAGGGTTAGCCCTAGCTTCAGGGATGTTATTTCCCGATCACAGCAACGCTGCAACTGAGCCTGCTGTGGATGCACCGACCCCAGTGATGCATCCATCGACTGACTCGGGCAATTCAGCCGAATTGGCTACTGAGCCATGGCAACCCGAACTCCTCAGAAATCTTTCGGAGATGAACCGCAATAGCGGCGCTCTGGAGCAAACAACAGCAGACGGGAAGTCAGCAGACAAAGCTTTAGAGGAAAATCTAGCCGATTGGCGATCCGATCCGGTAGAATCTTCTACCGTTTCACCAGAGTTGTTTCCTCCGACGGCAGTAGAAACTCATAATAGGTTTCAGCCTGAGCCTCCTGTTACAGGTGCTCCTAGAATTGAAATCTCTAGACCCTCGTCTACTTTCTTGGAGTCTGAAACGGCCTACCCAACTCCACAAACGGTTTATACTCAGCCGAAAACAGATCAGACGAAATTTTATGGGAAATCACAACGACCTAGTGCCGTTGTCATCGAATCGGATCTCAGTGCTCCACCGATTTCCCGGGTTTATAATGTTACCCCAGGCGACACCCTGGCGACGATTGCCAATCGACATCAAGTACCCGTTGAGGCACTGATTCAGACCAACCGACTGACTGACCCGAACTATATTGAAGTGAATCAGAGACTCAAGATTCCTCATCAGTCGTTGTTGAGTCAAGGTTCTAAACGAGATGGCTCTAAGTTTGGAGATTCTCAAGTTCTGGCGGGACAGCCTTCTCTGGAGCCTCAAGCCGAATCAAGCTACTCGAGTTCATTGTTTAATCGCACTGTGACTCCTTCAGTGCTGCCGTCTGAGGTAAAACGTCCTTTCTTACAAAAACCCCTGAGCGTTCCTTTAGGAAGCTCTGTACTGTCTCAAATCGAAGCCGAGACAGGAGAGAAAGATGCTCTTCCTAAACCCTTGGTGACACCGTTGCCTTCTGCGCCTCTGCTTTCCGATGAGCGTCGCTTAGGAGAGTCGGCTGCGATCGCCCTCGCCCGTCGAGAAGAACTTGCTTTATCTGATTCTAAAGACCTGAGCGCACTCGAGACCCAGAACTCAACGAAAGTTTACACTGACCGCCTGCGGGCAGAAGTGAATCGCCTGAGAGCAGAGTATCAAGCTAAAACCACTTATAAAGTGGTGAATGCCTCTTGGGAACCGGAAGCCGAAGAAGAATCAGCAGTGGTGCAAACACCCACAATGGTTCAGTTAGCAGATCGTCTGCGACGCACCAATCCAGAATTTGCCCCTCAATTTGAAACCCTCGTTACTGACCAGCCCCCAGCTCAACAGTTGGCTCAAATAGAACCTCAAAGCTCTGAATTGATTGTTGAACAGCTTCAAGATGCTTCCGAGTTGAAGGATGATGAGATCGTGGCCACCGCTCCCCTAAGTTCAAGTGCCTATGATCCGTTGAAAAATCCTGCAATTGGTCGCATTGTTTCTCCCGAACTTCCCCCGCTACTGGGGCCTGATGCTTACCTGCCCGGTGGTTCAACCCAGTTTAAAGGGTATACCTGGCCATCTCAAGGGATTCTGACCTCGGGATATGGTTGGCGTTGGGGACGGATGCACCGAGGCATTGATATTGCAGGCCCGATTGGTACGCCGATTTTGGCTGCGGCTCCGGGTGTAGTTTCCTATGCGGGCTGGAATAGCGGCGGCTACGGTAACTTAGTTGAAATTGAGCACGCCGATGGCAGTTTGACTATTTATGCCCATAACAACCGTATTCTGGTGAATAAGGGACAAAAAGTCGTTCAGGGTCAACAAATCTCAGAGATGGGAAGTACGGGCAGAAGTACCGGGCCTCACCTCCACTTTGAAATTCATCCGAGTGGAAATGGAGCAGTTAACCCAATGGCGCTGTTGCCTCAAGAACGATCTAACCTCTCCCGATACTAGGGTCGAAAAGAGGGTTCGCCCTCGCGGATGTTCTGGGTTCTTCGGGAACCCTAGAACCACCTAGAACTGCCATCAGGGGAAAAGTTTGAAAAATTAGCTTGCTTTTTACTAATCTGTGTTATAATTAAAAGCCGTTGATGAAAATTTGGCTCTGTAGCTCAGTGGTTAGAGCAGGGGACTCATAAGCCCAAGGTCGCAGGTTCAAATCCCGCCAGAGCCACTTCACGAACCGGGGGTATGCTTTTTTGAATGAAGCGTACCCCTAATGTTTTTTTTAGGAAAATGTTTGGCGTGACGGAGACGGAAAATGTTTGGGCGCCAGCCCAACCCGTCGTAAAATGTTTGGTGATCGCGCCAACTTTCCGTGCGCAGCCAACTTTCCGATAAGTTGCCTAGTTGTAGTCATTCCGAGTATGATATACTTGTAACAAATCGTAAAATAAAATTTGGATGAAGTTGAGCTTGATCCAGATTTAGATAAAGATATCATCATCAAGATTAGTCAAGGAGAATATTAAGCGATGACAGACGAATGTATTCGTGTTGGCCAAGAAGCACCAGACTTTACTGCAACGGCGGTTGTCGATCAAGAATTTAAAAACATCAAACTCTCTGAATATCGCGGTAAGTACGTCGTTCTGTTTTTCTATCCTCTCGACTTTACCTTTGTTTGCCCCACTGAAATTACAGCATTTAGCGATCGCGCTGAAGAGTTTGAAAAGCTGGATACTCAAATTCTTGGGGTTTCAGTTGATAGTGAATTTTCTCACCTTGCTTGGGTACAAACAGACCGGACATCCGGTGGTGTCGGGGATTTGAATTATCCTTTAGTGTCTGACATCAAAAAAGAAGTCAGCGCCGCCTACAATGTCTTAGATCCTGAAGCAGGAATTGCGCTACGAGGTTTATTTATCATCGATAAAGATGGGGTAATCCAACACGCCACGATTAATAACTTAGCGTTTGGTCGTAACGTGGATGAAACCCTAAGAACTTTGCAGGCGATTCAGTATGTCCAAGCCAACCCTGACGAAGTTTGCCCCGCCAACTGGCAGCCCGGTGAGAAAACCATGAATCCCGATCCGGTTAAATCTAAAGTGTTCTTTGAAGCAATTAGCTAATTTTAGGTCATGATAAGGGTACAGCGGTTTCACCGCTACCCTGTCTAATTGTTTTCACGCCCATTATTGCTCATGCTAACTTCCACAAACTTTAGCGGTTTATTCAACCAAAGATTCTTTAAAAACTTCTTACCCATTCCAGCCAGCAGTCCACAGCAGATCGGTCTAAAAACCCCAGACTTTGAATTGCCTGACCTGACGAATAATCGTACTGTTCGTTTATCCAGCTTTAGAGGGGATTGTCCGGTTGTCTTGGCTTTTACCCGCATTTTTACCGAAAAACAATATTGTCCCCTCTGCTACCCCCATATTAAGGCGCTCAACGAACAATACGAACAATTTACCAATCGTGGGGTGGAAGTATTGATGATTACCAGCACAGACCCGCAACAAACTCAGGTGGTGGTGCAAGATTTGGGGATAAAAATGCCACTGTTAAGTGATTCGAGTTGTGGTATATTCCGCAAGTATAAAGTGGGGCAAGCTTTAGGCGCTCCCCTGCCGGCTCAATTTATTTTAGACTCAAAGGGTATTTTACAATACAAGCATTTGTTTTCTTTCTTTGAACCCAATGCTGAAATTAGTACCTTACTCAATATTTTGGATCGGATGTAGCATTACTTGTTTGTAAATTCCATAAAATCTAACAAAATTCGTTGGTGAGGACGACCCAGCGGTCGAGTGGTTGCGGCATTTTGAGAATAGCATTCTCCAGCTTTAATCTCCCCCCGAGTCACTAACCCCATATCCCAACCTTCATTCAAACTCAGTTGATCTAAATTAACGGTTAAACTGCCATAAAAAATATGGCGAATCACCGTTGCTTCCCTATCTTGATAAAATTCAGTCAGTTGAGGCGCATCATAGCCAATTTCCTCAACTAATTCCCGTTGAAGTGCCAATAGCGGACTTTCACCCACTTCAATATGTCCGCCAAACAGTCCCCAAACCCCCGGATGAGCAATTCCCGGTATATTATCCCGAAGTTGCATTAAAAACTTGTCCTCTTGGCAGAGAATAGCCAGAGAAACCTGTCTTGTTGTGTCATTTATCATTTGTTATTCGTGATACCATGTCCGGATGATTGATTACCAGAGGCCAGTAGGGAATAGGCTTAGAGGGAATAGGCAAGTAGGCTTAGAGGGAATAGAGTTAGATATTCTAGAAGCTTTACAGATATTGAGATTTCTCACAAACCCAGACTGAATTGCTATATAACGTCGAGACGTTAATTTCTGATTTCTAATCGGGATGGATTCAATCAACGCGATAGGCGATCGCTACTTATTTCCTATTCTCACCCATTATAAAAAAAATACATAACCTCCACCACGACGAAACTAGATTAAGGTAGAAAGCAACAAGGGTGACAAATGAGATCCGGTAACGGAACCACTTTAAACTAATACCATTTCTCTGTAATCATGCACTCAATCCATTGCCCCCTGTAGTCCCCCTCCTCCCCCCTTTATAAGGGGGGACCCCCGCCTGCGCGGGGGCAGGCACAGGGGGGTGGGGACGGCGAGCTGCCGGGGGTTTATAAATCGACGGGTTGGCTATCTTGACGGGTTGGGCTATCGCCCAAACATTTCCCGTCACGCCAAACATTTTCCGTCTAGGGCAGTATTTTAAAGAATTGGTATAAGACAGAGAAGATCGCTAATACAAGAGACAATTGTTATGGGGACATTATCAAGATATTGGATATGGTTTGGAATCGATAGTTTGGGTCACTGTCAAAGCCGAGAAATTCCAGCGGCTGAAACGTTTATGAAGCAACACTTTTCTCCGCTTACCCAGGTTGAGAAAGGGACTGATTTATCTTCTGAATGGACTCCGAGGGAAATTCAACAACAGTTAGTGGAGTGGCTGGGGGACTCGGAACGAGTTTTGCTGGCGAATATGAGTCTACGTTGTTTTATATCAAATCAGCTTAAAGACTTTTGTTATAGTCTACAACAGCGATTTGGTAGCGCTCATGACCTGCGAAGTGAAGAATTGCTTCCTTATGTTCTTGACCCTGATTTGGAAGAAAATTCTGATGAGAAATCTGAATCTTTAACCCGTAAAATACTGGAAAGTTTTGAACCGAGTAAAGGCAATTTATCGACCTGGACAATTCGTATTGCTAAAAGTGATATGAGAGTTAAGCAGATTTTACTTGAACATGGCATTGAACAGGTAACCGATTGGTTTATTTTAAACCAGACTTCTATCGGACAACTGCAACGGGTTTTATCGGGCTTTAACTATCATCCAACAGCAATTGAACACAGCTTAAATCTGCTGAATACCTATCATCAAGTTTATCGCCAACAAATCTTAGAAGAACGGCAAAAAGGATCGCGGAAGCGCTACCCAGAACCCAGCCAAGAACAACTGAGTCAAATGGCAACCATATTACCGGAAGCTGATGAGTGTTCTCCAGAAAAAGTGTTAACTCTGTTACAAGATTTAGCACAAATATTACGGGAGGAACGAATACAACGAAAAACTCAACCGCATAATCGTTTAACTCAGCAAAATATTAATCCCCATCACTCAGACAATACGTCTTTACAAGAATTAAATCATTGCCTGAGTGATGCCGTTAAAGCGGTGATTGAACATCGTTTAATTTATTATCAACCTAAGAAGCAAACTCCTACATCACAGCAAAAATATCAAACAAAAATAGAGAATTTTATTAAAGCTTTGCATTGGTTTCATTGCCATGGATTTTCTATGAGTGAAATTGCAGAGCGATTAGGATTTAACGATCAACCTCGGGTGAGTCGTTTGTTAGATTTAAAACAGCTTCGTAGCGATATTAGACGCAATACAATTTGGTATTTATGCCAGCGTATTACTCAACTGGCTCAAAATAGACAAGAGATTAACTCAGAAAAGTTACAAAATTTGAGTGCAAAAGTAGAGCAGGCTTTAGGAGATAAAATTGATAGCGCGATCGCAGAAGATCGAAAAAATGCCAGCACCGGAAAAGCTTATCGCCAACCCAGTCAACTTTCACAAACGATTTGTTGCTATTTAAAAACGGCAACTTTTAAAATCGAAAATCAGTCTTTCAAAATTAATCAACTTATTCAGGAGGATTGCAAATGTTAACCGATTTTTTCAATGATTATGCTCACGAGTTTATCGAATTAGAAGAAACTGTTGAAATGATTACGCTTAAAGCAGAGCAGATAGATTTAGCTTTACAATTGAGTCAATCCGAACCCAATCAAAAATGGTCAGTTTATTTAAATAAATTAGCACAGTTTGGGTTTGAAAACTGGCTGCAAAAACGAGAGCCTCTACTGCAAATCAGCACGCCTATTTCAACTCCTAGTTTAGAGAATATTTGTCAACTGCAAGTGGGTGAATTTAAAGTGTGTTTAATTCCCACTAACAGTTTTAGTGAATCAGAAATTATTATTCCCAGAGCTATTTTAGACTTACCTGAATTTGCCGCTCATTTTTATGTTCCTGTTGGCGTTGCTGAAGATATAGAATTAATTGGGATTCTGGGTTTTATTCCTTATAATCAATTAGCAGAAAATCAAACTCAACTCTATCCTTTAATCGATTGGACTTATGCCATTCCCAGAGAATGGTTTAATCCTGAGACTGATGAATTATTACTAAATTTACAATGTTTAGCACCCTCTGCTATTCCATTACCCGCCATTCCAGAGAGTCGTCAAGCTGAATTAAATGCAGTTAAAACTCAGTTAGAAACCTTATTACCTCAAGCTAAAAATCGTCCACTTTGGCAAGTCCTAAATTGGAATCAAGCTAAGGCTATACTGACTCATTCTTCCCTGCTGAATTGGTTTAAAAATGCACAACCTTCAATCGCGATTTCTGAGTTATTGCAATTATTAACTCAACCCACAATTGAGGTGGGAATGTGGCTGCAAAATCAACTGGATGAAGTCAGTCAAAATTTAGTATGGCAACCATTATCTATACCAGTAATGCGTGGCTTTCTGACAACAGCAGCACCTTCTACTTCTTCTGTAATTGAGCTAGAAGATATTCTCAACCAACTACAAGATCAATATCAAATTCAAATTCCTTTAGAAGCAGCTTGTCGGCGAGAAAACTTACCAAATGATATTCAATTATATGCCATTACCTGGCGGCGACCGCACCAAGAATGGGCGTTATTGTTAATTGCAACAACTTCTTCAGAAACCGTTTATCAAACAACAATGCAATGGCGTATTAGTGATGAAACTCAAGTTTTAATTGAGCGAAAACTGTATCCTGAATTAGGTCAAACTTACCTGTTTACTCAAATTGTGGGTGATATTGGTGAGAAATTTTTAGTAAACTTGATGATAGATCGTCATCCAGAAATCACTCGTGTATTTCAGTTTTAATCTCAGTATAAGGCAGAATGAAATTTAAACTAAAAGTGCTGCAAATTAATTCCCTATGTGATTTTGATTTATCTTGGGGAAATGGCTGCAACCTCAATATTCAACTGGAATATCCAACATTATTAACCCATTTGTATCATCAATGGCAACAGGCTTATTTTAACTATTATAGCGGTTTACGCGGTAAAGTTACCGAAGGTGCTGGCACTGCTCCCCCTAAAGATTGGCGAGCCATTTTAGTCGAAGCCGAAGCGAAATTATTAGACCGATTTCATAACTGGTTATTAAGTCCTGAATTGTTTCCCATACGGCGGGAAATTGCTAACGCAGCCAGCCATAATAACGTAAAATGGGTAGATGTATTTCTCACTTGTATCTCTTCGGAATTAGCGCGTTTTCCTTGGGAAACCTGGCAAATTGGCACAGATATTAATGCAGTTAGTAAAATTAGGATTGCCCGCACACCTAATAATATTCAATATGAACCTGTGCGTCCCTTATATCGAAAACCTAGAATATTAGCAATTTTTGGTGATGATACTGGAGTGAATTTAGAGTTAGACCGACAAGCTTTACAACAGAAATTTCGTCAAATTGCTCAGATTCAATTTGAAGGTTGGAAACAGGGAGAAACAGATAGTAATGAATTAAAAACTCGGATTTGTCATGCCATTGCAGACAGGCGAGGTTGGGATATTTTATTCTTTGCTGGTCATAGCAATGAAGCGGAATTAATCGGTGGAAAAATACGAATTTCACCGCAAGTATCCATGTTTATTTCTGAGCTTGAACCCTGTCTAAAGCAAGCAAAAAAAAATGGATTACAATTTGCTATTTTTAACTCTTGTAGTGGGATTGATATCGCTGAATCTTTAATTAATTTAGGACTGAATCAAGTGGTAGTGATGCGGGAACCTATTCATAATAAAGTAGCTCAAGATTTTTTACCTCAATTCTTACAAGGTCTCGCAGAATATAAAGATGTTCATGAAGCAATGCGGGAGGCTTATGTATTTTTTCAACAACAGGAAAAACGGCTCAATTATCCCTCATCTTATTTAATTCCTTCGATTTTTCGGCATCCTGAAGCAGAGTTATTTCACCTACAAAAATCTCGATGGTGGCAGTTATTGTGTCCTAATCCAGTAGAATTAGTGGCTTTAACCAGTGTTTTAGCAATTAGTTTGTTATATCCTATTCAAGATAAGTTGCTCGATTATCGTCTTTATATTCAGGCATTTTATCGTCAACAAACTAACCAAATTGAACGCTCACAAAAAGAGCCAGTTTTATTAGTTCAAATTGATCAAGATTCACTCGAAGATCCCAATAATGACTCCCAAGAAATATGCCCGCTTAATTATCGTTATTTAAGTTTACTTATTAATCGCATTTCTCAGTTGAATGCAACTGTGATTGGTATTGATTATATTCTGGATCAAGATCAACAACAACCCGAAAATGCAGCTATTCTGGCTGAGGCGATTCAAGCCGGAGTTCAACAGGAGAGATTGTTTATTTTTGCTGCCCGAGAAACGACAAATCCACCGGAAATAATTAGTGAGAATATTGCTAGTCTCAACTGGAGTATGGCAGCAGATATTCAATTTTTTCCTGGATTTATAGAACTTTTATCACCCACTGAAAGTTGTGATGAACGATGTCCTTTTGCCTATTTATTGGCTTTAACTCATCAACTGAATTCATCATCTGATTTAAATAAATTAGCTAAACCTGACTTAAATAACAAATATTTACTCCGTTCAGAATTATTTAAAAATTTAAAAGAATCTAATTTTAATAATCGCTATATTAACTATTTATCCCAATTAAAACTACCAAAATCTGTAAAATTATTTCAATGGCTACATCCCATTATTGACTTATCTCTCCCCCCCAAAGAAGTTTATCAAAAAACTTCTGCTAAAAATTTACTCAGCGGCAGTATTCCTCGAAATATCAAAAATCAAGTCGTCATTATTGCACCAGGAGGCTATGATGGTGCTGGAATTAATTGCAATGATGGAGATAATTTTGCCTTACCCAGTGCGATTAGTTTTTGGCAAGGTGCTTCACAAAACCGATTTACAGGAGGTGAATATCATGCTTACATCGTCCATCACTTACTCAAAAATCGGCTAGTGGTTCCTATTCCTGATTTCTGGATAATTTTATGTGCGGCATTTGTGGGAAAATGTACTATAGTCCTACTTGAAGAAAATGTCTATCGTCAAAATCAATTAAGACTTGTCTTAGGAGGTTCTACCCTGGTTTATATTTTAATTACTTTACAAATTTATATTTCCTGGGCTATTTTAATTCCTTGTTTTTTTCCAATTATAGTATTTTGGAGTTATCTGATCGGAGGACGCAATCATGAATCTCAATAAAAAGTTAACGAGTCAACTTTTAATCATTATTTGTCTAGTGACTTTGCCATCAGTTTTACCTTTAAAAGCGGTGAGTCAATCTCCTCAAACTGAAGAAAATTTTGGCAGGAAAAAAGAACCGGGTGGGGGCAGAACCTGGGAAGAAATTGAAACTGTGTTTTTAAATAAATCAGGTATATTAGGACGACCTAAACGTTCAGGGGGAAGTCGAGGAGAAAATAGAGGAAATACAGAACTTTGTCTAATTTCTCCACAAAGCTTAGTCGATCAAGATACTAATAATACTGAAAATATAAATAATGATCCGATAGAAGTTTGGAGTAATCGCCCTTTGTTTATTTGGCAAGCAAACAATGCAGAAAATAATCCGATAGAAGTTTTACTTTATCAGGCTCAAGATGCCAATTCTTTCTGGAGTCAAGAAGTTGATACAGACGATAATTTTATTATGTATAATGATGAGACTCCTTTAGCGGCTGGAAAAATATACCAGTGGCATCTATTAAAGTTAGATTCGCAATTTCCAGATAATTCTACCAAAGTTGCTTTCAAAATTATAGAAGCTGAGGAAAGAGAAGTAATTAATCAAGACTTACTCGCCATAGAACAACAATTACAAGGAGAATCAGCAGAAAAAATAGCTTTAAAAAAAGCTAATTATTTTATAGCTAAAGATCTTTGGTCTGATGCATTACAGGTAATGTTTTCAGTAGAAAATCCTTCAGCCGAACTACAACAAGCAATCGACCGGATTAAATTCCATAATTTCTGTCAACTGGTAACAGATTCTGGTGAATAAAATTCTCAATCTTGGTAATGCTGCTGGCTGGTGTATAAACAACCTCTAATATAATTTCCAGCCGATGGTGCGTCATTGCTTGAATCGGGTATAATACTGAGAGTGGGCAAGCCCTGTCAGATCAGATCACCTGCTGAATCTTACTGAACCAAAATCTCTATTTAAATAAATTGTCACTTGTGCCACCTCAAAAAGCTCAAAAAATTGACTTGAATAGTGAATATCCTTGCCCTTGTCGGCGTAAAGGTCACCTGGTTCCGATCACACTGACAGAAGCCTTTGGTTGCGATCGCTGTCAGCAAATTTTTGTTGTGGATGAAACGGGCTATTCCTTAGAACAACTCTCAACCCACTATCCATATAAGCAGGTATGGCGATGGACAGGTCGTCAATGGAACCGCGCTACACCTGGCGTGAAAGCCCATTACCTGCCTTTAGCATTAGGAATTTTATTGGTTTTGTTGGTGATTTGGCTGCCTCTGGCGTTGTCATCTCCTGGGCCAAGTATCTTACTCTGGGCAGTGGTAGCAGTCATGTTAGCCATGCTACCGGCTGTGATGGTCTGGTTAGCTTATCGACGTTGACATTATGATAGCAGAAAATCACAACACTTTCCCCAATATCACGACTGCTATTGATCGTACCCATGAAGCCAGTATCACATTGTCACAAGTCCCTGGAATTGAGCGAAATCAGGCCCTCAAAGCAATGGCTCATGCTTTAGAATATCATCAAAATGATATCTTAGAAGCCAATACTTTAGACCTGGAAGCCAATAGAGAAACCGGAATACCAGAAATCTTGGGGGAATGGTTAAAACTGACTCCAAAACGCTTGGAAACAACGGTTCAAATTCTGCAACGCTTAGGAGAATTATCCGATCCGATTGGCCGTGTTATTAGCGCTTCCTATCAACTCGAACAGTGTCAGACTTATTATCAATCAATTCCTTTGGGAGTGGTGGGGTTAGTCTATGAAGCTTTCCCTGAGTTGGGTGCGATCGCGGCTGGATTGTGCCTGAAAACAGCCAATAGTTTATTATTAATGGGGGGGACTGTTGCCTATCATTCTAACCAGATGATCGCCCAAATTTTACAATCCACCTTAGAAGAAAGAGGAATACCTTTGGGCTGTTTAGAGATGATTGCCACCCAGGAGGATGCAGCCCTTCAACAGTTAGTCACTCAAGATCCGTATGTTAACCTGATTATTCCCTATGGGCGACCCTGTCTTGTTAATAAAGTCCTTCATCAAGCCACTGTTCCTGTATTAAGATCGGCATTGGGAAATTGTTATCTCTATTGGTCTGCGACGGCTAATGTAGACTTAGTTCGGTGGATGATTTTAGAAAGTCACAGTAGTCAACCTGATGCAGTCAATGCGATTGAGAAAGTACTGATTGATCCCAACCAAAAGCCAACTTTTATCACACGACTGTGGAATAGTTTACGAGAGGCTGGTTTTGTTCTTAAAGGCGATCGCCAAATAGTGGAAGCCTTTCCAGAATTAGAATTGGCATCGGATGCTGAATGGTCTCAACCTTACCTGAATAAAACAGTAACTTTTCGGTTTGTTGAAGATATCCAACAAGGGATTACTTTGATTAATCACTGCAGTAGTGGTCACGCGAATTGTTTGGCAACAGAATCCTATACAGAAAGCCGTCAATTTGCCCTTAATATTAACAGTGCCATGACTTATATTAACGCATCTCCCCAATTTTCTCGTCACCAAAACCGAGGAGATGCCATCTTTTTAGGGATGTCTAACCAAAAAGGCTATCGGCGCGGATTAATTGGGATTGAAGCGTTAACCACTGTACAGCATATTGTACAAGGAAATGGTCGATTTTCATAGTTTTAAAAGGTAAAATTTTGTATCCACTGCCATCAGCGGAAATTGAGACGGGAGTTGTGCTTTTTCAATTTCAATAAAACCATTCTTTTCATAAAAACGATGGGCGGCTTTAAATTTTTCTGTTGTTCCTAAATAGATTTGATTGACTCCTTGTTGTTGTGACCAATTGATTAAACTGTCTAATAACTTTTTCCCTACACCTATAGTTTGACCTCGATATTCTGGTAAAACAAACATCTTTCGTAAAACCCCTTGAGAGTGACCCATATCAATTAAACCAATTGTTCCAATCAGTTTATTTTTATCAATAGCAATCCAAAAATTCCCTTTATTTTGTTGATAGAATCTTGGAATATCTAATAAATCTAGTTGGTCACTGAGTTGAATCGGAATTAAAAACTCATCTCGCTGAATAGTTAAAATTAAATCAACGACTCGATCTTGATAGTCTGATGAATAAGGTTGAACGATCATTAATCCAAAACTTGCTTTTTCCTAACAATTCAGTTAAAAATTAAGATAATCTTTGAGAATTATAGCATTACCATGAAATTTTTTATTGTCCACGCCCATGCTGAACCCCAAAGCTTTAAAATTAATGGCTTGTTATCAACAGCTAGACTATAATGAAAATTTTAACCTATAACAATAATAATAATTAAAAATTAAAAAATTTAAGATATGCCATTTCCTACTATAATTTTACCGGGCTTTTTTGCGGCTGCCATTGATTATTATCCCTTAGAACAATATCTAACTCAACAAGGATTTTCAGCGGTTACTGTTCCCCTACGTAAACGAGATTGGATACCGACAATAGGCGGAAGATCGATGATTCCCATATTACGCAAAATTCACACCACAATTGAGGAAACTCAAGAAAAATATCAAATTGAAAAAGTTAACTTAATTGGGCATTCTGCTGGGGGATGGATATCCCGAATTTATCTCGGCGAAAAACCCTATACTATTCATGGTAATCTAGAAAAAAGTATTAGCAATTTATGGAATCAACGGCAATCGATTTCCACTTTGATCACATTGGGAACCCCTCATGTCAGTCAAGAACGCTGGACAAAACGTAATTTAGATTTTGTCAAAGATAACTATCCTGGTGCATTTTATCCCGATATTCGTTATATTTGTATTGCGGGAAAAGCCATCTATGGAGAACGAAAACCCGGAACTTGGTTAGCCTATAATAGCTATCAATTAACCATTGGAAAGGGTAACACCTGGGGAGATGGTATTACACCCATTGAAGCCGCCCATTTAGCTGGGGCAGAAAACTTAACTTTAGAGGGGGTTTGGCATTCTCCAAAGTCCCCTGGAAAATGGTATGGTTCTCCTGAGATTGTTTCGGCTTGGATTGATTATTTAAAATAGTAACATCAACGAGTATTAAATTTATGACAACCTCTGATATTCCCACCATCAAACTCGATCAATTTCTCAAGTATGTCGGTTGTGTACAAACGGGAGGACAAGCTAAAATCTTGATCAAATATGGTGAGGTAGAAGTCAATGGTATTGTAGAAACTCGCCGAGGCCGTAAATTAGTTGCAGGCGATCGCGTAACAGTAAATCAAGAAAACTTTATTGTAGAATTATAAAGTAAATTGAATTACAGTTGAGGAATAATAAAACCGATTCCTAAAAGTAACCCTGTCCAAAAATGAACGGCAACGGCAATAAACTTACAATTACTAACTAAATTTGGATAATTATGATTTTGGTTGACATGGCTACACAGTTTAATTGCAGCAGGAATTCCAGCCAAACTCAATAGTGTCCAAACGGGGAAAATTCCTAATCCAACAAATAGTAAAATCAAGGCAAATTGAATTCCACACCACCAAGGTAATAACTTTGCCCCCGTTTCTGTCCCCAAACGAACAATTGGCGATCGCTTTCCGGCGGCAATATCATCTTCGACTTGATGAAAATGAGAACAAAATAGAATTAAAGTGGTAGCTAAACCCACAATAATAGAAGCCGCTAAACTTAACATAGAAACCGTTTGAGTTTGACTATAATAAGCTGCTGAAGTTCCTACCGGGCCAAAGGCAAAAAAGCAAAGAAATTCACCTAAACCTTGATAACCGAGACGAAAAGGAGGCCCTTGATAAAGATAACCGAGAAAACAACAAGTGATAATTAGTCCGAGTATAGTTACATCTTGTTGCCACCAACAAATCGCTAATATTCCTAAAATTCCTAAAATTAAACAGAAATTACCGATCGCAAAAATTAGAGATTTATTCCCCGTTAAATTAACTAAAGAATGGGCTTTATTTTTATCAATCCCAGTTTCCGAGTCAAACACATCATTCAGAATATTTTCCCAGGCTAAAATTAAAATAGCTGAACTCAGAAATGTACTAAAAATCATCCAATTTAAACTCTGAGTTCGATAAAATGCAATCGCAGTTCCTACCCAAATCGGCATAATTGCCACACTATACATGGGCGGTTTAATTGCCGCTAGCCATAATTTCTTATCGGAATTTGTAATAACTTTTGTTGTCATTTTTTTGATTTTATTGTTTTATAGCACTTTGACTGAATTGATAAATTATAGCTTAATTATCACCTTTATATCCCTGTTTTATCCTCCCTTTATAAGGGGGGCGCAGGGGGGTAAAAGCTATATCCTTTATCTGTTTACTATTCAATAGCACTTTTACTGGATCGATCAATAATAGCTTAATTATCACCTTTATATTTTTCCTTTATTCCCCCTTCTCGACCCCCTCCCGTCCCCCTTGGCAAAGGGGAAACCCAATGCTATATCCTTTATCTGTAATTTAAAAGTATCAGCAGGAACAATTGTAATCCCTCGACGAACCGCTTTTACCGACTTTTCCTCTATCAGTTCTAATTGAAAACGCGATAAAATGGTAGCCAGAATTAACTTCATTTCAAATAAGGATAAAGCCATACCAATACAACTGCGGCTACCCCCGCCAAAAGGGAAATATTCATAAGGTGAAAACTTATGATTGAGGAAACGTTCCGGCTGAAATTGTTGAGGTTGGGGATAAACTTGAGAACGATGATGAGCCAGATGAATACAAGGCACTAAAATTGTTCCCGGTTGATATTGATAAGATTCAATTTCAACCGTTTTTTGAACCACACGAGGCTGAGAAATTAAAGCAATGGGATGAATTCGTAATGTTTCCTGACAAACAGCAGTTAAATAGGGTAACTGAGTTAAAGCAATAGGTTCAGGATTCTCACCTAAATTGTGAATCTCTTGTAATAACCTCTGACTCACTTGAGGATATTTATGAATCCAATAAAAAGCCCAACTTAAAGCACTTGCCGTGGTATCATAACCGAGAAGTAATAGTGTAATTAATTGGTCATGAAGTTCCTCATCGCTTAAACCATTACCCTGTTCATCTTTAGCGGAAATCAGTAAGGAAAGAACATCCTCTCCACCCGGTTGACCTCGACGTTCCGCAATTTCATCATAAATCAATCGATCGATTTGTTGACGTTGATGCAGAAATTGACCCCAAGGACTCCAAGTCCCTAAATTTTGTTGTAATAACGGCCAAAAAAACTGAATAGAATATAGCGGCGCATTCACCTGTTCTAAATAGGGCTTAATTAAGGTTTTCAGTTGGGTATAACGGGCGTTAGGATGCAGGCCTAATACAACCCTTAGAATCACATCCAACACAATCTCAGCGACAGCTTCGCGAATTGAGAGTAACGTCCCAACCGACCAGTTACCAGTCGCTTGAATAGTGATTTCCTGAATCAGATTCCCATAAGTTGGCAGGCGTTTACCGTGTAAAGGCGGCATTAACAATTGACGCAGACGTTGATGACGTTTGCCTTCCTGCATAATCAGGGATTGAACCCCGGTCAGAGGTTGGAAAACATGAGTGATTTTTCCCAGTTCAAACGCCTGTGCCTCAGTTGTAAAAATCGCCTCAATAGCGGCTGGATGGCTCAGGAACACCACCGGCGGAGAATTTACCCCCAAAACCTTCAATGTAAAGCGATCGCCATAGGAACGGGCGCAGTTTTCCAGAAATTGGATCGGTTGACTAATCATCTGCAAAGTTTGCAGCAATCCTGTCCCTTGAGGGCCATCCGGCAGCGAGTTAGAAACTTCTTTTGTTGAAAGCAGCAAATTCAATATCCGGTTAATCGGTAATTAGCAGGTTTCGATCATATCACTTGAAATCCCTGGCAATTTTTACAGAAAATTACAAAGGCGGCTTTGCCGCCATTTTTACTAAATTGCTGCTATTTTTATCAGGAAATCTTTAGGTTTGATCGTCAGAATGAATAAATTCTTCCAGCCTTTGTTTAAGCGTTACAATTAAGCCGACAGATCCCTGAGATTGACGATTTACCACCGTTTCAACCCGCTTCACCACCTCATCTGATAAACCGAGTAACTGCACTAATTTTTGATAAGCCGCTGCTTCCTCGTCGTTAATATCCGGCTCATCTGGAAATCTAGCGCTAGATTTGATCACTTCATAACCTAACATTAACACCAATTCTCGTTCTTCATCCGTTTGCAGTTTGGGAATTAACTCTTCTAGGGGAATATTTTGCATCATATATTCCCGTAATTCTTGACGCAATGCTTCCTGTCGATCTCCACTGGCAAATAACCGACTAAATTCTTCCAGCATCACATCGACTTCTTCTGCTGCCAGATGTCCATCTGCCCAGGCCATTGCAGTTACAACTCGCAACAGATTCATTTGACGGGGGGTAATTGAAGGAGGCGGGGGAGGTTGCATCATCGTTTTAAAAGTAATTATGACAGAATAGTTCCGATTTTCTCACAACTTTTGGTAAGCACATCCCAACCATTGCGTAAAGTTTCGTTGACTTTCTGAGTTGGGCCCGTCGAGTGAAACAATTTTATACAGATTCGGTTGAGGAGATGTTAAGGTAAGCTGACAGGTTCGTAGCTCATCTTGGTGGAAAAGGGTTAATTCCACAGTATCCCCCGGTTGAAAATCTTGCAGGCGATCGCCAAGTTGATCCGCTTTAATCCGAAACCCATTGACTGCCAGTAATTCATCCCCGGATTCGACCCCAGCCGCCTCACCCGGGCTACCCGCCTCAACAAATTTTATTTTTTCTACTCCGGCTTCCGAAACCACCTTCAAGCCTGTAGTCGGGGCTGTTTCAGTTGTTTCCGCTTTGAGTTGTAGGCCAACGGTTTCTAAGTATTGGTTTAATGGTAACTCTTCTGTGCCATAAATATAGCGTTCAAAAAAGTCAGTTAAATCAGTTTGCGCCACTGATTCGATTACTTTTTTCAGCTCATTTGGAGTATAACCAATTTCTGGCTGACCGAATTGTTGCCACATTTTCACCATAACATCATCTAGCGATCGCTGATGGTTGTGGCGATCGCGAATCAGTAAATCGAGTAATAGAGAAACCAGTTGTCCTTTTAAATAATAAGAAATTTGATTATTATCACTATTAGCATCCCGGCGATAGAGTTTAATCCAAGCATCCCAACTCGATTCATTCAGGGGTTGAATTAAACGACCACGGGTTGTTTGCAAACGGGTAATATCTTTAGATAACCCTTTTAAAAAGCTTTCCGCATCATATAGTTTAGCCCGCAGGGGAATCAATAAATCATAGTAACTGGTTGTGCCCTCACAAAACCATAAAGAAGGAGTATAATTTTCCCCCTGATAATCAAACGTTTCTAAGGCTTTAGGACGAATCCGTTTAACATTCCAGAGGTGAAAAAACTCATGAGCCACTAACTGAAGAAATCGATTATATTTTTCCGGGTTGCGGAAACTAAACCGAGGATAATTCAAAGAACAACAAGCTTTATGTTCTAGTCCACCGTAACCCGAACCCGATAAATGCAGTAGAAATAAATAGTGATTGTAAGGTAAACCGCCAAATAGCTTTGATTCGGTTTCAATAATTTTTTGAAAATCCGGGATCATCTTTTCCACATCCGCATTTCCCTTGCCCCAAATCGCAATTTCATGAGATTTACCATCTGCTTCAAACGAGTAAGTTTGATGTTGACCCATCTCGAACGGACTATCAACTAAAACATCAAAATTTTCAGCAATAAAAGTATTTTCAGATTCAGGTAACTTCGGTAAAACTGTTGTCACCTTCCAATCTGGGGGTGGCACAATTTCAACAGAAATCGGATGAGACTCATAATCAGGAATATAGAGAAATAAAGCCGCCCCATTAAAATAACCATGAGTCCCGTCTAGATGATTCGTTCGTACCGTTAACTCCGAAGCAAAAATACGATATTTGATTGTAATTTCATTAACATTCTGAATCAAAATCTGCCAATGATTTTTCGCCACTTTACAAGCAGAAACGAGTTGTTCATCTCGATCAAAAACTTGTAATTCTTGTAAATGTCGGGCATATTCTCGTACCAAATAAGATCCGGGTGTCCAAACTGGCATTTTCAGATCTAAAACCCCAGCATTGAACCCTTGACTGATTAATTGTTCAATAGAGATTTGCATCTGTACCTCAAACAAATGAGATTCAGGCTCCCCCATTGCCACTTGATAATACATCAATGGTTTTTGGGAATAAATAGACTCAGAATGAATAGGAGTAGCTACGGTCATGACAAATAAGAGTGCGAGAGGAAGTTTTCTAGAAAACAGTTAAAAAACCGAAACAGAATTCACGACTGCATTTTGAACAGTATAGAACTGGGAGAACGGTGAATCCGGATTGATGTTGTTAATCTTCTAACTCAAACTTAATCTAAAAAGAAGCGTTTTTTGCACTAGCGAATTATTGACTGGTTAAATGGGTCAGATGTTTCATGTTTAATAAATGAATGACTCGATCATTTTCATCAATACCGATCCATCCTTTACTCAACAGTTTTTCCATGATTTTTTCAGTTTCCTGAAGGCTAATGTCACTGATATTAGCCAAATCTTGATAAGGAATATTCAAAATATCCGAGCCTTTATCCGTGGGCTGGCCATAGTTTTCCGCCAATACCATTAGCGTATTTGCGAGCTTTACCGCAGGGGGTCGATGACGAATTTGATACCGTTGATTCATTTGTCGTAGCCGCCGTACCATTAATTGCAGCATCCGATGATGAAGCTGAGGATCTTTAAATAAGGTTTGAATAAATCGCTGAGCGGAAATACTGATCAGATTGACAGGGGACAAAGCAATCACATCATCTGAGCGAGGAGATTCATCCAAAATTGCCATTTCTCCGAAGAAATCTCCCGGCCCTAAAATTGCCAAGGTAAATCCATCTTCTGCGGAGGTTCGTCGAACCTTAACCCAGCCTGAGGCGATAAAGTAAACCGCATTACCCCAAGCATCAGCCATTAACACTACGCGACTGGTGGGATAGTCGTGGTTAACAGCAACGGAAAGCAGCCATTCTACGGTTTCTGGATTGGCGCCTTTAAACAATGGAAAAAGCTCACTGAAAGCTTCAGTCTGCATGAGAACTTGCTACAAGTTGAATAGGGCTTAATTGACATTCTCCGCCATCAATAACGGAAACCTTATGTTCAGGCTACTGAGTCAAGGGAGGTTTTCTCGGGATGTTAAGCCGATTTTGACAGTTGTCTAAAAACTGTTAACAACCCTGAGCCTGGTGAGGCATATCAATTATACCAGTTAGATTCTTGTAGTCTGGACAACACCCGCACAACAGATTCGCCCATCTCGCCCATCGAGCGATCGCGCCATCGAGTCTTAGAAGACTTTCACTCAACCTCAGCCACTTGAGATGACTGTAGACTAATCTATAGTTACCACAATTGATAAGTTGATTCTAAAGTGGTTTCCGAATTTTGCGGTTAATCACTCTCGATGAAACCACTGACACTCCGGGAGTGTCTGTTAAGATAGGGAAAAATACAGCTCGCAATCTCAATGGGGAGGGGTGTAGATACCAAATTCAAGTTTTGCCTTGATCGCCCACATCACGTCATGTAGGTAAACTAGGTTGGGAACAGCAATCGAGTACTGTATCTCTCAATTCAAAATGCTCAGTCATCTGATCGTAAAATTGATCCATCGATCATGTTAGATCGGGGGATCAAGCACTATTGCTCCCGAAACCCAGGAATTCTCCGAGTAGTTACTGTTGTCCCTAATTTTTCACGCATTTCTAACTTTTGTCATTTACAGCAATGGCTTACCTCAGCCCACTCCAATCACCCCTTGAGAGTTATAGGTAAGTCCCTATTAATTTCAATCCTATACTTGTCAACCCCCTATCCTTAATCTTATCCAAAACCTGATATCAAATTTCTACTTAGGATAATGATTGAGAATCTATTTTTGACTTTGTTAATAGATTAAATATAAATTTCAACTGTCTTAAACATGAATTCTGCATCTTCGACTAACTCTTTTTCTACCTCGGATCAGGTGATTCCCACAGTTATTGAAGCAACTGTGGTTGAAGATCCCACTCAACGTAACTCGACCTCATCTCGGGCAAGCGATCGCAACTCCCGTCAGCAGAACGATCCCAATCAGGGAGAACGCAGCGCCATTGTCCATACACCTTCCGGGGGGAGTTTCTCCACACTTTTAGCACCCCTGACAAAAGACACATTTGTTAAAGTGGTCGAGGATGTTGAGAACAAGCTAAAAACCGTTAATCAAACCCTCTCGATATTAGATAACTTACTCGAAGCTCAAGGGTTTGAGGCCATTCTCAATGAGATGTTATCATCGATTACCTTTAAAACAGGAGAACTCCTGAATGCAGATCGGGCAACGATATGGCTAATTGACGACGACAAGCACGAACTGTGGTCGATTGTCGCCGAAGGCAACAACGGTAGCCCTTTAGAGTTGAGAATTCCAGCCGGGGCAGGCATTGCAGGAGTTGTGGCAACGGAAAGAAAAATCATCAATATTCCCTACGATTTTTATGACGATCCCCGTTCCACTGCCGCCAAGGAGATCGATAAAAAGAATGGGTATCGCACCTATAGTATGTTGGTGATGCCGCTGCTGAACCAAGAAGAAGAACTGGTGGCAGTGGTACAACTATTGAATAAACTCAAGCATGAGTGTAACCACGAAGGGCCTTTAGAAGAAAAAATTGATTTAGCCGGTTTCTCTCAAAAAGACGAAGAACTATTTAACAAATTTAAGCCCTCTATTCGCCTAATTTTAGAATCTTCTAAATCCTTCTATGCGGCTGCTCAACGCCAACGGGCTGCGACTGCATTGATGAATGCGGTGAACTCTTTGAGTAAGAGTAGTTTAGATCTCGAAGAAACCCTGAAAAATGTTATGGATCAGGCGAAAGAACTGATGAACGCCGATCGCAGTACCCTGTGGCTGATTGACCATGAACGAGATGAATTGTGGACAAAAATCCTAATTAATAACAAACCCACAGAAATTCGCATTCCTCGCACTGCTGGTTTTGCTGGAATTGTAGCCGAAACAGGAGAGCCGTTGTTAATTCCCTTTGATGTTTACAATGATCCTCGTTCGGAAAAATCAAAAGAAACCGATCAAAAGACGGGCTATCGGACTTGTAGCTTACTCTGTATGCCTGTTTATAATGCCGACGATCATTTAATTGGGGTAACTCAGTTAATTAATAAGAAAAAACAAGGAGATCATCCCCTTTATGACCCGGCGAACTGGCCAGAAGCCCCGGAACAATGGAAGGCGAGCTTTAATCGCAATGATTTAGAGTTCATGAAGGCGTTTAATATTCAAGCCGGAGTGGCGTTGCAAAATGCCAAGTTATTTGAAACGGTGCGCCAGCAAGAACAGATGCAGCGGGATATTCTCCGCAGTTTATCGAATGGAGTGATCTCAACCGATAAAAATGGCAAAATTATTGCCACGAATGAATGTGCGCGGGAGTTGTTAGGGTTGACAGAAGCCGAAGTCACAGAAGGGCGTTCTGTCACGGATTTGATTCATCTCAAGCAGGCTGATTTTACCGCTTGGTTTGAGGCAGCCCTTCATCCAGTTGAGGCGAAAGATCGACAGCAATATTATCCCGATTTAACCTTATTATCCGGGGCATCAGATGAGGATCAAAGTATTAATCTTTCGATCAATTCGATGCTTGATATTAAGAACCCTGAAAGGGTTCGGGGTGTATTGGTGGTGATGGAAGATATTAGCGGTGAGAAAGAAGTGAAAAATCTGATTTATCGCTATATGACTCCAGAAGTGGCTGAACAGCTTTTAGCCAGTGGTGATATCGGTTTGGGGGGTAAACGCAAACACGTCACAGTATTATTTAGTGATATTCGCAGTTACACCACTTTGACTGAAAAATTACAAGCAGAAGAAGTGGTCACCATGCTGAATGAGTATTTTGAGGAAATGGTGGATATTGTTCTGCATTACAAAGGCACCCTGGATAAGTATATTGGGGATGCTTTAATGGCTGTTTTTGGTTCTCCTGCTCCCCTGGAAGATCATCCTTGGATGGCGATGCAAGCCGCAGTTGAAATGCGTTATCGTTTGGTGGAGTTTAATCAAACCCGAATCGATCAAGGATTAATACCGATTAGTATTGGGATGGGACTCCATTCAGATGAAGTGGTCAGTGGTAATATTGGGTCGAGTAAACGGATGGAACTCACCTCAATTGGGGATGGGGTTAATTTAGCTTCTCGTTTAGAAGGGGCGAGTAAACAATATGGTACCGATTTGATTATTAGTGAAAACACATATCATCAATACGCAGATAAGTTAATTGTACGTGAACTTGATTTTATCACGGTTAAAGGTAAGAGTAAACCCGTTAGAATTTATGAGTTGGTGGGAATTAAAGCCGGAAAACTAAACCGTCCTCTGACAGAAGAACAGCAACAAATTATCGAGCATTATCATCAAGGACGGGAATATTATCTCAAACCAGCAATGGAAAAATTCGTCACTCAGGATTTTGTTGGGTTACTCGAACAGTTGGAAAACCTGTCAGATAGTCAAGTTCAGAAACTGAATTATGATCCTCAGCAGTTATTAACACAGATGCTGAAGACACTACCTTTACAAGCTTTACTCGAAATCCTCGGAAATAAGACGGTTTCTCGTTTAGAACTGGTAGACCTCAAGCAAATGAGTGCGACCGCAATGAGTCCGTTATTAGGTGAGAAAGTCAAAGGGTTAACTCCCCGTGAAACTAAAAAACTGCTGATTAATAAGCTATTTCAGTTTACTATAGAGGAGCAAACTCAAGAAATGTTAGAAGAAGAGGCACAAGAGTTATCATTGTCTCGACTGAGAAAGTTAGTTGAGTTAACACAACAAAAGTTTTATCAAAAATCAAAAGAGTCATTTCGACAAGCTAAACGAGAGTTTTTGAAAGTGTTAGACATTGATCCCCAGAATAAAGCCGCTCAATTACATGTGAAGCGTTGTATTTTGTTTGAAACAGATAGTCCCCCGGATGAGAGTTGGGATGGTGTTTGGAAATTGACGGAAAAGTAAGTTGTCTTGGGGATAGTTAAAAGGGATAAGTGGGTTATTGATCATTGACAGATAAAAAATGATTGATTATCCATTATTCCTGTCTGCATAAACTCTGCTTAAACTTCAAACAAAAGACTTGAAAATGAGTTGTGCTGTAGCTACATTCAGAGAGACAAAGACTTGATAGAGGTGACATAATCTTAAAATAGCATCGAGTGAGCCAGAATTGGAAGGTGCTACAAAAGGATCTTTTAAATTGATCAAAGCTTTGACATTTCCTAGAATAATTTTTGAACCAATTGTATTAGATCCACCGACTAAAAGATAAGGATTAATAATTTGAACTTTTTGGTTAATTTCCGACTGAATCATTTCTCCAATTCTAGGAGAAGTTAATAAAGAAAATTGAGACACTATTTCTCGATTATTTAAGATCAAATTAACTAAATTAGAAACTTGATTGGGATCGGCCATTAGCGCTAAACTATCTTGATTTTGAGTCAGGCCATTTTGAGGAATTTGTTGTAAGGCAGATCTCGCTGCAATATGAATCAGTTTAACTGCTAAATGAGGATTTTTCTGCTTCAGTTTATCAATATCATCAAAAGTCATAATTGCAATGGCTCCATCACTCGCTGCAATATAATCTGCTTTGCGAGGAGTTGGCTGAAGTAAGGCAATTTCCCCTAAAAAATCTCCCGGAATTCGGCTGGGGTTATCGAGGCGATCATCCATAATACTGACTTCCCCATCTAGAATAATGCCAAAGGCTGTATCTTTTGATTTTTGGGGCATAATCACCTGTAAATCAAAAAATCTATGAATAGAAAAATATTCACTAATAATATCAATTTCTTCTGTGTAAAATTCTTTAAAAATATCGAGATCTAGAAAGATATCTGATTGACTCGTCATCGCAAGTTTCTCCAAAAACATAATAATAACCGTTTGATATATAAATCAGTAAGTGAGCGGATAACCTGCATCAATAATATCAAAAAAATACTGATAATTTAGAAGGATTGACACAGATTTTTGGTAACGGCAAAAGTCTTAATGATACCGGACAAAACGAATAGGCGTTATTGAGTAATACCACAGACAAGATACTTAATCTTCATCTCGATAAAATTCAATTGACAAGGACGAAAATTAACATGAAAATAGAACTCAAATATAGCTTAAAGTTTCATGAGTTTGTCCCCGTTTCAGTCTTTTGAGCCAATTGCTGCGATCGCAACGACACCTCAAGCTGCTCAAAAACTCCAGCCTCTGTGTGCATCGATCAACGCAATCCTGTATGTTCCCCCTTCTTTATCGAGTCTCAAAGGAACTCAAGTATACACTGACTCCTTGAAAACTCACATTGCTCGTTTGTGGCAAACTCATCAAGCCCTAATTTTTGGTTTAGCCTGTGGTGCAGTGGTTCGACTGATTGCTCCTTTATTACAACATAAATCCGTTGACCCCGCAGTTATCGTGATTGATGAACAAGGTCAATTTATCATTAGTTTGTGTAGTAATCATCAAGGAGGAGCCGATCGACTGACTCGTCTACTAGCACAACAACTGGGGGCAACTCCCATCCTGACAGGGGCTTCAACTGCCTTAGGATTCTCAGGGATCGATCAATTAGGAGTACCATGGGGTTGGCAGCCCGGACAGGGGGACTGGACAAAAGTCAGCGCGGCCTTCGCCCATCAAGCCCCGATTCAAGTGGTGCAAGAAGCGGGTTCAACTCTGTGGCAAACCGCCTTACCCGAAGAACATTCTTTAATATTTACTCCGGGTGATTCTGTAGCCGCTAAAATTTGGATCAGTCCAAAACAGCAACAATGGGATGAAAACGCCGAGATTCCTGAAGTGCAATGGCATCCGCGAGTATTGTGGGTGGGAGTGGGTTGTGAACGCCATACCCCGCGAAGTGCGATTGAAACCGCTATCGACCAAGCCTTACAAACTCAAAGTTTAGCTATATCTGCCATTGCTGGTATTGCCACCCTCGATCTCAAAGCCACCGAAGCCGGACTGGTGGAATTGTGCCAAGATCGCAACTGGCCGTTACGCACCTTTACACCCGAACAATTACGTTCCATTCCAGTACCCCATCCTTCTGCTGTCGTCGAACAAGAAGTTGGCACACCCAGTGTCGCAGAAGCCGCCGCATTAAAAGCCGCCGGCGTTGAACAATTAGACGTGACTAAACAAATTTATCGTAGCTCTTCTGAGTTCCCCAACCCTACAGATGCCCCCAGAATTGGTCAGGCCGTTACTGTTGCGATCGCAGAAGCTAAAAAAGAGTATATCGGCCGAGGGGGTCAATTATGGTTAGTGGGAACAGGACCGGGTCAATTATCACAGATGACACCTGCGGCTCAAACTGCTGTGACAAGCGCCGATGTGGTAATTGGCTATTCCCTTTATCTGGAGTTAATCGCCCCGTTACGCCGTCCGGGACAGGTAATCGAAACCTACCCCATCACCCAAGAACGTCAGCGCGGTTCGCGGGCAATTTCCTTGGCACAATGGGGATTAACCGTGGCAGTGGTGTCCTCAGGAGATTGTGGAATTTATGGAATGGCTGGACTCGTATTAGAACAACTTCGCGCTCAAGGTTGGGATGGCAAAACCCCCAAAGTTGAAGTGTTTCCCGGCATTAGTGCCGTGCAGGCGGCAGCATCTCGGGTGGGTGCGCCATTAATGCATGATTTTTGCACCATTAGTTTAAGTGATTTGTTGACCCCTTGGGAGGTGATAGAACAGCGATTAATTGCAGCGGCTCAAGCTGATTTTGTCTGTGCATTATATAATCCGCGATCGCGCACTCGAATTCAACCCTTTCTGCAAGCGATTGCTATATTTCTCAAATACCGTTCGCCTCAAACTCCTGTCGCCTTGGTTCAATCTGCTTATCGCGCCTCAGAGCAAGTCACCCTCACCACCTTGGATAAACTGGATAAAATTCCGGTTGATATGTTAACCACCGTGTTAATCGGTAATCAAAGTACCCAATATTATCAGGATTGGATGATTACCCCCAGAGGTTATCTGGGAACAATTGCGGTTCCATCAGAGATTTAATCAAGGGAATTCCCGCTTTTTTGTTAAAATTGGGTCTAAAGAAATTGTTGTTATAAAGGACTAAGATCGTATGACACCTTCGTTGGCGAATTTTTTCTATAGCCTGTTAGCAGGCGCTCTCATTGTGGTGATTCCTGTCACCGTTGCTTTGGTCTTTATCAGTCAGAAGGATAAAATCACTCGTCGTTCATAAAGTTCAGGTGTTTTAGAGATTTCTGAAAATACACGGGTTTAGGGGGTTAGGATTTAAGCGGGTAGCGTTTGAGAGCCATCACAGACGCTCAGCACTGTACAGCCTAGCCCTCTGTCGTTAAAATCAATGTAGCACAAGCCGATTATGGTCATTCCAGCCGGAGCGCTTATTCCCATCAATCCGGGCTAAAGTAAAAAGTAAAGAGTGTAGAAACAACTCGCCCTAGATCAATATAGCTATAGGAAACTTCAATTATGGTCAATTTAGGTTTAAATTTTAGTAGCTTACTCGGTATCATTTTAGCCATTTCGGGTGCTGGACTCTACTTCCTCCGCTCCTGGAAACCCAAGCTGGCTCGAGATCATGATATCTTTTTTGCCGCTGTCGGGTTGCTTTGCGGTGGTATTTTACTGTTTCAAGGATGGCGGCTTGACCCGATTTTAGCCTTCGGTCAGTTCCTGTTAACTGGCTCAGCAATTTTCTTTGCGGTTGAAAGTATTCGACTGCGAGCCGTTAGCACCACTAAAGCTCGGGAGAGAGCGCCAATTGTGGATGATGAGCGCTACGTCAGTGATGTCTATCGCGTGGATGCCGAACTGGATGAATTAGAACCCATGGAGGAATACACTCCCATGGCTCGTCAAATTCGAGGCAGTCGAGACAGTCGCCCTTCCCGCGCGGAACTCTATTACGATGAAGAGGTGACTCGCCGTCGTCCCCCCTCTCCCTCCTCTAGTCGCAATAGTCGCAGTATTTTAGATAAACCCAACCCAACAGAACGCCCTCGTAAGCGTCGTCCTTCTCGTCCCACGGGAGATGATTGGGAGACTCCGGTAGTTCGAGATGAACGGGAATATTCTGCCCGTAGTCGTAACCGCAGACCCAGTAGTTCAGAATCCCGGGACTCAGAACGTTGGGAAACTGAATATCCGAGCGAACCGAGAACTTCTAAACCCAAACGCAGTCGTCCTCCAGAAGATGCGGCTTATCGCAATCGTGTAGAAAGAATTGATGATCCTTCTGAAAGTAATCGCAGTCGGAGTTCATCAGATTACACAGATTATCGACCCGTCGAAGAGTCTGACAATCGTTTTGATCGTCCCTATGATGTATAGCGCTTCGCGCTAGGGAACAGCGGTGCGACCCTGTTCCCGACAACTGCGGCGAAGTCTAATATTTACTTCAACTGACTCGAACTTAAATGAACCGGCCGCTGACGCGATAGCTCAGCATAGAGTTGTTCCATCTGACTAATATTTTGGCTAAGAGTATAACGCTCTATCACCCGTTGACGCGCTTTTTGTCCCAAGAGTCGAATTAATTCAGGATGATCTTGAAATAAGGGCAACAGGGTTTGCAGTTGTGTGGTAACTCCCTGGGTTTTTAAGACAATTCCCGCCCCCCCTTCTAAGACTTCCCCATCAGCCCCTGCATCTGTGGCAATACAAGCTAAACCACAGGCCATGGCTTCGAGTAAGGATAATGAGAGTCCTTCCACCAGAGAAGGCAAAATAAACACATCCGCGCCCCGCAGAATATCAATCCGTTGATCTTCATCCCCGATAAAACCCAACCAAAGAATACCGTCTTCCTTGCCATACATAGTTTGTAAAGAGGCGGCTGTTGGCCCATCTCCAACAATCATTAAGCAAGCCTTTTGACCCATATTGCAGCGCTTCCAAGCTTTCAGCAATGCCTCAATATTCTTCTCTGTGGCAATGCGACCTTGATAAACAAACAACAGTTGTTGTGCGGAAAACTTTGTTTTTAGGCGAGATGAACCGGGGGAATACTTATCAATATCAACGCCATTCGGAATAATAATTACCCGTTCTGGAGAGACTCCTAATTTTATCAGTAAATCTCGTTGAATTTGAGAAAATACAATCACTCGGTCATAGTTAGCCAAGAAAGGCGCATAAATTTGATACATCAAGTGTTGGGTGCCAGAAGTCAAATTCCGCAGTTTCTGGTCAAAAGGGGGATGAAACGTGGCAACTAACGGTAAATTTAGTTCTTCGCAAATCTCCGGTAAAACAAAATCAAGGGGAGATAATGTTAAGGAAGCATGAACAATATCTGGCTGGAGTTGACGCAGCGCTTGCATCAGTACCTTACTTGAACGTAAAGTTGGGATGGTATAAATTTGAGATTTATAAAGACAGGGAAGGGGAACTTCATGAGTCCGAGGTGTGTCGGTCATTTCGTCTGCTGCCAATGACCAATTCTGAGATCCTGTTTTCCATTTGCCGTTTTCCAGATGCCACTCATTTTTAGAGTCAGAATGAGCAGCTTCTGCGGCAAAATGAAGGAAACTAACCTGATATCCCCGATCTAAAAGGGTGTTCGTTACTTCTCTTGAGTAAGTAACATTACCACAAAACGGTGTTTTTTTTCCGAGCCAAGCAATATGCATTCAAGTCAATAACGGTTTTTTATTCATGGGTTTTGGACGAATTTACCATGAAATTCCCTGTAGAAAGCAGATTAACCTCTTTCAGTACAATAAATCAAATTTTAGGGCATAAGGGCGAGAAAGGCGCTTGGCGCGCTTTGGGTTGAGCACAGTAAAATCAGATTAATTTGGAGATACAATTTAGCCGTTGTGCAACAAGCAAGCTGCATCAACGTTGATTGAGACTCCCAAAGATGCAGTTATACGCTATCCTTCAGTTCAAGCCCCTTCATGTCTGACGATCAGAAATTGATTCTTTTCTAACCCGAGACTGCCCTAACATACCATATTTTGGGGCAAATACCATTGCGGCTAAAAATAATAGGGTCATTAACACGACAATGCAGCCTCCGGTTGAGACATCTAAGTAATAACTTAAATACACTCCCAATCCACAGGATAAAACACTGGTGGCAACAGAAATCATTAACATTCGATCAAAGCGATCGGTGAGTAAATAAGCGGTTGAACCGGGTGTGACTAACATGGCAATGACTAAAATAATACCAGCCGTTTGTAGGGCAGTTACAATTGTTAATGCTAAAACAGATAGCAATGTATAGTACATTAATTGAGTATTTAAGCCAATTGCCTTAGCGTGGTTGGGATCGAAGCAAAATAATAATAAGTCTTTGCGCCGCAATAATATAATTCCTAACGTTAAAATACCAGCGATTACGGTTTGGATAATATCAGTTGGTGAAATTCCGAGAACATTTCCAAATAAAATATGAAATAGATCGATATTACTGGGTATTTTAGTCGCTAATACTAAACCCAATGCAAAAAAACCAGTAAACACGACACCTATAACTGCATCTTCTTTTAAGCGTGTTTTTGACTTAATATAACCAATGGCAACCGTAGCGCCAAATCCAAATATAAAAGCCCCCACAGCAAAGGGAATTCCGACGGCATAAGCTACTACTACTCCAGGCACAACGGCGTGAGAAACCGCATCCCCCATCAGTGACCAACCTTTGAGGGTAATATAACAAGATAAAACGGCGCAAACTACCCCCACAAAAGCACTCACCCAAAGCGCTTTGATCATAAAAGCATATTGTAACGGGGTGCTAAACCAATCGAATAAATCACTCATGCGGCTTCAGTCCAAGAAGAAGGGCGAGGATTAATTGTGGGTAACCCTCCAAAAGTCATCGCTAAATTATCCTCCGTAAAGACTTCTTTTGTTGTGCCAGATGCTAATATCGTTCGGTTGAGTAAAATGACGCGATCGCTCCATGTTGAAATTGAAGTTAAATCATGGGTAGACACTAAAATTGTATGTCCTTCATTCCGCAATTGTAGAAGCAAATCAATCATGTTTTTTTCAGTTTTAATATCGACTCCTGTAAAGGGTTCATCCAATAAAATAATCTGACCTTCTTGTGCTAGCGCCCGTGCTAAAAAGGCTCGTTTTTTCTGCCCCCCAGACAGTTCACCAATTTGACGAGAGCGAAAATCACTCATCCCGACACGTTCTAAACTTTCCATCACTAAACGACGATCTTTTGTTTGGGGAATTCGTAATACATTCATATAGCCATAACGCCCCATCATCACCGCATCATAAACATTAATCGGAAAGTTCCAATCCACTTCATCCGACTGGGGAACATAAGCCATTAACTGGCGTTTTTGTGCAGTTCTAATATTTAATCCATTAATATGAATTCGTCCTTGATTGGGTTTAATAAATCCCATAATCGATTTAAATAGCGTTGATTTTCCCCCTCCATTGGGGCCGACTAAACCTGTAATTTGACCGGGTTGCACATCACAACTAGCATCATACAAAGCCAGGTGAGCATTATTGTAAGTCACAGTAATTTGATCGATAGTAATTCCATTTTTTTGAGTCATAGCTTTAAATAAATTTAATGAATAATTGAAGATAGAATCAGACTGGATTCTAGTATTTTATTCTGTTTTATTCGCTGCACTCCCTGCCAACAAACCATTCGTAATGGTGCGGGCATCGTATTCTAAAAGCGCTAGAAATGTGGGAACCGGCCCTGAATCACTCGAAAGGGAATCCACATATAAATCACCGCCAAATATCGCTTGTGTTGCTTTTGCTACCTCCTTTTGACCTTCATTACTAACCGTGCTTTCACAAAAAACAGTAGGAATATTATTTGTTTTCACTGCTTCAATTACGCCTTGAATTTGTTTCGGTGTAGATTGTTGCTCCGCATTAATCGGCCACATATAAATCTCTTGTAAGCCATAATCTCGCGCTAAATAAGAAAATGCTCCTTCACAACTGACGAGATAACGCTGTTTAACTGGCAACCGTTCTAAATCCATTTGTAATTGCCGATCTACTGCTTTGAGTTTTTCACTATAAGCCGCTGCATTAGCGTTATAAATCTCTGCGTTTTCTGGATCGAGTTCAACAAAGGCTTTACGAATATTTTCCACATAAATTAAGGCATTGCGTGGCGACATCCAAGCATGGGGATTCGGTTTATTTTGATAGGGTCCCTCTGCAATTGGAATCGGTTCAATTCCTTCCGTTAATAACACTGAGGGAACATCTTTTAAATTGCCATAAAACGGCTCAAACCACCGTTCTAAATTCATACCGTTATACAGTACCAAATCCGCATCCTGTGCCTTTATCAAGTCACTTGGGGTGGGTTCATAGCCGTGAATTTCGGCACCAATACGGGTGATAGACTCAACCACTAACCGATCCCCAGCAACGTTACGCGCCATATCTGCCAAAATGGTAAAAGTGGTAACTACTTTCTTCTTGGCTTCAATATCCCCACTCACTGTTTGTTCAGTTTCTGTGGTAGACTCAGGCGTTGACGCTATAATCTCCGTGTTACTCCAGGAGTTGCAACCACTCAGCCAGAGTACTAAAGCTACTCCAGAGGCGATCGCGAAGCGTGGAGTTGTCCGTATCGCGATTAATTTTGAGTGTGAAGATGTCTTGATCACAAACAGCCTAACCTGTGAAAAATACTTTTCATAATCCTTTCATAATTATATCAGCTCCCTCACTCAAAACTGAATCATCCTTTTTATAGAGAATTGGCGTTTGCTCTGCCTCAACCTCCATCATTGGTGAAAATCAGGCTTGTGACTTTTGCCCTCAAAACTATTACGCTGAAAAACTATAGCGCTACCCTTCTTCATCTCGTTGCCTATAGGTGAAAATCAGCCCTGCGACTTTTGCCCTCAAAACTATTGCGCTGAAAAACTATATCCAATTCCTTGTTAACCCCGTTGCCTATAGGTGAAAATCAGGCTTGCGACTTTTGCCCTCAAAACTATTACGCTGAAAAACTATAGCGCTACCCTTCTTCATCTCCTTGCCTATAGGTGAAAATCAGCCCTGCGACTTTTGCCCTCAAAACTATTACGCTGAAAAACTATAGCGCTACCCTTCTTCATCTCGTTGCCTATAGGTGAAAA
>CAYNXM010000113.1:0-9188 GCA_964401105.1 uncultured Lyngbya sp. | reverse complement strand
AACAGTATTAATGTCGGTGGAGTCAACGATAATTTCACAGGAATTGTGAGTCGAAATGAAGGCGAAATCATCCTCAATGTCCAAGGAGATTTTAACTTAACAGAAAACCTGGAAACAGTAACAATTGGCTCTAAAGCCGGGGATATTATAATTAATAGTAGTGGACAAGTTGATACAACTCAAGGGGATATTAGAGCGATTGGAAATGATGGGAATGGCGGTAATATTGTAATTGAAGCTGAGACTGATATTATTACTGGATTTCTGAATTCTTCAGCCGAAAATCCGGGTAACCAAGCCGGAAATATTACCCTTAATAGTAATACCGGAGATATTGACACCACTGGCGGTAATATTTTTGCTGATGCATTTGAGGGCAGCGGGGCAAATGTTAATCTAACTGCTGCCGAAAACATTGAAATTGGCTTCATAACTACCAGTGGTGAAACCCAAGCGGGAGATATTACTATTACTAGCAATAATAGCAATATAGAACTGAGTAATAGTGAACTGAAAGCAGATGCTTTTCTGCAAACAGGAACCCAAGGAACTATTAATATTAATGCGGAAAACGGTAGTATTTTTAAAGGAGAAAGTGAAGCAGGATTTGACCCCGATGAAATTGCTGATTTTAGTGGCGATGTGATTCTAGAAGCCTTTAATGATGTGACCGTGAGTGAGGATATTATCACCTCAGATTCAATTCAAATTCAAGCCGGACGCAGTATTTTCTTAAATGCCAATATTGATACCTCCAGCGGCAACGGTAATATTGTTTTACGGGCAAATAATGCACAAGCTGCGGAAAATCTACGGCAAACGGGGGCAGCCAGTATTATTCAACAACAGGGTCAAATTTTAGATGCAGGCAGCGGTAATATTCTGTTAGAACTGGGCAATGCAGGAGTTGTTGGCAATATTCAAATTGATAATATTAATACTACTGGAATTGCCATTTTTGATGCCAATGGCGGTAACGTTCAACCAGTTACTGAAACGTCTCAAATTACTGCTAATTCCGTCCTATTTCGCACCCATACAACTGGAGGTATTGGTTCATCCGCTGCCCCCCTTCCCATCAACGTTAATAACTTAGAAGTGACGACCGGAAGCGGCGGGGCATTTTTCACCTCTCTCGGTTCCAGTTTAACCATTGGTGGTATTACCGAAGAACTTTCCGGCATTGAAACCACAGGCGGCGGTAACCTATTGATTGATGCAGAAGGGGATATTACCCTCACAGAGGAGATTTTTACCGGGCGGGATACAGCCCTCGGCGGCTCAATTCAACTCCTGTCTCAGGGCAATATCAACACCGCTGAAGGCGCAATAGAATCAGTTCCGCAACAACCCGAAGGTGAAGGGGGAGATATCACCCTATTTGCAACTGGGGATATTCTGACTGGGGAAATTTATTCTCGTGGAGACAGTCAGGGGGGGAACATCAACATCACCACAGAAGGAACCCTCGACACCACCGGCGATGTGATTGATGCCAGTGGCCCCAAAGGAACCGGAGGAACCATTAACTTAAACGCCACGAATGATATTTTGATTGGTTTTGTCACCACATTTGGAGAAGACCAAGGCGGTGATATTACCCTGAATACAACAGCCGGAAATATTGATGTTAGCGAAGGGTTTTTAGATGCCAATTCACTGCGAGGAAGTGACGGCACAATTACCCCAGAACTTGTATTTAATAATCCACCTCCCGATAGCCCCAATGCATTTGAACCCAAAGGAGAAGTTGAATTCGATGCCAAGACAGTCACTGATTTTAGCGGTACAGTTATTTTAGAAGCCTATAATGATGTCAGTATTGACGAAGCAATTGTCACCTCAGATTCGATTCAAATTAAAGCCGGACGAAGTATTTTTATTAATGCTGATATTGATACATCAATTGGTAACGGTAATATTGTTTTAAAAGCTAACAATCCCGGGGCAGCCGCCAATCTACGGGAATCTGGAAGGGCAGATATTCTACAACAAACCGGAACCACTTTAAATTCAGGCAGCGGTAATATTCTGTTTGAAATTGGTAGTGCAGGAGAAGTTGGAAATATTCAAGTCGGAGATATTAATAGTACTGGACTCGTGGTATTTGATGCCAATGGCGGTAAAATTGACCGCACAACAGACAGTAGTTTAATTACCGCCGATTCTGCTATTTTTCATACTTATAGTCAAGGCGGAATTGGCACGCCCACCGCCCCTATTCGGATTGATGTTAATAACTTAGAAGCGGTTACAGGAGAAGCGGGAGCATTTTTTGAGTCTCCTAATTCCGGTGTTACAGTTGGGGATGTTACCAAGCGTTTAGATGGAATTAACAGTTTTTCAGGTGGACAAATTTCGATTGATTCTACCGGTGATATTATCGTCACTGAACCGATTGCTAGAGCCTCATTCTTTGGTCAAGGCGGTAATATTGATTTAAATAGTCAGGGGATAATTGATACCTCATTCTCTGAAATTTACTCTTTTTCTGCTAATGGAATTGGCGGTAATGTGAATCTCAATGCTGTCGGTGATGTTCGGACTGGATTTATTTTAGCAGAAGGAATTGAACAGGGTGGCTCAATTAATCTTATCAGTCAAACGGGTTCAATTGATACCACAGCCAATGGAAATATTGCCAATAGTATTGTTGCCGCAGATGCAGATGTCACTTCGGCTGAAGTCGCTCAAACTTTTGCAGACCAACCCGCTAATTTAAATGCATTTGCAGAGGACGGAAAGGGGGGTCAAATCACCTTGTCTGCACAAGGAAATATTATTACAGGTGATATTAGTTCTTTTGGAGAAATAGATAGTGGAAATGTTAGCCTTTCCAGTCAAACAGGTAATATCACAACCGGGGTAATTTTCTCTACAACAGAAACCGGATTAAGTGGTAATATTCAGGTCGAAAGTTCAGCGGGAAATATTCAAGCTAATCATATTGCAACCCACTCTACAGAAGGACAAGGGGGAGATATTAACCTGAATGCACAAGGCAGTATTACCGTCGGCAATATTGCTTCGTTTGGAGAACAAAACAGTGGTGATGTGAATTTACAAAGTAGCAACAGTACTATTACAACTCAAAAGATTCAAACCCTTTCTCCGGGGGGTAAAAGTGGTAATATTACTCTGAATACATTTAGTACTGCGGGTGATATTCAAACCGCAAATTTACAAACTTCAGGGGCAACAGGTGCAGGTCAAATTTCTATTACAACGACTGATGGAAATGTGATTACTCAAGATTTAGAATCTTCATCAGATTCAGGGACAACAGGCGGTATTGATGTTAACTCAGGAGGGGATATTACAACCGGAGATCAAACGGTTGACGGGGCTACAGGGGATGCCAATATTGATAATAATGCTGATGGCGATATTACAACGGGTGACCAAACAGCTACCGCAGAGACGGGTAATGCCAATATTAATAATAATGCTGATGGCGATATCACCACAGGTAACCAAACTGTTACGACAGAAGATGGGAATGCCAATATTAATAACCAAGCTGAGGGCAATATCACCACAGCTAACCAAACTGTTACGACAGAAGATGGGAATGCCAATATTAATAATAATGCCGGGGGAGATTTATTAACTGGAGATCAAACCGCTACCGCAGAGACTGGTAATGCTAATATTAATAATCAAGCTGATGGTAATATTACGACAGGTAACCAAACCGCTACCGCAGAAATAGGAAACGCTAATCTTATTAATAATGCCGGTGGAGATTTACTCACAGGAGATCAAACCGCTGTTACAGATACTGGTAATACTAATCTTATTAATAATGCTGATGGTAATATCACCACAGGAAATCAAACCGCTACCACAGAAACAGGAAATGCTAATCTTATTAATAATGCTCAAGAAAATATCACCACAGGTGAGCAAACCGCAATAACAACAGAGGGAGAAGCAAGGATTAATAATCAAACTCCAGAAAATCTAGACGTAGGAAATCAAACGGCATTAGAAGGGCAAGAACAAGGAACTATTGTGAATGAAGTTGGGGGAAATATTAATATTCGAGAAAATCGTTCAAATCCTGACATATCTGCTGAAAATCCAGTAAATAATACAGAAATAACCGTTACTTCATCTAACCCTTCTTCTTCACTTCAACCAACAATAGAAACTCCAGCTAATTTGACCCCAGAACAAGCGATCGCTATAACTGGACTCAATCGTAATCCTCACCCCCGTCCATCAGAAAAAAAACATCAAATAGAAGAAGGCTTAGATCAAACTCAAGAAATTATTAATAGTTTAAATTCAACAAATAGTAGTGTCCTTTCGGTTCCCGCTTTAGAATCGGTTGCAGTACTTGAACAAAACCGCAGCCTTGAATTTAGTAACTATTTTGGGGATGATTTCTCACGCAATGCCGCAACAACAGAAAATGTACGAGATGCTTTAAGTGATGTTGAACATCAAACCGGAACTCGTTCAGCCATTGTCTATGTCACTCTCCTAAGTAACCAAATAGATTTAGTTATTTTTACAGCGAATGGTCAACCTTTACGGAAAACAGTATCTAATGTTAGCCGTTCTCAACTAATAGAAACTGCTAAAACTTTCCGTTCTGAAATTCTTGACCCCCGTTATCGAGATTCTCAAAAATATTTAAAATCTGCTCAACAATTGTATCAATGGTTAGTTGCACCTTTAGAGGGTGAACTCAACGCTCAAGGAATTGATACCCTACTATTCAGTATGGATAGCGGCTTACGTAGCCTTCCGATTGCCGCCTTACATGATGGTCAACAGTTTCTCGTCGAAAAATATAGCTTGAGTTTAATTCCCAGTGTCACCTTAACCGATATGCGCTATCGTACCCTAAAAGATACACAAGTTTTGGGGATGGGAGCCAGTCAATTTGCCCATCTTAACCCCTTACCTGCGGTGCCGGTTGAGCTAGAAACCATTACTCAGCATCTGTGGCAAGGAAATGCTTTCCTCGAACAACAGTTTACCCGAGACAACCTAATTAATCAGCGTCGAGAATATCCCTATCCCATTATTCATCTGGCAACTCATGGAGAATTTCGCGCAGGAGACCCGAGTCAGTCCTATATTCAACTCTGGGGTGAGGAACAAATTAAACTCGATGAACTGCGAAAATTGGGTTGGCATCAACCCGCTGTGGAACTTTTGGTGTTATCAGCTTGTCGTACTGCCTTAGGAGATGAACAAGCCGAATTAGGCTTTGCTGGTTTGGCTGTACAAGCAGGAGTTAAGTCAGCCTTAGCCAGTTTGTGGTATGTTAGCGATGAGGGCACACTTGGATTAATGACAGAGTTCTATACGCATCTAAGTCAAGTTAAGATTAAATCAGATGCTTTGCGGAAAGCTCAGTTGGCAATGATACAGGGAGATGTGATCATTGAGTCAGGTCAACTTCGAGGATCACTTTCTCGGGGTGCAGTCGTTCAATTACCTCAGGGATTAGCCGAATTTGAAACCATGAATTTATCCCATCCTTATTATTGGGCAGGGTTTACAATGATTGGTAGTCCTTGGTAATTTGTTATTTTTTTTACGATTTGTCTTGTTCGATTCTAATCGTTAGTCTCACAGCTAACCTACCTCTGAGCATCCGTACCCTCTTCCCAAATTGACCATCAGCTAGACTCATTTAAAATTAAGATATACATCACAATTCCTGGCAGATGACAACCGCACGAATGCCTCAATACTCCCCAGCTAAAAACTTGCCTGAACGTCCTATCAGAGTCGGGCTAAAACTACCTATTTTTAATCGGTTTACCATCCGACAAAAAATTGGCATCGGTTATGCTCTAGTGATTGGCATTGCGTTTATCGGAACTGTCTCAGGATTTGTTGTGGAAACGTATTACAAGAGTCAACTGAAAGAACCATTGACAACGGCTTACCAAACTTCACAACTCTTAACTCGTTTGAATCTGAATTTAGTCGAGTTGGAAACCGATCAAGAAGAACTGATTCAAGGAATCACCCAGCCCCAACAAGCTGAGTTAATGATTTCAACAGTCCGGTCCAATATCTTTGAAATTAATCGTCAGCTTCAACAGTTTACCGTCCCCCCAGATCTGACAGATTCTCAAGTTCAAGCCGATTACCAAGCCTTAGATAAACTGACTCAAGCTTATTTAGAAAATCTTAAGATTTATTCTCAACAATTTGAAAAGATTTTACAACCCCTTGAGTCACAAACAATCGATCCCAATACCCTATCTACTGTCCAGAAAGCACTGCAAGCCTTACAAAATAGTGATGCAGCCAATCAACTATTTCAGTTATCTCGCGCCTCTCTCCCTTTAACTGTGAGTTATCAAAATCGGATGGATCAAGCGGTTAAAGTCGAGCAAAAAGTTCAAAATTTGGCTAATCAAATACTATTTTTTAGTCTTCTCGTTTCAACATTTTTAGCATTAGTTTTAGGAGTGTATACCAGTTGGGTCATTGCTTATCCGATTGAAATGATGGTTCAAGTTGCCAACCAAGTGGGAGATGAATCAGATTTTGATTTGCAAGTTCCGATTAAAACGAATGATGAGATTGGAGAATTGACTGAAGCTTTAAACCATTTAATTCGACGAGTTTCTGAATATACAGAAGCCCTGGAAAAAGCAAAAATTACAGCCGAATCAGCGAACCGTTCTAAAAGTGTTTTCCTTGCCAATATGAGTCATGAATTGAGAACTCCTTTGAATGCCATTATTGGTTACAGCGAAATGCTTCATGATGAGTCGGCGGACTTAGGATATAACGACTTTTTACCCGACTTAGAACGTATTCAAACTGCTGGAACTCATCTGCGAGATATGATTAGTGATATTTTAGATATTTCTAAAATTGAAGCCGGTCACGTCACCTTATATTTAGAAGATTTTGACGTGAATAAAGAATTAATTCAAGATGTAATCACAACGACCAAACCCTTGGCAGAAAAAAATAACAATGTGTTGAAAGTTGATATTAGAAATGATCTGGGCAGAATGTACGCCGACTTGCCAAAAGTGCGACAAGTTTTATTGAATTTACTGAGTAATTCTTGTAAATTTACAGACAATGGAGCCATAACCCTTTCTGTGGCTCGACTTAAAAATTTACCGAAAAATCCTCGTTCAGATCAACAAAAATCTATCGAGAAATTATCAGGGAGTAGTCAATACTTAGTGTTTAAAGTTCGTGATACAGGAATTGGTATGACCCAAGAACAGGCTCGACAAATTTTTGATGCGTTTACCCAAGCTGATCCCTCCACAACGAAACGATTTGGTGGTACCGGGTTAGGGTTGGCAATTAGTAAGCGACTCTGTGAAATCCTCGGGGGTGGAATTTCCGTTGACACTGAACAAGGGAAAGGATCTGTGTTTACTGTTTGGTTTCCTGTTCATGTCAAAGGATACTAAAAATCTTCCCCTGACGGAAAATGCGCGCGCGTTAGCCAACCCGTCTTTAGTCTATTCTCCTGCGATCATAGTGGTGTAACCGCTCTGCGAAAAGCAAGGAATATATCAACTATTGCGGATGGCGATATAGAATAACTCCATTTCAATCAATATTGGGTGCAGCCCGATGGCTTCGGTGATCCGTACAATACATGGGGGAAAATTGTCATTAAAGTTAATGCACCGTCCGTTACAGTTAAAGGAGAATTGATTGAGGAATGATGTTTTGATGAAAAAACTAGCCTAGCTCAGAAAAACATTTAATAAATTCATCTAAAGTTAACCTTTCATACCTCACTCTATTCGTGGGGATTCACTCTTAAATCTATTAATTTTGAAATCATTGCTAAACCACAGCAACACTCACTACAAAAAACGTAAAGCGGAGAATTAAAATCTATGCAACCAACAGATCCAAATAAATTTACCGAAAAAGCCTGGGAAGCCCTGGTTCGGACTCCTGAGATTGTTAAACAAAATCAACAACAACAACTGGAAACGGAACATTTGATGAAGGCGTTGTTGGAGCAAAACGGACTGGCAACCAGTATTTTTAATAAAGCTGGGGTAACTGTAGCCAAACTGCAAGAAAAGACGGATGCCTTTCTTAACAGTCAACCCAAAGTTCGCGGCAGTAGTCAAAATGTCTATCTCGGTCGTAGTTTAGATACCCTCTTAGATCGCTCTGAAACCTATCGCCAAGAGTATGGTGATGAGTATATTTCTACAGAACATCTCATCCTTGGCTATATGCAAGATGAGCGGTTTGGTCAGTCTTTATTTAAGGAATTAGGACTGAATGAAGCTAAACTCAAACAAACTATTACCCAAATTCGAGGAAATCAAACGGTGAGCGATCAAAACCCCGAAGGAAAATATGAAGCCCTAGAAAAATACGGCCGAGATTTAACGGAAGCCGCTCGTCAAGGTAAACTTGATCCGGTGATTGGTCGGGATGATGAAATTCGCCGAACGATTCAAATTCTCAGTCGTCGCACTAAAAATAATCCTGTGTTAATTGGGGAACCGGGTGTTGGTAAAACTGCGATCGCAGAAGGCTTGGCCCAACGGATTATCGCCGGGGATGTGCCTCAGTCTCTCAAAGATCGGCAGTTAATTGCTTTGGATATGGGGGCGTTAATTGCTGGGGCAAAATTCCGAGGGGAGTTTGAAGAACGCCTGAAAGCGGTTCTTAAGGAAGTTACCGAGTCTGAGGGTAAAATTATCCTATTTATTGACGAAATTCACACCGTTGTTGGGGCGGGGGCAACTCAAGGGGCAATGGATGCGGGCAACCTGCTGAAACCGATGTTAGCCCGAGGAGAATTGCGCTGTATTGGGGCAACGACTCTCGATGAATATCGCAAGTATATTGAAAAAGATGCAGCCCTGGAACGGCGTTTTCAACAGGTTTATGTCGATCAGCCTTCTGTTGTGGATACCATTTCGATTTTACGGGGTTTGAAAGAACGTTACGAAGTTCATCATGGGGTGAAAATCTCTGATTCTTCTTTAGTGGCTGCTGCAACTTTATCAACGCGGTATATTAGCGATCGGTTTTTGCCGGATAAGGCGATTGATTTAGTGGATGAGGCTGCTGCTAAGTTAAAGATGGAAATTACTTCTAAGCCGGAAGAATTGGATGAGATTGATCGCAAAATTTTGCAGTTGGAAATGGAAAGATTATCCTTGCAAAAAGAAAGCGATCCAGCATCTATTGAACGGTTAGAAAAG
>CAYNXM010000112.1:0-8612 GCA_964401105.1 uncultured Lyngbya sp. | reverse complement strand
GTAGTGGGAGGTCGAACCGTTTCCATCATTAGCTTGGAAGGCTAATTCCGACAAAAGTCTGACAATAATGAGTCTAACATGAGATTTTCTTGATTAATTTCGACCTCCGAATATTCGACCAAGAGAGCGGCGTTTCAGTTTTTCCCGGTCAGACGATTAACCGACTGCGATTAAGTATCAACGGGGAACACCTGTCTTTTCTCTAAATGGAGATAGATATCCTATCAGGATATTGTATCAGGATATCTATTCAGGGAGAGAGAATCTCGGAGGCTTGGAGCTAATCTTTCGACCCGTCAACCAAGTCTAGCTGGTCAGCTCGACAGCTCACGAGGTTCTTCTTGCCGTCCTCTCTTCTCGTCTCGACGTAGTAGAGCTTAGACCTGCCCGAGGCTTTTCCGAGGATAACCCCCTCCGTTTCACCGTCGATTAGCACTTTTGCCCCCTTAACCAGCCTGGTGAGCTTTATAGCTGGAGACGAAGGTTGTGACGGCGTATCAACCTCTTTTTCAGGTTGATTACTAAGGCTGTCTCCCCTTTCCTGACTAGGTTTCAGTTCTTTGTGACAACGTGACGTTGAATTTAAACTTTTTGAGTTTTTATCCTCATCTGAATCTTCTTTCTTTCCATTTTTTTTGAAAGAGTTTGAAAACTCGTTTTTAGTGTCACAATCGCTGAAACCTTTACCCTGACTAGGTGACGCACCCTTGACAGCACCTTGGTCAGTATTGTAGCACAAATCGCTAGAACTGTCGTCGTTGCTGGCGTTGAAGGCTGTGTCAGCGTCCTGGAGAGGGTTTGACTCAGAGTCACTAGTTTTCTTCTTAGCATAGCCTCTAACTAACTTTCCGGAATTAGTCCGAAAACGGACACCTTCCCATCCCAGGTCTTCCAACATCGCCTTGACTATCCTGGTGAACTTAGGGCTATTGTTCCCAGGGTCAACTTCGTTCTTGAGACTCTCAAACGAGAACCGTTTTTCGCCTCTCTGCTCTAAGTCTTCGAGGAAGTCCTCGATTTCCTCCTGATAAGGGTGAAGGGTGACGTGACTGGTGAGCACCTTGTCGTTCATCCTCTCCTGTTCTCCGGTGAGCCACCACTTCTCCCCATTTTGGTAGGCTTTCACCGCTGCCCCCCATATCTCGTCTCGCAACGACTCAGCCAGTTTCACGTTAATCCGTCCGCGAACGTCCACGACCCAGTATCGACGTTGCCCCCTTTTTCAGGTAGCACCTCCCGTTTATTCGTCGAACCGCAAATAATTGAGCGACGGTTCATTTTTACGGTCGTCCGACCGTAAGGAGGGCGAATATTGTCGGTTGAACAGGAGAGAAACGATTTAACCGCTGAACTAGCTTTCATTCCAAAAATGCCGTCGAGTTCGCCCCACTCTACAATCCAGTGCTGATGCATCTTGATTCGCTCGTCTTTATTGCCGATGTCTCCCATGTCGTCACAGAAATAAGACGGGTCAGGACACAAAGCCCTGAAGAAACTTGACTTGCCGACACCGCCTTTCGGCTCATAGAGAATCAGGGTAGAATCTGCTTTGCACCCAGGCTGATAAGTCCGAGCTACGGCAGATATCAGCCATTTGCGGACTAAGGTCGCCTGGATTGACCCGCGCTTTACTCCGAAGAATGTAGGAGCCACCTCATCCAGGTCGAAGTCGGTATCCGCGTTCAGGGAGTCTAGATAGTCTTTTATGGGGTTGTAAGCGTTCTCCTTGGCGATAGTACGAATGACTTCGTCGAACCGAGCGGATGACAGCGGATGGTTGAGTACCTTCATGGCAAACTCGAGTCTGAAGGTATCCCAGGTAATCGGTTTGCCGTCAAACTCTACCTCAGACGTTAATTCGTTGAGCCGCAGTCGATTACCTATGAAGTTCTGTAAATACACTCCTACCTCCTTTAAGAATTTAGAGTTAAATGGGTTCTGCCAGTTCTCAAACGATAACCGACGGTCTAATAGACCTTTAACCGTTCCGCCGTTGGCGAAATAGTCGTCCACCCCCGTTTTACCCTGTCCGAGCGCAGGAGGGTAACAGATGTGGACGTTTTTAGCGGCTGTTAGCGCAATAGCCAGTTTTTCTAACGCATTCTTGACGTCAATTCTCGTTTTAGTTTTAACGTCGTTATCGAAACAGAGGACGACCTCTCTCCCTTTAGATAGAAGAGTTAGAATCGGGTGAAGAACTTTGTCCCCTTCCTGGTTAGTTAAACTCCAGTTGTTAACTCCGGCTAGAGCGACAGCCGGGATACCTCTGCTAATCAGAGAAGCCGCCTTTTTCGCTCCCTCAGTAATAAACAGCGGTATCTCAGGATGTTTAAGCAGCAGTTCCCAGTAAGCTTCCTCTTTGTACTCTATCCCCAGTTTTTCAGCTAATTTCTGAGCGTATTCTGAAGGTACCTTCAGGCAGAGCGGTTCACAGGGTAGTCCCTTCGGAGAACGGTACTTAACCGCCTTCTTTTCTCCGCCCTTGAGGGTGAGAACTGCCAGCTTCGTCCCTTTATCAGCCTTAAACTGACCCCACCCAGTCTCTTCTCCCGTCTGCGGGTTAATATTGCCGACCCACCAACCGGAACTCTCTTTACAGTCTTCGTAACGACGTAAATATGTCGTCGTTAACGCGCCGCCGTTTTTTCGTTTCGGTTCCGGGCAGAGCTTGACGAAAATCTCTTCACCTTTAATCGATTCTACGTTAGCGACTGCGATCGCTTTATCTACGGCGGAGCCGACTACCCATTCATCGACGTGAACGGCTCCGCTGAAACTTGACGTGGAACACGTTTCTGAGTTATTATTCATAGTTAATTAATTTTGTTTTGTTGAGGCGCGACCTGTTAAGTCGTCCTCTTTTTTTTGCCTTCGTAACCCTGACAAAGTCATATTAACATATAGTATAAGATATCGCTATCGTCTACAATGTTGAATGAATAGTCAACTTAGAAAGGCGGTTTAATCGATGTTAAGCAAAGATTTACTCATCACTTCCAAGAGGGTTAAAGAGGCTATAGGAGTCTTAACTGAGCTTGACGCGAAACTGACCAAGGAAGAAGAGGTCTCGACTCAGGAGGTCGTCAACAGTCTCAGTAGCGTTCTTTACCCTCTGAGTCGGTTAAGTTCTCAAATCGTCCATCAGTATCGAGACGTTTCAGAGTAAGCCTTCTCCTGAGAACAGGATATTGTATCAGGATATTGTATCAGGATATCTATTTCAGAAAATAGAGAGGAATAAAAAAGCGGGGGCGCGAAGCCCCCTGACCTCTCGCCGATTTGTGAACAAACAAAAACAACTTAAGAGGTCACTTCCTCTTGTACCACTAAACGAAAGATAGTTCAACCCCGGTGACTTCGGTGGAATTGAGAGCATTACCTTCGGAGTCGATGGACGGAACGGCTTGACCCCATACTGCGGACTTTACGATGATAGACCTTCTCTCGCTGTCGTTCCAGGTAGCCTGAGGAGGAAAGAGGAGGCAGTTGCGACTATCTAGAGCGTAAGTCGCCTCTTGTTCATCTCCAAACGCGATGTAAGCCCCCGTGAATCCGACGTTAACCAGGGTGAGTCTAGCTCTGTTCAAGTTTTCAGGAACGATTAAAGTGGGGGTGTTAACGTCCACTTCTTTACCGATGTTTAAAGGAAGCCCCGTCGGTGATTCCCCTTCGACGACGGGTAGAAAGTCGTCGATAAGGTACGCTTCTGCGACGTAATTCCCGACTAAGCGAAGATAACTATTTCCGTTGATAGAGTTACCTGACACAGTCACCGTTATTGAATCGTCGATATCGACGTACTCCGAATCTATCAAGTTTTCTCTCCAAGTGCCGCCAAAGTTAAAAAAATCTAAAGAACGGATGATTACGTCGTTTTTAACACTTTTAAATTCGAGGGTTACTCTCTCGCTGTTTTCTGTAGTAACCGCAAGTTTACTGAACTTTCTATACTGACTATCTTCCGGGTTAATGGGGGGGACTAAAGTGAGGTTAAGACTGTCTTTTAAGTTGCTTTCGACTCTAAGGTCGTAACGGACGTTAGTTATAATTTCGTTGCTCGATAAAACGCTTGAGAAAAGTTTTGTCGGATTAATTAATTCAATTTCAGCGTTATAATTATTAACGTTGATTTCACGAGCAATCAACCCGGACTTTTTAACTATTCTTTGATTAGACATGACTGTAACTGAAACTGTTAAAGAAGGTGTAATTGATATTGTAAACGAAGTGAAGGAAAATGTATCAACGACAGGAAAAGAAATAGAAGCGACTTTTAGAGACGGGTATCAAGCGGGAACGACCGCTTTTAGAGAGTACGTCGAACTGAAGCAGAGTGAGGGGATTAAAATACCGCTAGGTGATGCGATAAACAGGGTTAGCTTAATAGATGACATTATTAATTACGGTGTAGATATAACGACGAATTTTCTAGAAAAAGTGATTGAATGTATCAATAAGCTAACGATAGACGTTTACGTCAAAGCTAAAGGAGAGGTGGAAGTAGTTTACAGAAGTTGTGCAGTTAATATTGATATCTCATTTAACCCCTGTGAAGAGTTTAGTTACTCTTTTGAGTTCTTGGAGTCCTTCGTTCTGTCTACTGATTACGATTTTCGGTCAGGTGCTATCTCTTTCTCTTTAAACACTGAAACCGCTGAAATTAGTTTAAGAATTCCGCCTATAACGGTGGCTCAGTCGTTAAGACTACAATGTGAAGAAGAAGAGGAAGATGAAGAGGAAGATGAAGAGGAAGATGATGACTCCTCGTTTAGAGAACCGCAAATATGCTGTAACGGAAACTACATGAACTCTCAGGAGGATTTAGAGGACTGCGTTGCAAACTCTGACTTCGTTTATTACGTACTTAGATATAACACCAGGGAAACTGTGAAAATAAAAAATGACAACCCTTCAAGTCGAAATTACAGGTCTGACTACTCACAAGTAGAAGTTCATAAATCATCTGTCAGTTTAAGCGTTGAAATATTTGGTAGATTTTCCGCTGAATGCACAGCAAATCTTAGTCAAAGTTGGCGATATATATGGAGTGGACAAAAATGTAGCGACTTCAGTGGTGGTTGCCGCCCAAACGTCAGAGAAGGGGATGATTACAGTCGCAGTAGTACCTTTAAAGTGAGAAGTACAACGACGAGTCAGTTTTTAGGTAATTTACCAGTTTTTCTTAATCCGAATACTTATAACAGATCTACAGAACAGTACGGTGAATCATCCCTAAGGAAGAGAGAGGCGGCAGCAGTAATAGCGGTCATTCCAATGACTAAACCTTTTCAGGAGGAACCGGGTACAGTAATAGAAAACGCCTGTTCTATAGTAAAAGAAGAAGACGAAGAGGAGATACCTGACGTGCCGCTATCAGAAGACGCTTGTTGTTCAATGACTAGAAAGATTCTTGAAAGATTAGGAGGGGAAGATTTTGAAGTAGAGATGGAACAGACGTTAACGGAAGAGGGGGAGGTGAAAGTTTACGAAACGATTCCTGAAATGCTGCTTCAAGCTAACGGTTATTTAGAGGAATTAACGGGTGAGTATCCGATTCAGATTAAAACTAAAGGAGAGGAAGATAAAGACCTCCCTCTTTACAATCAGGCGGAGGCTATAGCTGAAATTTACGGACTCGTTTTTACAGCGTTAACCGAAATAGAAAAGATTCAAGAAATCGCCTGCAAGTCACTTTTAAACACTGAACTACTGCGGCAGGCGATCATTAAAACTAACGCCAGAGTTGAAACTATTCAAGATTATCTTGACTTTCCGATAGACGAGGTACCTTCAGAGTACAAGTCACTTATTACCGTCGGCGAAACTGACTGGGACAAAATTCTAGAAGAGTCTAAAGGTGAACTTAAAATTGAAGAGTATCAAAAAGGTGACATAACTTTCCGCGAACATTTGGTAGAACTGTTACAGGCGGCTGCAATTATCAGGTCAAGGTCTTTTAAACGGACTGCTAAGGACTTCAACTTTTTAGACAGAATTAAGGATGTAGCCGAATTCGGCTCCGCAATCAGGGAACGGGTAGGGGACGAGGCGTGGGATAAGTTCGTAGAGTGGATTGAAGGCGAGTACAGAGTCAAGACGGACAGAGACGGTAAACCTGACATCGAGAATTACACCGACCTAAGTTAGATGAAGTCTATTCTCCTGAATGGATATCCTATTAAGATATCCTATTAAGATATCCATTTCAGGAGAGACTAAGGTTTTCTTGCGAAGCTTTCGTAAATATCGTAATCGGCTAAATTGCCCCAAGTAATCGTCCGTTTTTTGAAGTTAAACAGAGTTAACGTGTGCCCCTTCTCCACGTTAACTACCTTGTAAGCTTCACCCGTTTTGTAGTGGACAGCTACGTACCATTTCGGGTCAGATTTAATCCGTTCGTAGATTTCCGCAACAGTCAACCCGACATCTTCAGGTTGAGAAATTTCAACCTGATTAAGCGGTTTATGCATGTCCCTCGGATAGGCGTGAGATATTATTCCTTCACTCGTTTCATCGGGTTGAAATTCACATATTTTAGTTTTACCTGTCACGTGATGATAAGAACAGTAATCGGTATAAACTCCGTGGTTTACGTGACTTAAAGACTGTCCCCATACCGCCAGTATTCTTGAGCCGATAGGTGGAAATCTGTTAGGATTTTTATGCGAAGTTTTCCAAGTTTTAAGAACGTCCGTCATGGATTTGTTGTAGTTTTAAACGGTTGACCATATAATCAAACTATACACTCAACGTAAGTTATAACTATGAATTTACACATAGGCGGAACTGGTGGAAACTCGGTCAGCGGAATCCAACCTTCTCAACCTTTAACTATAGAAACTCTGAGGGCGATAGAAGAATATTACCAACTAGAAATACAGTCTCAGGATGCTTACGATTTAGGTTATACGCTCACAAACCAGCTTTCTAACCTCGATACTAGAATCCGAGAATCTGAATTTAACTCCGGACTCAGCTTGTCTCCGCGTCGCGGAACTAAAGAATACAACAGCCTTTTAAGTCAGGGAGAAACTTGGTTCGTCGTAAAGTTTGAAGACGTTGATGACGCAATAATCATGTTAGCTGAAACGTCTTTTGTGAACTTGCAGAACAACGGATTCTGGAACATCGATACTGAGACTGGATGGTTTTTTCTTTCTCCGGGGCTAGAATCTAAAACGACGAAGCCGTCATCTTTTAGTATTATTCAGAATGAAAGCTCTAAGACTGTGAGTGTTTCACTTACAAATACTGCAACTTCAACTCAGTTTTATTACGTTCTAACTCCTGTAGATGTAGTAAACAACGCTCCTTTAAGCGTTAATATTATTAATTAAATGAGACTACAATTTCTTTCGAGTAATCTAAGAAGCAAGGCGATACGAAGACAGGTAGGCTCTAACGGAGTCAGAGAAATTAATCCGAATACGTCAGTCATTAATTCAAACGACGACGGTGGGATACTGTCATCTATCTACAATTTTTTCTCAGGCTTAACGGGCTGGATATCAAGCGCGGTTAGCTCCTTTATTAGAAGCATTAACTTCACTAAAATATGGAACTGGGTAGTGTCCGGTTTTAGCACTCTATGGTCATTCAACTGGCAAGCCACGGATGAAGCAATTGACAACTCGCTAGCGCAGCAGTGGCAGGCGGTATCAGAAAGGGCTGCGGGGGTGGCAGGTCGCAGTTTTGGATACCTGCTTTGTGGAGCCGTTCCCGGTGCGTCTATGGTCGTAGTCAACGAAGCGTTAGCCGCATCGGTACTACAGAGAGTCGGAGAAGAAGCGGTAGCTGACCTGGTGGGAGAAATGGGCGCTCTTTTGAGTCAGACTGCAACCGTCGCTTTAAATCATACTCTCTTCTTCGCTTATAAAAATGTCAGAAAACTGATTAAGAGAGCGAACAAAAACCCATCAATAAGGGAGGCGCTATCAAACTTTATCGACCCTAATATTATCGATTCTTGGGGTGAAGAGAAAGGCAAAGAGTGGAGTTTTTCCTCCTCTTTTAACAGCTTTAAAGAAACTTTACCGGAGCCGTGGAGAGATAGACTCGAAGAGTTTGTTGATGAATTTTCAGACGCTTGTATCGAAGCGGGTTACGTCGTTGCAGGTGGGATAGACGAATTTTACGGGTTAAACAATCTTGGCGATTACGATTTTAACCCGTTGGGGCAAGAAAGAACCGTTTACTTCTATCCTGACAGAGACGTTAAGTCTGAATCTTTTTTAATCAGGGGCAAAGAGGAAATAGTTAAATCTCAGATAATTGAAGTGTTGAATAATCAGCGCCTACTCGATAATCGAGAAATAGCGATAAACTTTCCTACCGAAGAATTCGTTACCGTCCCAATTACTGAAAATAACGGGATTGAGGTTACTTTTGAGTTCTACAAATACGAAAAACCTCCTTACTGGACTAAAGAGAGGAGGAAAAACAACGGTAGACAACGTATAACGTTAACGAACGTAAAACGAACTGCACTAACTTTTGCTAACGTCAAGAATAGCTGGGCGCAAAATTTCACTTACGGTAAAGTGCAGACGGTGGTCAACTGGAGTAACGGGAGAAAAAGTCGAGTTTACGCAAAAACCAAAGAAGAAGGGATT
>CAYNXM010000111.1:0-13934 GCA_964401105.1 uncultured Lyngbya sp. | reverse complement strand
TAACGATTAATAATGATTCCCCTTGGTTTGATACGGTTAAATGGGTGACTTTTGCTTTAATTGAAGCAGAAGAATTAGGGATTAATCAAGCAAACGTTGAACAATTGAAAACAACCAGCGAAGATCCCAGCATTCGCCGTTTTCTGGGGACAGAGGGAGATTTAGGAGAAGGTTTGGGTCTGGGTAATGATTTCGCCGCCAATGCCGTTAAACACGTCGGTAACTATGGTGAGATTTATGAACGCAACTTAGGACAAGGATCTCAGTTTCAACTGCCTCGGGGTCAAAATGATCTGTGGACAAATGGCGGATTGCTTTATTCTCCACCATTACGTTAATTGCTAGAGGAAGAGACGTTAGAGATGGGGTAAAATCTTCCCTATATTCCCTAGCATTACCCCCCTAGACCCCCCTTAGTAAGGGGGGAAGTAGAGGAATAGAAGAGTAGAAGAGTAGAAGAGTAGACTGAAGGCGCTGGGGTTGCACCGGTGGCAACGTTATAACTAACAACTCATAAAAAATGATAGTTAATCCGGATCAAAAAGTCCCCCTTTGGCGTGATGATCGATTTTGGAAGATTGCGCTTCAGGTTTTGGCGGTAATCGCAATTATTGCTGTTTTTACACTATTGGGAATTAATCTCAGTCGTAATTTACAACAAACGGGTAGCAAAATCGGGTTTAGCTTTCTTGATAGTACAGCCGGATTTAGTATTGGTGAAAGTTTGATTCCCTACCAAGCGACTGATCCTTATAAACAAGTATTATTAGCGGGTTTGGTCAACTCATTGCGGGTGATGTTTTTTGGGATTATTTTAACAACCCTATTGGGAATTGCTGCCGGAATTGCCTACTTTTCCGATAATTGGTTGATCCGTAAAATCACAGTAGTTTATGTCGAAATTATCCGCAATACTCCCCTATTATTGCAACTATTATTTTGGTACGGAGTATTTCTCCAACTTCCCAATATCAGTAATAAACTAACCTTGCCGGGGCCGACATTTTTAAGTCAGCGGGGGGTTTATATTCCTTGGCCGTCGGGGAATTTAGTCTGGTTATGGTTAGCAATATTGGTAATATTGGCGATCGCAGCATTTTTAATCGGCCGCTGGCGAACTAAAATTATGGTGGAAACAGGGGCATCGGGTCAACCGCAATTGATTGGCCTCTGGGTGATGGGGGCGATCTCCGTTTTAATTATTCTGTTTGGACTCAATTGGCAAGCGCCTCAAGTGGCTGAAAATGGCCGCACAATTGAGGGAGGGTTACGATTAACAATTGAATTTAGTACAATTTTACTCGGGTTAGTGGTTTATACTGGGGCTTATATTGCTGAAATTGTCCGTTCTGGAATTCAATCGGTGCCGAAAGGTCAATGGGAAGCAGCGCGATCGCTAGGTTTAAAATCAGGATCAGTGATGCAATTAGTGGTATTTCCTCAAGCATTACGGGTGATTATTCCACCGCTGAATAGTCAATATTTAAACTTAGCAAAAAACTCTAGTTTAGCGATCGCAGTGGCTTACGCCGATCTTTATAATGTTGCCAATACAACCTTTAATCAAAGTGGGCGTGCAGTTGAGGTAATGTTGATTATTATGGCTGCTTATCTCTCGATTAATTTATTAATTTCCCTCAGTATGAACTTACTCAACCGCAGTGTCCAATTAAGGGAAAGGTAAGTTTTCAAAGCCCCTCAGCTACCCCCCTCCGCCCCCCTTGCTAAGGGGGGAACTTAAAAGGGAGTTAAGTCACCGGGGCAATAAATGTATGGGGCGACAGAAAATATATAATTACTCATAACTCACCAATGAATTATGACTCCAACACATCCCCAACCGCCTAATATAGCGCCACCAACTGATGATAATGTTTCATTGCCGGAGTGGCTACGCAATAACCTATTTAATACCTGGTACAATAGTTTAATCACTCTCGTTATTGTTGCTATTTTATTATGGATAGCTGCGGGGTTTCTCTCTTGGGCAACAACAACAGCAAAATGGAATGTGATCCCAGCAAACTTATCTTTGTTTACAGTTGGGCGTTTTCCTAACGATCAATATTGGCGTTTATGGATTTTACTGGGTTTAATTAGTATTCTGGTAGGCTTAACTTGGGGAGGACTTGCCCGCAATATCCCTGTTTTATTCAGTCAGAATGTAGTCATCGGCATCAGTATTGCAGCGATGCTATTAGCTGTTTTGCCTATTGGCTGGGTTTATCGACTGTTACTACTGGGAATGTTAGTCATTCTCGTTGCCAGCGCCTGGGCAGGAAAACAACTGGGAAATGCTAAACCCAATTGGCTACGTTGGTTACCCTTTGCTTGGTTTGTTACGTTAATTCTAGCGATTTGGTTAATTGGTGGCGGACTAGGATTAAAATCAGTAGGAACTAATCTTTGGGGTGGTTTAATGCTAACATTACTGATGTCAATTATCAGTATTTTATTATCTTTTCCCATAGGAGTTTTATTGGCATTGGGGCGGCAAAGTTCTTTACCGGTGATTCGGATTTTTTCAATTATTTATATTGAATTAATTCGCGGTTTGCCCTTAATTACTATTTTATTTATGGGACAGGTATTGTTACCCTTGTTTCTCCCCGAAGGAATGCGCCCAGACCGGGTGTTACGGGCAATTGTAGGGTTAACCCTATTTAGTTCGGCTTACCTGGCTGAGAACGTGCGAGGAGGCTTACAAGCGATTCCCAGAGGGCAAGTGGAAGCAGCAAAAGCTTTGGGATTAAATCCCCTATCAACCACTAGCTTAATTGTGATGCCCCAAGCGTTAAAGATTGCCATTCCTTCAATTGTCGGTCAATTTATTAGTTTATTTCAGGATACCACTTTATTGGCGATTGTAGGATTAGTAGAATTATTGGGAATTAGTCGGTCTGTATTAGCCAATCCTAAGTTTCTCGGACGATATTCTGAGGTTTATTTGTTTATTGGAATTTTGTATTGGGTTTTCTGTTACGCCATGTCTGTAGGCAGTCGGCGGTTAGAAAAGCAGTTGAATACGGAGAATAAATAGTTGATACACATCATTTTGCCCCCTTTGCCCCCACCCCCCTTTTATTCCCCCACCCCCCTTTTATTCCCCCCTTATAAAGGGGGGAGGTTGGGGGGAGGTTGGGGGGAATGTTCAAAATCCCCCATCTATCAAAGCCCCCAATATTGGGGGTTTGGGGGCAGGGAATTTAGGGGGCTTCCAGAATTAGATTCTTAGATAATTTGAGTATTTTATAATTAATTACTTTAGTCTGCGATCGCATAAATTTCAAACAACTGCTTGCAGCGTCTCTCCTTTGTAAGGGAAGGTTGGCAGGGGTCAAGCTATATTATAGCCGATACGGCGGTAAGCTGAGCAAAAGCGATCGCGTAAATTTAAAAGAGAATGATTTCGATATAGTTGATAGATTTTGGGAGAGTTTGGGTATTTTATAATTAATTATTTTAGTCTGCGATCGCACAGAATAATATTCTTTGTCAATATTAATTTTTAATCAGTCTGGCATCCCTTCGGAGCGTTATATTTTCCTTCATCAGTTCTCATTGAACCGAGTAATGTTTGTATCACTGTACATTTTTGCCCATCTTCTCGATCCTCGGTTCTTATAGTGATATAGACTGGTGTATTTTTATCCTCTGGAATCGCACCTTGATCATTAAAATTGATTACTTCAGGGTCGGGATCATTTTCAGTAAATACGACAATTTCAATTTTATCTTCATTGATATTACCATCAATATTGAGTGTTTCTGAAGGTATATCCTCCTTTATTTCATTATCGTTATTATATTGATCTGTTGGAAATACTTTATATGACAGCTTACTATCACCAGCTTCAAAAAATCTCTTAATATTATCGCCTGCATAAAACACAATGCTCATACTTTCTTTATTTCCTCGTGCCTGAGTTTGAGCGCTTTGCAGTGTACTTAATATCTGATTATTTATAGCTCGAATACGTTGACGCTGAACGAAAGCATCCCAAGCGGGTACAGCGATCGCACTTAAAATGCCAATAATGATGACAACGGTGACTACCTCAATCATACTAAATCCGGCTTCAGAATGTTGAGTTTTGCTTTTAGACTGGATATTTTTAGAAAATAACCATTTTATAAGAGTATATTTCATGACTTGTTATTAACAATAAAACTTCTTTTTTTATCTATTCATTTTTCCGTACTAATTCTTGATTTTTAATCCTTCAACTTCGATACTTGCCCGAGGACAAGAACCAATGGGAGGGTTATCATCAGTACAGCTTTTAGCATTAGCATCTGTGCGTCGTAAGGAATTAAGTCGAATTTGAAATTTGACCCTTTGTAAAGGTTCTAGGTCATCTGGATCATCTGGATCTGCTAATGGTATTCTAAATTCATCAGGATCAATATCAACATAGTTAATTAAAACGTCACCGTTGGAATCAAAAGTGCCTGTGGTTACATTGTTTGTAGCCTCTCGTCTTGACTCTTCACTATCTTCAAAAAGTAATTGTTGATCAAAGCCTTCGTTGTAACCATCATCCTTAACTTGACTTTTTTTAGCTTCTCCCTCGCTATAGTATATACCCCCTGGTTTTTTCAATCCATCATTAAACTCATACCGAACAATGCGTTTAGGACAATTATCACCTTCGGGTTGACACCATATAGGGCTATTATCTTCAACTAAATAATAAGCGACTAATGCCCGAACACTGGCATCATCACAAATATCAGGATTACAATTAATCGGATCGGTATTATCAATTTCACTAGCAGGTGGGACTGCATCACGAAGACGTTTTAGCTTCCAAAATACTAGAAGGGGTTCTCCTCTATCTGGATTTGGTAGAGGACCCACATCTTCAAGCTGATCCGGTGTATAAATATAATAAGCTTGACTCACGTCTTCCGACATATAGTCGATTGCTGCCTGTAGTTCAAACTCTCCAGCAGACTTGCTTTGTTCCCTGACATCATCATTCAAGATACTGACGACAAATCCTAAGAGTGGCCCAATAATTAAAAATGCAATAATTGTACCAATAAGTAACTCAATCATTGTAAAACCGCTAATAGCTTGAGCCGATTTTGCTTGATTCAGTTTAAATTGAGTATTGAGTAGGAATTTGAATAACGTTTTCATTTCAAAATATATATTTAATTTAACATCTACTACGGTTCGCAATCGGTTTTATATAAATCAGGTAACGCTTGGCAAAATTCATCGTATTTCTCATCGTCTCTGGTGCTACGAGAAGAAACTGAGGTTCTCAGTTGAATTAGAGGAAGTATAGGATTTCCTAACAATGCAATACCAACATTTCCATCTTCAGATGTGCTTGATGTGGCACTGGTTCGATCAACCTCATCAGCTTTTAAATCACCAAAATCACCAGAAAAGGCATTGGCACGATAAACTCGAACAGCTACTTCGTAGGGTTTACCGGGAGCAAACTGACCGCTGGCATCTGTGGGAAAGTCTCCAACAACCATAGGTTGAACTACCATATCTGTTAAGCTGTCTGTTTGACACCCAGGATTTTCATCAAAGCTGACACAATACAACTGTTTTCCTGCACAGTAACCATCTTCTTCTGTTGTACATCGACTTTCACCATTTGCTGCGTTACCATCACTCAACTGTCCAGCTTCAGGAGGAACGTTATCACCATCTCCAACGTTACCGGGAGCATTTGCTGATGGATTTGATCTGAGAAATGTCATGTAGCTTCTAGCCGCACTTGCTGAGAGTTGTACCCTTTTGGCTTGTAAACGAGTGGCAACAGACCAAACAATCATCGGAGTGACTGCGGTCATTAAAATTGCAACTACAATAATTGCGACTATCCCTTCTAAAATAGTGTAGCCTGACTCTGTGGATGAGTGGGAACGGGGAATGTGTTTTTGTTGTTTCATGTTTTTGCTTTCTCTATCTTGCTAGTGATGGATTTTGTAGGAGCAACTAACACTTGGAAACCCTGCTAAATTACCCCTACATTTTTGTTTAGTTAGTCCGTGTTACTCGTATCCATTTTCCTCACATTGTGAACCGCGTGCATTTTCGGGAGCTGCATTACCAATTTCTTGATAACTAGTATTATCAGGATCATCAGGATTACCTCTTCTATCAACAACCTTGGCACATAACAACCCTTTAACCCAGGGGTCATCTTTACCCACTTCTCTGAAGTATTGAGTTACTGTGTATTGCTTATCGCAGGAAGTGATATTGCCGTCTTCATCTTCCTCACATTTTTGTTCAGATTCTAACTGAGCAAACTTCCGAGCAAAATAATCCGGTGGCTGAGATAGCAAACCAACATCATATCCCCAGTTCCGTGTGGGAGGAGTAAAGTATGGAATGCGTCGCTGTGCGTTTGCAATGTTGTACCTGATCTCATCTCCTCCAAACAGACTAAGGTCGTCTTTAGCCGATAAGTAAGGCGCAGTTGCATATCTGCTACGACCTGTCTGAACAAATGAACCTAAAATATCTGTTGCTCTCTGGTTTGGAGTTTGCCAGTTTTCCAAGACACGAGCTAGGTTTTGTAACCCCCCATTGGTTTCAAGCGGTCGTCCAGGCACATCTCCTGCACCCATGACAAAGTTAAATTGTAGATCTCGTTCAGGTCGAGGTAGCCACCGTGTTTCAGCATTAGCTCTTGCACCTTCAGGAAGAGTTCCTACATCTCCTCCGGGTTCATTGTCTGTGGTATAAATTTGCAATACGGGAACTAACAAAGGCTGTTGCACATTAGCCGTGAAGTTAAATCTTGATGTAGTTGGGTCACCTGGATCATAGTAGAACAGAGGATGATCTGAACCCCAGTTCTCACCAGCATTATTAGTTTTGAACCACAATGCATTGTCAGGTTGATTTATATTTCCTGCATTGAATGCGCTACAGCCATCAGTATCGGGAGCATTAACGCCACCAGAGTAATAACACTCAACATTGTTAGGATTATTTCTCTCAATAGCAATTGGAATAGGTAAACCACTACCATCTAACTTCAGCTCATTACCAGCTTTACGCCAAAATGCAATGCGACGAGGATAACGTAGGTATTGCTGCTCAGGAGGTTCAGCAGTTGTTCCTGAATCAAGGTTAGCTTTTGGAACACCTCCACCCACTAAGGTGTTGTATTTAGTAGCAGCATCAGCGGCGCTGGGCTTCCAGGATGCGCCATTAACAATAACTTCCCAATCATTTGGCTGACAAGCTGATACAGGTAACTTCTGACAAATTTCCATGACGTATTCTGGAAATTCACCCCGTCGCTGAATTGGAGTAACAAAGTTATTGAAGTAGGAACTGTCTACAGCATTGTTATCATTATTTCGGTAGGATGCATCATCAAAATCATCATCTGTTATGCTATCGATTTCACCATCATTATCTGGGTCATCTTCAATCCCGAATGTGATACCACTACTCAAACCATTGACAACAAAGTCGTTGTAACCATTAAAGCCATTCAATTGACGAGCGATTTTAGCAGTGACTTGATCTTCTTGAATAGTTGCATTTGTGACATTGCCGTCACCATTCAAGTCTAGTCGAACTTGATCTTCTGCAATAGCCTGTGTTCCTAGAGGATCACCATCATTATCCCAGTCATATCCAACAATAGCATTGGCTGCATTATTCCTGTGGTCAAAGTCTCCTTCATTGCGATAGCCAAAGCGGTAATTATCCGATAACAGGGTAATGGCATCTGCAAAAATTGTTGCTGGCCGCCAGTTATCGCCGCCACAGGGATAGTCTAGCTCCTCACGAATGGGATCACCTCCACGACAAGCAAAGTCTTGAACAGGGTCTTGTCGGCCATAGAAGTTGTTAAAACCCCACTCAATTTCATCTTCACCAAACTCTAGGGTATCGTGACTGTTAAAGACTCCTTTATTACCATCTCGCTGAGCTTGGATATAGACTGGAAGGTTGGAAACTAGGGTTAACCCTTTTTCTTTCAAAACGTCTCGGACTCTTGCTCCGTCGTAACTTTCATTGCGCCACAGACTCTTACCATTCACTAGGAGAATTCCATTAGGGCGACGTGTTGGATCGAGTTTAAAATCAACTGGACTGACTGCAATACTCTGATTCTCATCAATCTCATCGCCTGTGTCATCTGGTGTGCGATCGCTACGATCAGGTAAGGCATCATCTCGACTGGCATAAATAATACCGCTATGGGGTAGTAAATATTCTTCTTCAAGACCATCTATACCTAAGTTAGAATTAATCTCTTGCTGCCGAATGACATCAAGGTCAATGACAGTTAACCGAACTTCCAGAGGCTGACGATCTTCAAGGGGTAAATCGTAATTACCGGACAGTTGAGCTGGTTGAGCTAAAGTACTACTCAAAGTAAAGGTTTCATCAACCTCTGTCGTTGTTGTATCATCTGCATCAATTGCTTTAACTTCCCGACCATTCAGCATGGCTACTTCTCGAATTGCCCCATGAGGAATAAAGCTATCATCTGGCGTTAAATCACCGTTAGCAATATCAATTGCACAGAGAGTCGAGTCAATAGCAGCTTGTTGAGATAAGGTTAGGTTATCTGCTGCAATTCCTTCTGATAAACTAATCAGCGCATCACGAAGCGGCTCGTTAGCAAAGCGTCCGTCGGGAAAAACATAATTCGCTTGATCTGCTAATTCTGGCACAGCGCCAGTAATAGTGATTAGTCCAGTTGTACCGTTTAAAGCAGCTCCTCCTGGTCTACCTGTCTGAGGTTTACCATAAACAATGCCGTTATTGGAAGCACCATTAGGATCATCATTCCAGGGTAAACCACCTTCATTTTGAGCTGTGATACTGGTACTTGGATCGTAGTAACTGCTGACACAGGCAATAGGTTCTTGAACTGCATCTGCTGGCGGATTAAAGGCATCTTGAGCGTAGTGATAAACTGCTGTTGCCCGCATCTGTAGATCGCCCTTTCTAGTTTCAGTTGGATCGGGGCTAGACATAGGCATTGTATCTGGCCAGACTATTTCAAAGACTTCATCAATCGCTGTTGCTGGATCATTATATGTATTAGAAACATTGCCCGTATTAGGATCTATTGACTTGGGGCGAGTTTCTAAAAATGAATTTACTCGGTCAGGATCATAATATCCTGCACCTGTAATTACTCGCAGTCCACCAATCCCTTTGAGTGCAGTTGTAGGTTGTCGGGCAGCGGCTTTTTCCCAAAAACCATCCCGAGTTAGGTCCCCGGCTGAGGGCAGTGGTTCGGCTTCTGTAGCCCGTGTACGGTCTTCACCATTTGTCCAGGTTCCTAATAGTTTAGTTGTTGGAACCCATTTTTCCTCGTCATTGAGTTCTAAAGCAGGTAAGTTAATCCCGACTTTGAGGCGATCGCCCAAAACCAATTCTACACCAGCTTCTTCTTGTTCATTGGGTTCTGTTGCTTCGGGTTGATCCGCTCTTACATTAATTCCGCTTTGATCAATATCTGCCCATTCATCGGGGGGGGCTAGGGTTTCTGCCGCACCTTGTAGATATCCACAACCATCTAGTCCTTCATCATCATCAATGGCAACTTCTGCGATAGGAACTTTTCTTAGTCGATTGCTAAAGTAGTTTGTCAGCTGATCTCTGCGAGCTTTATCTAGTGTTAGGGTTGGATCTTCACCCCTTTGACGCTGTACTATTCGTGTAACTAGGGGTGGATCGCTAGCTGCTGCACTGTCAAGCTGACATTTTACTAAAGACTCTAGGCGTTTTTCGTATGCAGCGTCATTGTAGAGATAGAGTTTGGCATCTGTGCCACCCCCATCAATTGACTGGGTTGCTGTTTCAATTTCTGTTACTATCGGGTTGTCATCTCTACCCTGAAATAGGTGAACTTCTGCTGCTTCTTGATAATCACTTCGTCCTACCATGTCGTTAATGACATTACCTGCAACCTGAATCTTACTTAAATCTTCCTGGTAGAAACAGGAGTCTTTAGAACTAACTTGATACAAAGTTATACCTTTACCAAAATGAGAAATAATTAAGTTACTCTTTGTGAGCAAACTGCCATTAAAGTTGAATTCCGGCCCTGGAGCAATTTCTAAATCATCTTTGTAAACAACACCTGTAAATAGTTTCTGCTGCCATTCTTGCTGATATTCAAGGGGTGAAAATCCTGAAGCACCTTGCAAAGTTTCATATTCTTCACCTAAACCTTGATCCTCTTTTATGTCTGGGGTAATTGGTACACTAACTGTGTAGACAAAGAAACTTTTCTTTAACTTCCCTATCATCGGTACCCAGCCTTCATCAGTCACCAAGTTATCGTTTGAGCCACTAATAAAGGCACATTCTTGACGATCATCAATCGTGAATGGAGGTAGGGGTAAACTTCGAGCATCAAGTGGTGTTCTTATTGAGCCAATTTCTGGGTTTCTGAAGTAAATCCCATAAAGTGTAAAGCTGTCAAAAGCACCATTATTATTGGTATCTATGGGAAATCGCCAAGCGGTTGTGATTTGCTCGTTATCCCGTATTTCTGAATCTTCTACACCCAGCAAGCCACCTCGATCAGTATCTCCCCCATTAGGCTCAATTGAACCACTGTCATTGATATCGTAGCTTACCTGAAGAACCTGTTCATCTGGAAATGTATAGGCTCCAGACAAGGTTAAATTTTTATAGATATCTTGATCGGATATTTCTCCAGTTGGATCTTCCTCTAGATCTCGTAAAACTTTGGCAATTTTTGCTCTGGCTCGGTCAATAGCCGGAGTGGCAGCTTGTAGTGTTGCCTCACTCACACGGGTAAATCGAGCATCTTTCGCCCGGTCAAAAGCCCGAAACGTAATAGCCAGGGATAACAATACTACCACCAACAATACCATTGTGACCGTTGGCAATACAAACCCTGCCTGATTATAACGACTGCGGCGGTTGATTTTCATCGCCCAACCTTGTAGCCGATGCGCTATTGCTTGCCTCCCTTTCCGGAAAAGCCGATATATTCCCTGAAACAGAGAATTAAATAGTTTTGATGATCGATTTCCCTTCGCCATAAGTGCTTTCCCGACTTAAAACTGATTACGAATACCTAATTAATCAGGTGTGGCTCTCCTGCCAACACCCCGCTATTTACTAAAAAAATCTTTAAGGTTTAGAGTGTGTTTGAGTACAAATGCACAACCCGTGAGTTGAGGTTAGAACCACCTCACTTAACCAATACTTAATTGTTTATCTGACTGCTTTAGCACATTGAACCGAGGATTACACCCGTTGTCAGAATTGAATAATGCCACGATTAACCGCAGCTTAGAATCTCTTACTCTATTATTAACAAATTTGTTGAGATATTGCTCGTTTTTGCGTTGGCGTAGCCTGTGCATAGCACGTATCGCAAAATTTGTGTGCGCTTGATCACAACCGAAGCCTATCAGCTATTGATACCTGCTGGTGTCGGAAATTTACCCCCTTTGGTTACTGTAGCTCAATATCATAACTATTTTTTTCTTCGAGAAGTTCAAGTATCAGGGCATTGACAATTACAATTGTCCGCCTATCCTCTTTTTTCCCTCTCTCCCTCTGTTTGATATAATCTATACACAAATCTTTACTTTATTCTGCCCTTGTGCCGCAAGTCAGAGTTTCTCTCTCATGGAGACATTAGTTTACGCCAACATCTCCATAACTATTTCTTAAATAAGTTTAGGCAGATTCGCTAGTAATTACCTGGTTTTCTTGACGCAAATAAGCTTCAATAAATGCATCGAGTTCCCCATTCATCACATCATTAATTGCTGTTGTTTCTACCCCAGTGCGTAAATCTTTCACCATTTGATAGGGATGAAACACATAATTACGAATTTGATTTCCCCAGGCGGCCTCGACTAAATCTCCGCGAATTTCAGCTACTTCTTGAGCGCGTTGTTCTTGAGCAATAATCAGTAATTTTGCTTTTAATAAAGCCAGGGCTTTTTCCTTATTTTGTAACTGAGATCGTTCTTGAGTACAACGGACTGCAATCCCTGTGGGAAGATGAACTACCCGCACAGCGGTTTCGACTTTGTTAACATTTTGACCCCCTTTTCCTCCCGCCCGAGAGGTAGTAATTTCTAAATCTTTTTCAGGAATCTCTAATTTTGTTTCTTCGGTTAAAATTGGCATAATTTCCACCCCAGCAAAACTGGTTTGGCGTTTACCATTGGCATTAAAAGGAGAAATCCTGACTAACCGATGGGTTCCTTTTTCTGACTTGAGATAACCGTAGGCATAACGGCCTTCAATTTCCAGGGTTGCTGATTTAATTCCCGCTTCGTCTCCTTCGGATAATTCGGCTAAATGGACGCGATATCCCTTCGACTCTCCCCAGCGAGTATACATTCGTTGCAGCATCTCTGCCCAGTCTTGAGCATCTGTCCCCCCTGCCCCGGCATTAATCGTTAGAATTGCGCCATCTTTATCGTAAGTACCCGATAACAGTTGTTGTAACTCCCACTGGTCAAACTCTCGATTCAGTTGAGTCAGATTTTGCTGTGCTTCTTGAGATAAAGCTTCATCTATTTCAAGATCCAATAACTCTAAAATAGCTTGTGTATCTTCGAGCATTTGACCCCATTGCCGCTGCTGTTGCACAATAGATTTAAGATCGTTAAGTTCTTGCAGCGTCTTTTGAGCGATCGCCTGATTATCCCAGAATTCCGGCTGAGCCGCAACCTGTTCCAAATCCGCGATTTTAGCATTTAATGCAGCTAGGTCAAAGATAGTCCTGAGTTTTACCCAGGCGCTCAGATAACATTTCGATTTCTCGTTTAATCTCTAATACTTCCATTGACAGTTGTTAATGCTTCTTCTTAAGATTAATTCGTCTACTGTTGATTTTAGCGGGAAATTTCCCCAATAAAAAACGCCCCCCCGTAGGAGAGCGTTTTAGGGTTATTCAGTTAAAGAATTAACCGTTGATAACAGGCGCAGACTCAACGCTAGCTAAGTCTAAGGGGAAGTTGTGAGCGTTACGCTCGTGCATTACTTCCATCCCTAAGTTAGCCCGGTTGATTACATCCGCCCAGGTATTGACTACCCGACCGCTGGAATCAATTACGGATTGGTTGAAGTTAAATCCGTTGAGGTTGAATGCCATGGTGGATACACCTAAAGCAGTAAACCAGATTCCGACTACCGGCCATGCACCCAATAAGAAGTGCAAAGAACGGCTATTGTTGAATGAAGCATATTGGAAGATTAAACGACCGAAGTAGCCATGAGCTGCTACGATGTTGTAAGTTTCTTCTTCTTGACCGAATTTGTAACCGTAGTTTTGAGATTCGGTTTCTGTTGTTTCACGTACTAAGGAAGAAGTTACCAAAGAACCGTGCATTGCAGAGAATAATGCTCCACCAAATACACCGGCTACTCCCAACATGTGGAAGGGGTGCATTAAGATGTTGTGCTCTGCTTGGAACACTAACATGAAGTTAAATGTACCAGAAATACCGAGTGGCATTCCGTCAGAGAAAGATCCTTGACCAATGGGGTAGATTAAGAATACGGCTGTGGCTGCGGCTACAGGTGCGCTGTAAGCAACACAAATCCAAGGACGCATTCCTAAACGGTAGGATAATTCCCATTCACGACCCATGTAGCAGAATACGCCAATGAGGAAATGGAAGATTACCAATTGGTAAGGACCACCGTTGTATAACCACTCATCTAAGGAAGCTGCTTCCCAGATGGGGTAGAAGTGTAATCCAATTGCATTAGATGAAGGAACAACTGCACCAGAGATGATGTTGTTTCCATACATTAATGAACCGGCTACAGGTTCACGAATTCCGTCGATGTCAACGGGGGGTGCTGCAACAAATGCAACGATGAAACAGATTGTCGCGGTTAATAATGTGGGGATCATCAGGACACCGAACCAACCGATGTATAAACGGTTGTTGGTGGATGTTACCCAATTACA